>JANNEY010000600.1:0-9167 GCA_031379235.1 Opitutaceae bacterium | reverse complement strand
GAGCTCGCGCGCGAGTTGCCGACCGGTGAAGTGCGCCGGATTTTTTTCCACTATGCGAAGACCTCGCAAGTGGCGACCTACACAGCCCTCAATTCGAACACGGCGGCGGGCCTATTCCGCGGCAACCCCAATCTCGGCCGGGCCAAGGCGCACACGCTGGAACTCGGCCTGAGCGGGGCGATGGCCGGATGGAATTTCGACAGCGCGGTTTTCTGGCGCCGCGACGACGGGCTCGTTGATTGGACCTTTCGCCGCGGGGTGACCGCCCGCACCGCCAATGCCGTTGATCTCGATGTCGGGGGCTTTGAGTTCGTTGCGCGCCGCTCTTCGGCGAGGTTCGATCTTGTGGTCGGCTACACGGCGCTGACCAAGGACGCGGATTATCGCGGGGCCGCGGTTGACGCCAGTTTCTATGCGCTCAACTACGCGCGGCATCGGCTCACGGCCGCGATCACGGCGAGGCTGGGCAATGGATTCGAAGTGCGGATGGACAATGCGGCGCGCGTGCAGGCCGACAATCTGCTGCGCGTGGTCGGCGGCCGGCGCGCCGTTTCCTCGGCGCTCAGCGTGCGGTATCGGCCCGCGAGCTGGCAGGGCGTGGAGATTGCGGCGCAGGTCGACAATCTCTGGAACGACGATTACCAGGAGATTCCCGCGGTGCCGGCGGCGCGCCGGCAATTTGCCGGCAGCGTGGGCTATGCGTGGTGACAGCAGGCTTTGCGGTTTGACTTTCGGCGGGGCGCGGCGGTTTTTGCGCGAATGGCAGAAAATCCGTTCCTCGATCCCGCCTTTCACATCCGCTGGTCGGCCCTGACCCCCGACCTCGTTGCGCCCGCAATCGAAGCGGCGCTCGGCCGCGCCCAGGCGGCGATCGAAGCCATCGCGTCCGGTGATCGACGTGAGCTGACATTTGAAAACACCTTTCTCGCGCTCGAACGCGCGACCGAGGAACTGAACGTCGCCTGGGGCAAAGTCACGCACCTGCAATCGGTGGCCGATTCCCCGGCGCTGCGGGAGACGCACAACGCGATGCTGTCGCGGGTGTCGGCCTTCTATGCGAGCATTCCGCTCCACGCGGCGCTCTGGGCGCGGCTCAAGGCTTTTGCGGATTCGTCCGCATCGTCGTCGGTCACGGGCATCAGCCGCCGTTTCATGCAGGAAACGGTGAAGGACTTCCGCCAAGCCGGCGCCGATCTTCCCGCGGAGAAGCGCGCCCGCCTCGAGTCCCTGCAAACCGAACTTGCGGAAGTGACCCAGAAATATTCTGAGAACGTGCTTGATGCGACCAACGCCTGGCAGGTGATCGTGCCTCCAGCGCAGGAGCAACGGCTGACGGGCTTGCCCGCCCACGCGAAAGCCGCGGCCCGCCGGAATGCGGAAGGGAAGGGGGCGACGGGCTGGCGGTTCACGCTGCACCAGCCGGCGCAGGAACCGGCGATGACGTATCTTGAGGACGCGACGCTCCGGCAGGAAATCTGGCTCGCCGCGTGTGGCGTTGGGGCAAAGGCGCCGCACGACAATACCGCGCTCATCGGGCGCATCCTCGCGCTGCGCGCGGAGAAGGCGGCGCTGCTCGGTCAGGCGCATTTTGCCGACAGCGTGCTGGAGCGGCGCATGGCGAAGAGCGGCGCGCGCGCGCTGGACTTTGTCGAAGATTTTCAGCGGCGGTGTGCGACCGCGTTCGCGCGCGAGTGCCGGGAGCTGGAGGAATTTCGCGCGAAACAAACCGGCGAGCCGCTCGCGCGCCTGGCCCCGTGGGAAATTATGTTCTGGTCGGAGCGGCTGCGGAAGGAGCGTTACGCTTTCGATGAGGAAGCCCTGCGCCCGTATTTCCCGATGGACCGCGTGATCGGCGGGATGTTTGAGCTCGTCGGAAAAATTTTCGGCCTGCGCATTGCCGAGCGCGCGGCCGCGGAGGTGGAGACCTGGCATCCGGAGGTGAAATTCTACGACGTCCACGACGCCCGCGACCGGCACGTCGGATCGTTCTATGCCGACTGGTATCCGCGCGAATCGAAGCGCGGCGGGGCGTGGATGAACTATCTCCTCACGGGCGGGCCCAAGCCCGACGGCACCCGCGCGCCCCATCTCGGCCTGATGTGCGGCAACATGACGCCGCCGGCCGCCGGCAAGCCGGCGCTGCTGACGCATCGCGAGGTCGAGACCGTGTTTCACGAGTTCGGCCACCTGCTGCATCACCTGCTCGGCGAGGTGGAAATCAAATCCCTGAACGGCGTGAACGTGGCGTGGGACTTCGTCGAGCTGCCTTCGCAGATCATGGAGAATTGGACGTGGGAGCGGGAGAGCCTCGATCTCTTCGCTCGCCATCACGAGACGGGTGCGCCGATCCCGGCGGATATTTTTGCGAAGATGACGGCCGCGAAAAATTTTCGCTCGGCGTGCGCGACGATGCGGCAGGTCGCCTTTGCGAAGATGGATTTGCTGCTGCACATGCGCACGGCGGAGTTTGCCGCGGCCGCGGATATCGAGCCGCTCGCGCGGGCGGCGATCGCCGACTGCCTCACGCCGACCGAGCCGCCGGGACCGACCGCGGTGAAACGCTTCACGCATATCTTCTCCGATCCGGTCGGCTACGCGGCGGGCTACTATTCCTACAAATGGGCCGAGGTGCTCGATGCCGACGCGTTCACGCGTTTCAAGCGCGAGGGGATTTTTAGTTCCACCGTAGGGGCGGAGTTTGTGGAAAAAGTGCTGAGCCGCGGTAATTCGGCTGATGCCGAGGAACTGTATTGCGATTTTATGGGTCGGCCTCCTGACCTTAACGCACTGCTTCGGCGCAACGGTCTGGCTCCGGCTGGCTGAGCAACGAAGCCGATGCGACAAGTGGTTGGATGCGCCGCCGTCTTCTGATTACTTTCTCCGTTCTGATTGCCGCGCTCCTGCTGGGCGCGGCGACGCTGCCATTGTGGCTGGGCGCGGCGCTTGGGCGCGCGGGCAACCCACGCGGGCTCACGTTCGCGCGTTATGAACGGATTGGCTACACGCGTTTCGCTTTGCACGAAGCGGAGGTGCGCGTGGGCGACGTGCGCGTGACGGTTTCACGGATCGAGGCGGACACGCCGCTCGTGGCGTGGTGGCGCCATGGAGAGGTGATGGTGGGGAGCTGGACGGTCGAAGTGGCGGGGCGGAAAACCGATATTCCGGCAAGGACAACAAATCGCGGGTGGTTGCCTCTGCAGGATCAATTGCAGCGGATCGCGGCGCAGATTGAGCGGTGGGCGCCGCGCGTGACGGCGCAGTCAGGCGCGGTGCGCTGGCCGGGGGCCGAGCTGACGTGTGTATCGGCGGCGTGGGCGGAGCGGGCGCTGGCCGTCAAGGAACTGGCGGATCGTGGGCTGAAGGCGGATGTGACACTGGCGTTTCGTGCGGACGCGTTGCGGCTCGGATTGCACGGAGCGGACTTCGGCGCGACGTTGGAGAGCCGGGGTGGACAGGTGAAGGGAGAGGTCACGGTCTGGGAGCAGCGCGCCGGACTGAGCGCGCGATTTGGCGAGCGCGGCTGGCTGCCAACGGAGGCGACATTGCAGGCGGAAGACTGGAATGTGTCGGGAGAGAAACTGAAACTCGGCGAGGCTTATGCGGCTGTGCGCGGTCGCGGGAAGATCGAGTGGCGGGAGCAGAAATTTCTGGCGGACTTCGCGGTGACGGGTGAGCCGGTGAAAGGGAAATCCGTGCCGCCGCTGGAGGCGACGTTGCGCGGGCAGGGCGATGCGGAGGCGTTTACAGTGGAGACGCTGAATGCGACGCTGCCAGGGATCGTGGTGCGATTGAGCGAGGCGGTGACGGTGGAGCGCAGTGGAAAATTCCGGCAGAGCGGAGCGCGGTTCACGGCGGAGGCCGATTTGGCGAAGCAGCCTTGGTTCGCGGCGAGGGGCGCGGTGACGGGTGAGGCGCGATGGGTGGCGAATTTCGGTCAAGCACCGGTGGTAGAGTTTCAACTGGCGGCACGTAATGTGGCGGCGGCGGATTGGTCAGCGTCGCTCGTCGAGGCGAAGGGGCAGTTTGACTGGCCGCGCGTGCGAGTGAGCGAGGGCACGCTCGCGGGGACGGCGGACGAGAAACTGGTGTGGCGGGGCGGTTGGGATTTCGTGACGAAGGAAATTTTGGCCGCGGCGGCGGAGGGGACGATTCGCCGTGCGACGGTGTCGCGTTGGCTCCCAGCGGGCTTCGCGTTTGACGAGGTCACCGTCAAAGCGGAGGCCGCCGGGGTGCTGAAAGATTTGAAATATTCGGCGCGGGCGCAGGTCGAAGGCGTCAAATGGGGTGCGCTTAATCCGATGGGGCTGACCCTGGCATGGGCGGGACGCGGTGTAGCGGTGGAGGCGTTCGTCGTGGAAGCGAAAGTGGGAGCGACCACGATTTTGACGGAGGGCACGGCGAGCGCGGAGTCCGTCCGGTTGACGAAATTGGAATTGGTCCAGAGCGCGGAAGTGCGGCTGCGGCTGACGGAGCCGGCGATGATTCGGTGGCGGCCGACACTCGCGGTAGACGCGCTGCATCTCGCAGGACCGGATGGTGCCGTTGATGCGACCGTGTCGTGGGGCGAGACGGGGCGCGTGGATCTGGCGGTGAAGGATTTTTCCTCGGTTTGGTTGAGTGAGCTCGGAGCGTGGGGCGGACCGGCGTGGCGCGTGACGTCGCTGGTGGCGCAGGGCGCCTGGGATCGCGGGCCGATGATTTTCTCGCTGAAGACCACAGCGGCGATCGATTTGGGCGATGGGAAGAGCGCGGTCGTCAAGGCGTCGGCTCAGGGCGACAAGAGTGGCGCGCGCTTCGACGAGGTGAGTGTCGTGGAGGCGGAAAAGAGTGTCGTGAAAGTGGTGGGGAAAGTTCCGCTGCGGATCAGCCCGGCGGGGACGCGGCCGCTAGAGTTCGAGCCGGACGGCGCGGTCGCGCTAGATGTGACGACGGACCCGGGCGCCACTTTCTGGCAGGAATTGAAAGGTCTCACCGGCTTCGAGCTGAAGGCGCCCGAGGCAGTGGCGCATGTGACCGGGACATGGGCACGGCCGCAGGGGACGGTGCGCGTTAAGGCGGCACGGATCTCGGCGGATGCAGCGCATTTCAAGCGCCCGATGCCGATGATGGAGGCGTTCGATGTGGAGCTGTCCGGCGATGCGGGCGAAGTGCGGCTCGAAAAATTGTCGGTGAGCGTCGAGGGGCAAGCGCTACGCGCGAGCGGGCGGCTGCCGGTGGGGGAGGGAAAGTGGCGTGAGGTTTTGGCGCAGCCGATGGCATGGGTGCAGAGTGGGGCGGAAGGGAAAATTGAAGTGCCCGATGCGGACGTGGCGGCGCTGGCGCGTTTCTTGCCGGCGTTCGTGGCGCCGAAGGGGCGCCTGCAAGTGGATGTGAGCTACCGCGCCGGGGCGCTGGGCGGAGCTCTGCGTCTCCGCGATGCGGCGACGCGACCGCTGGGACCGCTCGGGGTGTTGCAGGAAGTCACGGCGGACATGGTGTTCGCCGGCCGCAAGCTGGAACTGAGATCGGTGACGGCGCAGAGCGGCGGGCAAACGGTGACGCTGAGCGGGAACGTGGCGCTGCCGGAAGTCGCGGCGGCGAAATCAGGCGCGGCGGTGCCCGGAAGTTCGGCCGCGATGGCGGACTCGTTGAAATTCGACGTGGCGCTGAAAGGGGAAAACCTGCCGTTTGTGCGCGAGATCGGCGTGCTCGTGCGCGGCGATCTAGATTTGAAACTGACGTCGCCGACGAGCGGGTCGGCATTGATCGCGGGGACGGTGCGGTTGCGGGAGAGTCTGTTTTTGTCGGATGTGCGCGCGCTCCTGCCGGGTGGGGCGCGGACAAAGGCGCGAACGCCGCCGTATTTCGCCGTCGAGTCTGCGCCCTATGACGCGTGGCGGCTGGAGGTGGCGGTGCACGGCGAGAAATTCTTGAAACTGCGCACCGCGTTGTTCAACGGCGTGGCGTCGGCGAAATTCCAGTTGGGCGGAACGCTGGGCGACCCGCTGTTGCGGGGCGAGGCGACGATCGACGAGGGGACGGTGAAGCTGCCGTTCGCGACGTTTGCGGTGCAGGAGGGGCGCGTGAGCCTGACCCCGGAGCAGGGCGTCGAACCGCAGGTGTGGTTCGTGGGCACGGTGCGGCGGCTGAATTATGATTTGCGGATGGAGGCGAGCGGGCCGGCTTCGGCGCCGCAGCTGGTGTTCTCGTCGAGCCCGCCGCTCGAGTCGGGGCAGGTGCTGCTGCTGGTGATGGCAGGAGAGTCGCCGCATGACGAGGTGAGCTACTCGGACCGGCAGCGCGTGGCGCGGCTCGGGGCATTTCTGGGCCAGAGCCTGCTCGCGAGCCTCGGGGGCGACAGCGAGGCCAGCGAGCGGCTGAGCCTCTCGACCGGCGAGAATGTTTCGCGGCAGGGGCGCGAGACCTATGGCATCGAGTATCGGCTGAGCGAGCGGTGGTCGCTCGTGGGAGAATATGACGAGTTCGACGATTTCAACGCGGGCGTGAAGTGGCGCGTGTTTTCCAAGGGCGGTTCGCAGGAGCAGCGAAAAAAATGAGATTCCTCGCTGTTTCAGTGGGTCGGTGTCTCCGTGGTCGGAAGCCCCGAAGGGGCGGGATTCGAAAGCCCAGGGCAACGCCCTGGGAATTGGATGGAGGTGATTGCTTCGCCCTGAAGGGGCGACACCGCCGTGTGGTTTCGCCCTTTCAGGGCGCGGATTTTTGCGTGAATATTTCCCAGGGCGATGCCCTGGGCTTTCCACTTTGCGCCCCTTCGGGGCTCCCAGTCACCGGCAGCTACCCACTGAAAACAGCGAGGAACCAGAAATGAATCGCACGCGAAAAGAGTTCGGAGGGCGCACGGTCGCCTCGATTTCATGGCTTTGCGGCGGGCTGCTGCTCGCCGGTGTGATGCCCGCGTGTTCGACTCCGGGCGCGAGAGGGCCGTTCCCGGCGAAGCTGACCGTGGCGGGGACGGGCTGGCTGCGGGATCGCGAGCTGAGGGTTTCGCTGGAGCGGTTGCTCGGCGACGAGCGCGGCGAAACGCTGCGGGCCAATGCGGTGGAGGATGCGATGTTTCTGCTGATGTCGGCGGTGCAGGCGGAAGGTTTCTTGAAACCGAAGATCACCGTGGAATGCTCCGATGCGGGTGGGGCGAAGATAGAGATCACGCTCGATGAAAACATGAACGCGACGGTGCCACGAGCGATGGAGGCGCGCGCGGTGCGGTTTCGGGTGACACCGGGACTCAGATATTTCGTGAGCGGGGTGACGTTCACCGGGCTGCGCGCGCTGAAGGAAAAGGCGGCGCGGAGTTTTTTTGCGCGGGAGACGGCGCTGTTTTCCGGCAAGGCGAGCCGGGCGCACACGCCGGCGCGGCTGGGGCGGGCGCTGGATGGATTGCAGGCGGAGCTGCGGGGCCTCGGTTTCGCCGAGGCGGAGGTGCGCGCCAGCGATGTCGCCAGCGACGAGCGGACGGGCGCGGTCGTGGTAGCGGTGGCGGTCACCGAGGGCGCGCTCTGGCAGGTGAGCGCGGTGCGCGTCGAGGGAGCGGAGGGCACGGGCGTGGGGGTGGACGGCCTGGAGAAATTTTCCGGCAAGCCGTGGACAGACGTGTTGCAGCAGAGCGCGGCCGCTGAAGTGAGAAAGGCGTTTTATGCGAAAGGATATGCCGACGCGCGCGTGCGGGCGACGCGTGAGGCGGGGCCGGCCCGCGAAGGACGAAAGGACGCGATCGTGACGCTGCGGGTGCAGCCGGGCGAACTCGTGCGGCTCGGCGCGGTGCAGTTCGAGGGCGCGGAGCACGTGCGCGAGGAAGTGCTCCGCCGCCGCGTTCAGGCGAAGCCGGACGAGCCGCTCAACCCGCTGGAGATCGATCAGGCGAGGTTCCGGTTGGCGCGGCTGGGCGTGTTCGAAAAAGTCGAGCTGCACTACGAGCCGGCGGCGGGACCGGTGCGCAGTCCGGTGTTTACCGTGCGCGAAGGGCGGAGCCTCGAGACGAACCTGTTGTTCGGCTACGGCACCTATGAGCAGGTGCGCGGGGCGGTGGAGCTGCGGCAGTTCAATCTCTTTGGGCGTGCGCACCAGACGCGGTTATTGCTGGCGCAATCGATGAAGAGCAGCCGGGCCGACTACTCCTACACCGTGCCGGAGATTTTCGGCGAGTCGGTTGATGGCACGGCGCGGGTGTTCGGATTGCAGCGCGACGAGCTGGCGTTTCAGCGGCAGGAATACGGGGTCAACGCCACGCTCAGCCTGCCGGTGCGCTGGCTCGGGGCCAACGCGACGGCGGGCTACACGTTCCAGTCGCTGCGCAACCGCGACAACGAGCTGGCCACGCGCGCGGTGGACGACAAGCAGGTGACCGTGGCGAGTATCGGCGGCGGCCTGACGCGCGACCGGCGCGACAATCCGCTGCGCCCGCGGCGGGGCTACCGGTGGTTCGCGCAGGCGGAGGCCGCGAGCCGCGGACTCGGCGGCGGGGCGGAATTTCAGCGCTTGGAGCTGGGCGGTGCCTACCACGCGCCTTGGGGCAGCGGGCGCTGGGTGCATGCGGCGCTGACGCACGGTGTGATCACGACGTGGGGCACGAGTGACCGGTTCTTGCCGGTGAACAAGCGCTTTTTCCCCGGTGGCGGCAGCAGTATCCGCGGCTATCGCGACGGCGAGGCATCGCCGCGCGGCGTCGACGGGCGGTTCATTGGCGCCAAGAGTTATGCGCTGGGGAATCTCGATCTGGAGCAGGCACTGTCATCGACGTGGTCGGTGGTGCTGTTCGGCGACGCGCTCGCGACGGCGGCGCAGCTGAGCGACTACCCGGTGGCAGGCGAGTGGCTCTACACGGCGGGGATCGGGCTGCGCTACCAGACGCTCATCGGGCCGATTCGCGTGGAGTATGGCAAAAACCTGAACCCGCGCACCGGCGACCCCGGCGGCACGTGGCAGATCTCGGTGGGCGCGCCGTTTTAGTGAAAGTGATGGTGAGGGTGAAGGTGATGGTGAGGGTGAAAGTGAAGCCGTGGTCTGATATTCATCCGGAGTGTTCCTGTTGGCTAGAATTCTAACCCCCAAATTTTTTCCCCGCAGATTACGCGGATATTGCGGATAGAGGCAGTAAAACATCCGACCATCCGCGCTATCCGGGTAATCCGCGGTCAAATGCCTGGGCTGTTTCTTTGGGTGCGGCCTGT
>JANNEY010000645.1:0-11762 GCA_031379235.1 Opitutaceae bacterium | reverse complement strand
GTTCGTTTCACGATTTCGTCAGCGTTTCGTCGAGGTTGAGCAACACACGCGCGACGATCGTCCACGCGGCGGCATCTTGCGGCGTCGTATGGGGCGGGAGATCGGGCAGCTTCGTCACTTGGCCTGTGGCGATCTCACGGGGATTAAGCCAGCCTTCGGCGAGGCGTTGGCGGGTGTCGCGCAGGAGCGCGGTGAGCGTCGCGCGCTCGTTGCCACGAATCGGGCGGCCGGTGCAGAGTCTATATGCATAGTCGGCGCGCTCGGCGTCGGTCATTCCGCCGTCGCGGAGGATGCGGAGAGCAAGCGCCTGCGCTGCCTCGACGAACACGGGCTCGTTGAGGCTCGTGAGCGCGGCAAGCGGGGTGTTGGAGCGCGGTCGGCGCGCGCACGCGATGTCAGCGTTGGGTGCATCGAACACACTCATGACCGGGTCGGGCATCGAGCGTTTGCGAAACACGTAGAGCGCGCGGCGGTAGCGCTCCGGACCCTGCGCGGGAATCCAATAGGTCGGCTTCACGTAGTTGTAGTCGATCACGCTCTGCGGCACGGGCGGGAAGATGCTCGGCCCGCCGATTTTTTCCGCGAGCAGGCCGGCGATGCCGAGCGCGGTGTCACGCACGACCTCGGCCTCAAGCCGGAAGCGTGGGCCGCGCGCGAGCAGCCGGTTGTTCGGATCGCGTTCGAGCAGCGCGGGCGTGGCGACGGACGACTGGCGGTAGGTGGCGCTGGAGAGAATGGTCTTGAGCAGGTGTTTTCGACTCCAGCCGTGCGCCATGAAATCGACGGCGAGCGCATCCAGCACGGCGAGATACTCCGGCTCCGGCGCGCGGGTGCCAAAATCCTCGGCGGTCTCGACGAGCCCGACGCCGAAGACTGCCTGCCAAACGCGGTTCACTTCGACCCGCGCGGTGAGCGGCGAGCGCGGATCGGCGAGCCAGCGCGCAAAGCCAAGGCGGTTGCGCGGCGCATCGGCGGGGAACGGATGCAGCGCCGCTGGCACCGCGGGCGCGACGACCTGCTTCGGCCGATCCCAACCGCCACGATCGAGGAGGTGCGTGGCGCGCGCGTCGGCAGGCGCACGTTCTGCAAAGTGCAACACGGAGGTCTGGGCAGCGGGATACTTCGCCCACGCGGCGGCGATGGCGTCGTTGATTTCCTTGGCGTCGGCGAGCGACTCGCGCCAAGCGGTGAACACCGCGCGCTGCTGCGCCGGCGTGCGCTGCGCCAGTGGCACAGCGAGCGCGAGCACGGCTGCGTGCGCAACCGGTGGCACGCGCGGATCGGGCGCGGTGGTAAACGAGAGGCGCAGACAGCCGACCATGCTGTTGGAACGATCGCTGCCGCTGCCGCCGTGGTCGGTCACGAGGTCGACGCGGACCTTCGAGCCGGCGGGATAATCGATCGGGCATTCGAATTGCGCGGCCGCGACCGACTCTTGATTGCGCTGCCCGATGCCGCGGTCAGCGCGCCAGCCGGTGAGCTTGTCCCCATCGAACATGAACGCCACGGACCCGCGGGTGCGTTTGCCGTCCTTGTCGAAATCGGCCTTCCATTCCTCCTCCATCGTGCCGTCAGCCTCGGAAAAATCCGCCGTCGCATTTTTCAGTTTGAGCGGCTGCCACTCGCTGGCGCCGGGGACCTTCACGGAAAATTTTAGTTCGCTCACGGCCCACGTGCCATAGCGACTGCGGCCCGGACCGCGGAACAAGAGATCGCCGTGCGTGAGCGCCTCAAAGCGCAGGCCGGTGACGCCGTTGAGATTTTGCTCGGTCGTGGCGTAGATGGCACCGCGCGACGTGGGATGGCCGAGCGTGAGGATCGAGCCGTCAGCTTCCTGGGTCGGGTGATTCAGCCCGCTATCACTGCCAAGCTCAGCCGCGACAAATGGCTTCCACGGCAAGAGCTGCGCCCGCACGCCGGCCTCCCACGCGGCGAGCTGTTTTTCCCAGTCGGGTCGCTCGGTGCGGAGGCGTGATTCGAACTCGGTGATCACGCGATCGATGCCGGCGATTTGTTTCCGCTGGTCCGGCGTGTGGACCCACGATTGAGCTTCGTGCGTGTTGTTCAGGAAGGCGAAGAGCCCGAAATACTCGTCGTGCGTGATCGGGTCGAACTTGTGCGTGTGGCACTGGGCGCACTGGAGCGTGAGGCCGAGCACGGCCTTGCCGACGCAATCCATGCGATCGAACATCTCCTCCTTGCGAAACTGTTCGGGCACGATGGCGCCTTCCTCGTTGATCATGCTGTTGCGGAGGAAGCCGGTCGCAATGACCTGCTCCGGCGTGGCGTCGGGCAAAAGATCACCGGCGATCTGCTCGATGATGAAACGGTCGTAGGGGAGGTCGCGATTAACCGCGTCGATCACCCAATCGCGCCACGCCCACTGCTCGCGCGGAAGATCTTTTTCGTAGCCGTTGCTGTCGGCATAGCGCGCGGCGTCGAGCCAGTGCCGCGCCCATTTCTCGCCGTAGGCCGGGCGCATGAGCAGGCGATCGAGCGTGGTCGAAAATCCATCGCGCGAAAAGGCCTCCACCTCAGCCGGCGTGGGCGGCAGGCCGACGACGTCGAGGTAGAGCCGACGGGCGAGCGTGGCCGGTTCGGCGGCGGGCGCGGGCGCTAGGCTCTCGCGGCGGAGGCGGGCGGCGACGGCGGCGTCGATGGGGCTCCCCTGCCCTTTCGTCGCCGACGCGACCGGAGCGACGAACGACCAGTGCCCCTCATACTTCGCGCCCGCGCCGATCCAACTCTGGAGCTTGGCGATATCGCCGGGCTTGAGCGCAGGCTTCTTGTCGGGCGGCGGCATTGCCTCGTCCTCGTGGGGCGAGCGCACGCGGAGCAGGAGTTCGCTCTCGGCGGGCTTGCCGGGGACGATCGCGGGGGCACCTGACTTGCCACCCTTAAGCGCGGCTGAGCGGTCGTCGAGTCGGAGGCCGCCCTTGCGCGAACCGGCGTCGGCGCCGTGACACGCGAAGCAGTTATCCGAGAGGATCGGGCGGATGTCGTGGTTGTAGGTGGAGGTGGACTCGGCACCGGCCGCGCCCAACCCGAGGCCGAGAAAAAATAGGGAAAAGAATTTCATCCGTCGCGTGAGGAAATCAAAATCGTGCCGGGGCGATGGGCAAGCCGCGACATCGACGCCGGGAAACACCGCGGCGCTTCAGATGCGGAGGAATATCTTCCGCCGCCACATCCCCCAGCACACGAGCCAGAACACGCCACCGATGACGATGCCGCGCACCGTCGGTTCCCAGTGCGGTCCGAAAATCTGGAAAATTTTCTGCCCGAGGTGCGCGCGCGCCACCGCGCCGGTCCAGCCCTTGAGCAACTGCGCCATGCAGTAGAGCGCGATGGAGTTGGCGCCGGCGACGACGAAGAACGTCGCCCAGCGCGTCCACCCGCGCAGCTCAATCGCCCAGTAGAAGGCCGCAAGCATGAGCACGCACCAGCCGGTCGAGAGCAGGCCGAAGGACGGCGTCCAGATGCGTTTCACGGCCGGGAGAATCCCGAGGGCATCGAGTCCATAACCTGCCACGAGCAACGCGACGCCCGCGATCAGCAGGCCGCGGAGCTTGCGCGCGGGCTCGGCCGCGGAGCGCAGCCACTCGCCGGCGATGAGCCCGAAGATCATCGTGGCAAGGTTGGGGATGAAGTTGAGCGTCTGGTAGCCGCCGTCATTGGCGACGAAGGGCTTGGCGGCCGGGAAAAGGTTGAGGAACCACGTGTCGAAGACGTGGAAGATATTCGCGTTCTTGTGCCACGCGGCGGCGAGGTTCGCCTCGTTGCGCGCGGCCCACTCGGCCGTCACGCCCGGCCCGAGCGCCCCCGTGCCGCCGTAGGCGACAAACGCGATCCACGTGCCCCCGAGCGCCACTGCCGCGGCGAGCGCTTGCACGCGCCAGCCGCGGTTCCAGCAGAGAAACAGCAGCGGATAGCCAAGGCCAATTTGCGCGAGCACGTTGGTGAAGATCCACCGCGTTTCCTTGCCGTCGCCGGTCGTTAGAAAAATCGCCAGCGCGATCAAGATGAGAGCGCGCGTGCAGGCGTGCCCAAACATCCGCGCGTAGCTATGGCCCTCGCGCTCGCGCCGCACGTAAGACCACGCCATCGCCATGCCGACCATGAACGTGAACGCCGGCATGATGAGATCCCAGAAGCTACACCCCGCCCACTCGCCGTGTTCCCAGAACCATTCGACGGATTTCCAGAACGACGAACTCGGATCGGCCTTCAGGTGATTGCGCGCCGTGCCCGCGAGACCGAAGCCGCCGAACGCGAGGCACACCATGATGAAGCCGCGATAGGCATCGAGGGAAACGAGCCGCGAGGAGGGCGCGGGTGATGTGGCGGGTGGATTCATGGAGAAAATTCTTCGGCGGGGATGGTCACGAAAAACACAAAGAACCGGTGGGCGATTGATGGCCTCAAGGCGTCCCGCATGACGCGGGGCGCTCGCATGATCTGCGTCGGCCGGCCGGAGTTCACTGCGTTTTTTTGGTTCCTCGCCGTTTGCAGTAGGCGGTTCGGGGACTGGGAGCCCCAACGCGGCGAAAAGTGGAAAGCCCAGGGCAACGCCCTGGGAAATCACGGGGGAAGGCCAAGCCCTGAAAGGGCGAAATCCCACCGGCGGGTTCCGCCCTTTCAGGGCTTCGTATTTCTGTGGACAGAATTCCCAGGGCGGCGCCCTGGGCTATCGAATTTCGCCCCGGTGGGGCTTCCGAACCCAAGCCACTCCATCCACTGCAAACAGCAAGGAACCCGTTTTTCGTGGCCATGACTCACGGCAGCTCGCGGATGCGCAGCGTGCGGAAATGAATCGGCGAACCCTCGGACTCGAGGCACAGGAAACCGCGCGCAGGATCGGCGCCGTTGCCGCCGGAGACTTCCTCGCCGTTCACCCAGAGGCGGATTTCGCCGTTGATGCCGCGGATGTAGTAGTGGTTCCACTCGCCGTGGCCCTTCGAGAGATTTTTCCGCGGGAAACTGCGGCTGCCGTTCGGCGAGCGCGGCTCGAAATGGTTCAGCTTCACGCGCACCGCGAAGACGTCGCCATTGGTTGTGAACCAGTCGGGGGCGCGCTTCGGGTTATTTTTCTTAAAAAACTCGGTATAGCCGTGATCGAGGATCTGGACCTCGATGCCATCGGGCAGACCGGGCTTGCCGGCGGCGGTGAGTTTCTCGATCGAGGCGGGTGTGGCCCAGACGAAGACACCGGAGTTGCCCGCGGACTTGAGGTGCATCCACTCCACGACCATCTCGAAGTTCTGATATTCCTTCGCGGTGCGCAGCACGCTGACGGGCTGGCCAGTGCAGTGGAGGCCGTCGGATTTCCACGACCACGTGTCGGGCGCGCTGTTGACCGTGGCGAAGTCCACCGCACTGAGTGCACGCCAGCCAGGGCCGGTGCCCGTGGCGTCGATGCTGGCGCGCGCTGGCGCAGGTGCGGGCGCATCGGCGGCGATGAGACTGCCAGCAGCCGCGGTGAGAAGAGCGACGAGGCGAGACCAGGGAGCGGATTTCATGGGGGTGAAAAACTTACGGGAATTTCGGACGCAAAAACTAGGCGCGACATAGGCGCTCGAACGGAGGATTGACGCGATATTTTTTCCCGAGCGCCTCGCGGAGCGGGTCGGCGTCGGCGGTTGCCGTGAATCCCATGTGCGCGTGCCGCCACCAACCCTCCGCATGCACGAAACGTCGCGACATCCGGCCCACCGTGCGCGACTTTGCTTCCATCGAGCGAAGATAGGAGTTCATGCCCTGGGTGGCCTGCAGCCACGCGTGCTGCGACGCGTGGCATTCGAGGGCCGCGAGTTTCTTCATCTGAACTGTGGCGGTATCAACAAACGCCCCGGGTGTAACGCGCCGCCGCAAGTTGTCTTGCAAGCCGTGCGGCATCGCGTGGTAAACCGTGGTCTCGCCCGGCCAGCCCGCGCGCCGCGGAGTCGAGGCGAAGTTGCGGATGCCGCGCGCAAACGTCGCGGTCACGGCGAGCCGGCAGGCATTCGTGTGATCCTCCATGTAATCGACAGGCGGGTGCGTCAGCACAATCGTCGGCTTCACCGCGCGGATCACGCCCGTGAGCCAACGGAGCAGCGGCACCGTGTAGAGAATTTCGAGATCGTCAGTCGCGCTTTCGTGAAAGGTCGCGCCGAGCACGCGGGCCGCAGCGATGCCCTCGCGCCGGCGGATGCGCCGCAGCGCCGCCGGGCCATGCACCAAACTGCCGCCCGAGCCCGTGGAAATATTGAGATAGTGCGTCTCCCATCCCGCCGCACGCAGCAGGAGCAGCGTTCCGGCCATCGTAAACTCGATGTCGTCGGGATGCGCCGCGATCGCGATGGCAGTGGGTCGGGACATGGGGTGCGGGTGCGTTCGCCGTGCAGCCGGGACAGCGGCTCATGGTTTTCCGCGCCGTCGGGTAGTCGAGTGCGAAGTTGGCGATCAACCGCAATCGCCGACGACAAAGTGAAACCGCGACGAGCCCGGCCAGACGCTCGAAATTTGCCGCCCGCTCAGTGGCAGCCGCAGCCCGAACCGCAACCACCCTCGCCACCGGCGTGCGCATGGCCGTGGCTCAATTCCTCCCCCGTGGCCTCACGCGCCGCGGTGATCTCGACATCGAATGTCAGATCGACGCCCGCCAGCGGATGGTTGGCGTCGAGCAACACCTCGTCGCCCTCAATGCCGGCAACCGTCACCACCGGGTCCGCCCGATCCGGGCCCGTCTGAAACTGATCGCCGACCTTGAGCGCGCCCTCGAACGGGAGCAGGCCGCGTTTCACGCGCTGCACCTGCGCCGGGTCGCGTTCGCCGTAGGCTTTCTTCGCCGGCACCGTCACCTGTGACCTTGCCCCCGCGGCCACCGCGCGCAATTGCTCGTCGAGCCCGTCAATGATCTGCCCCGAGCCCTCCAGATAACGGATCGGTTCGCCTCCGGCGGACGAGTCGAGCACGCGGCCGTGCGGATCGCGGAGTGTGTAGTGAAAGGAAACGACGCGCGGCATAGTGGAATGAAGAGGGGGAGATGGAGAGACGGAGCGAGGGCGAGACCAAGCAAAAACGCCGCGAGTTCGCACACGTTTCCTGCTCCCCGCCTTTCTCTCCTTCTCGCTATCTCCGTGACGCGCGGTGCGCGTCACGTCTCCTGCCGCAGCACTTCGAGCGGCGGGTGATTCGCCACGCCGCGACTGGAGAGCAGACCCGTCAGCACGGTCACCCCGCTCACAGCGACGACCGCGAGGAGCGGCAACAGCACGGGGGCCGAGGGCGTGATTTTGAAGACGAAGTGCGCGACCAGCGCGTTACCCGCAACCGCGAGCACGCTGCCGACGAGCGCCGCGAGCACGCCGAGGATCGCGTATTCCACCAATTGGATTTGGAGCAACTGCCGACGCGTCGCACCGAGGGTGCGCAGTAGCACGGTCTCGCGCACGCGTTGGAATCGCCCACTCGCCACGGCGCCCACGAGCACGATCACACCCGTCAGCACCGTGAACGCCGCCATGAACTCGATCACGAAGGCGACCTTGGAAAAAATTCCGTCCACGGTCTGCATGACGAGCGCGAGGTCGATGGCCGTCACGTTGGGATAGGCTGCGACCATCGCGCGTTGGACGCGGGCCGAGTGCGCCGCGTCGGTGGCGCGCAGGGCGGCGACGTGAAATTTCGGCGCGGGCTCCAGCACGCCGAGCGGAAACACCACGAAGAAATTCGGCTCCAGTCGCCGCCACTCCACGGCGCGCACGCTCGTGACGCGGGAACGGATCGGCACGCCCTGCACATCCCACTCGATTTCGTCGCCGAGACTCAGGCCCATATCTTTAAAGAGCCCCTCCTCGAGGGAAACCGGCACGACCGCTTCGCCGGGGGCGACACTTCCGACAAAATTTCCGCGCACGAGCCGTTCCGTGCTTTCGAGTTGGCCGCGATAGGTCGAGCGATACTCACGGCGCAACGTCCAGCCCGGCATCCGATCGCCACCCGGGCCCTTCTGCCCGTCGCTGCGTTTGCCCTTCCCTTTCTCTCCTTCGCTCCGCGCTCCCCCCTCACCCGCTTCGGGCCGCTCGCGCGCGGTGCGCAGGAGTTCCTCCACCGTTTTCCCCTTCAGCGCCGCAATCTTCATCGTAACGATCGGCGCCTGCACGAGCGCGGGGGCACCCTCCGTCGCCGCGATTTTCATCACTCCGTCCAATTGGTCATCCTGAATATCGAAGAGCAGGAGGTTGGGCCGGCCACCGCCGCCCGAGAATTCGATTTCCTTCAGCAGCGTCGTGCGCGTGAGAAAGAGCGTAAGCATCAGAAATGTCCCGAGCCCGAGCGACAGCAGGAGCAGCACGGTGCGGTTATTGGGCCGGTAGAGATTGGCCACGCCCTGCCGCACCACGTAGGGCGCGCGACGGGGAAACCAGCGGCGCGCCGACCATGCGGTGAGTTTCGCCAGCCCACCCAGAATGCCAAAACCCGCCGCCAGCACCGCCGTGAAGCCGAGCCCATCGCGGACCTTGCCCGTCTGCCAGATCGAAAAGCCTGCCACCGCCGCGACAATTGCCACCATGATCGCGATCCGCCACGGATCGGGGCCGGTGCGTTCGGCGAACGCGGAGCGCAATGCCACCAGCGGCGAGACGCGCCGCACGGCGAGCAGCGGCAGCAAGGTGAACAGCACGCAGATCACCAGGCCCGCGCCCATGCCGCGCGCCACCGCCGGCCACGCGATGAAAAATTGCACGTCAAACGGCAGCAGATCCCCCAGCAGTCGCGGCAGCACAATCTGCACGCCGAGCCCCAGCGCCGCCCCCACCACCGCGCCAAAAACCCCGAGCGCCAACCCCTGCACCAGATAGACCGCGAAGCTCTGCCACGCGGTCGCGCCGAGGCAGCGCAAGACCGCGACCGTGGTGATTTTCTGCCGCACATAGACATGGATCGCGCTCGCGATCCCGATCGCGCCGAGGAAGAGCGCGACAAAGCCGACGAGCCCGAGGAAATTCTCGATGTTGTCGAGCACCCGGCCGAGGTTGCGCTTGCGCTCCGCCACCGTGTCGAACGCCACGCCCTCACCGCGGAAAAATTGGCGGAGCTCGCCTTCGACCAAGGCCGGCACGCGCTCCGGCGGAAGCCGCAGCATCGTGCGATGGCGCACAAGCACATTGCGCTCCGCGAGCCCGGTCGCGGCCAGCGCACTCCGCGGAATCAGCGCGCGCGGCGCCATGGTCGCCACGAGCGCGGAGGACTCACCCGGCAATTTTTGCAACGCGCCGATCACCGTGAAGGTCGTGTGGCCGAGTTTCACGGTATCGCCGACCTTGGCGTCGAACTGCCGGAGCAAGGTCTCCTCGACAATCACGACGTCTCCGCCCGCACGTAAGCGCAGCGCCGCCTCCGTCGGCGCGGCCGTGAAGTCGCCGTAGAACGGGAAATTTCCCTCCACCGCGCGCACGTTGACGAGCCGGGTCAGGTTGTTCGCGGACGGAAACGCCAGCATCGAAGAAAAACTCACCTCGCTGGCGACCTCCGTTGCAATCGCCGCCACGTGCGCGCGACCTGATTCGTTCAACGGATTTCGTCCCGTGATGATCAAATCCGCCCCGAGCAGCCCCTTCGCCTGATCGTCGATCGCGCGCTCGAGGTTGGACCCGAGCGAGCCAATCGCGACGAGCGCGGCAATCCCGAGCACGACCGAAAACGAAAACAGCACCAACCGCCGACGCGAAGCCCGCGAATCCCGCCAGGCCATTTTGAGGATGAAATTCATGGGTTGCCCACGGAACACACGGAATACACGGAAGAAAAACTCACAGAACGAACCGTTCGTGCTCGACCAGCGGGAAGTGACCGAAGTTCACGAGCAGGCCGACTTTGAGGCCCGTCGCGTTGAGATAATTCTGAACCTGCGCCCTGTGTTCATCGGTGAGCGCGGACACGGCCTTGATTTCCAGCAGCACCTTCCCGTCGGAGATGAAGTCCGCCTCGTATTTCTTTTTCAGCGGCCGGCCCTTGTAAGTGAGCGCGAGCGGCACGAGCGCCTGCGCGGGGATGCCACGCAGCTCGAACTCGATCTCCAAGCACTCCTGATAAACCGCTTCCAAGAATCCGCAGCCTTTCTCCCGATAGACTTCAAAGCACGCGCCGAGGATGTCGTAGGTTTCCTTTTCGAGGATCAGCTTACCCATGTTTCATTTCCTTTCAGTGGTTTGTTGTTCCGTGTATTCCGTGTGTTCCGTGGGCACTAAGTTTGCTCGTCTCCGATCACCGCCCCACCCTTCAGCCGGATGATTCGGCCGCATCGCTTCGCCAGCTCCAAATCATGCGTCACGAGCACGAGCGTCGTCTGCTTCTCGCGGTTCAACCCGAAGATCAATTCCACCATCGCGTGCGCGGTGTCGCCGTCGAGGTTTCCGGTTGGCTCGTCGCAAAACAAAATCTTCGGGCGGTTCATGAAGGCCCGCGCCAGCGCGACGCGCTGCTGTTCCCCGCCGGAGAGCTGCACCGGATAGTGGTCGCAGCGTTCGCCGAGACCCACGCGCGCGAGCAGGCCGCGCGCCTCGGACTCAATGTCGTCGAAGCCGCCTGCCCTGAGCTCCGCCGAAGAGCGCAGCTCGACCGGCACGAGCACGTTTTCCAGCGCGGTCAGCGTCGGCACGAGTTGGAAATTTTGGAACACGAAGCCCACGTGCGCATTCCGCACCAGCGCGCGCGCATCCTCGCTCAGTTCACCAATGGACTGACCGGCGAGTTCCACCGTGCCCCCGCTCGGCCGATCGAGCCCGGCACAGAGGCCGAGCAGCGTGGTCTTGCCGCTCCCGCTCGGCCCTACGATCGCGAGGCTCGCCCCGCGGCCGAGTTCAAAGTCCACCTCCTTCAACACAGTGAGCGGCCCCGCCGCGGTCGCATAGGTTTTGGTCAGCCGCTGGACTTTCAGCATGGATTGAACAGTCATTGTCAGCGGCCCACGAAATACACGAACCACGCGAAAACGAGCCCACGATGCAGAAATCCCTTTCTCCTTTCGTCCGCGTGATCTTGTTTTTCGCGTTTTTCGTGCTGCCCTCGCTCGCCGCGGAAGCGCAAGCGCCGCGCACCATCATATTCTTCGGGGACAGTCTCACGGCTGGCTATGGCCTCGCCGATCCCGCCGCGGAAGCCTATCCCGCGCTCATTCAGGAAAAAATTTCCGCCGCCAAACTCGGCTGGCGCGTCGTCAATGCCGGTCTCAGCGGCGAGACCACCGCCGGGGGCGTGCGGCGCATCGATTGGATTCTCCGCCAGCCGGTCGATCTCTTCGTGCTCGCGCTGGGGGCCAACGACGGTCTGCGCGGCACCGATCCCGCGGCCACGCGGGCAAACCTCCAGCAGATCATCGACCGCCTCCGCGCCAAATATCCCAAGGCCAAACTCGTGCTCGCCGGCATGCAGATGCCGCCGACCCTGGGGGCCGATTTCTCGCGCGCCTTCGGGAGAATTTATCCCGAACTCGCCGCGAAGAACGACGCGACCCTGATTCCGTTTCTCCTCGAGGGCGTCGGCGGCCGGCCGGATCTGAACCAGGCCGACGCCATTCACCCCACGGCCGCGGGCGCCGCGATCGTCGCTGAGACGGTATGGAAAATTATGCGGCCTTTGCTGTGATGCCTGTCACCTGCGCCAGCGCTGCGTGCCGCGAAACTAGCGAATAGGATTTATACCAACGTCGCATGATTTCTGGACTTTAGTTGGATCGAGGTGGGGTCGGGACCTCCGGGCCCGGCCACGGGTGAACCGCA
>JANNEY010000463.1:0-2244 GCA_031379235.1 Opitutaceae bacterium | reverse complement strand
GCCGGGGCGGCTGCGCCGCCTTGAGCTGAGAGCTGAGAGTTGAGAGTTGAGAGCTCAAGCGCGCCGGGTCCGAGGAAATAGGGCTTCATCTCCTTGAAGGTGTTCGTGACCTCGGCGATGGCGCAGGCGGGGGCGCCGTGGCGGTCGTAGCAGAAGTAAAAAGAAACGGGGTTAAACAGGTAGCCGAGCACGCGGGGCAGAGAGACCAGCACGACGCGGCCGCCGGTCAGATCGACGCCGTGGTTCGCGGCGTGGGCGAAGACGCGGGCTTTGAGATTTTGGATTTTGGATTTTGGATTTTCGATTGAAGCGGAGCCTGAAGCACCGGTCGGCGCGGAGTTGTGGAGGGGCTCGCCAGTCGGGAGAAAATCTTGATCGCGGTATGAGTAGAGGTTGCGGCGGCCGACGGAGAACCAGGTGAGCCGACGCGGAAGGGCCTCCAGTTCGTCGAGGTCGATCGCGAAGAGGAAGATGCGGTAGAGGAAACGGTGCGCGCGCGGCGAGAACCGCGCGTGCATGACGTGACACTCGTAAAGGCAGGAATTCATGGGTGGCCGCTGACCGGGGATATTACGTTTCGACATCGGGCGCGGATGCCCGGAAGGCGCTGGACGCCTTCAGCAAATTCCACGCCCCGGCGGAGCGCAAGGTCTCAGGCGCCCGCTGGAACGTGTGCCGCCGCGACGGCAGCAGTCCACGGATCGCGGCCGAGGAGGATCTCGCTCAGGCGCACGGCGCTAAGGAGGCCGTCCTCGTGGAATCCGTAGCGCTGCCACGCGCCGGCGAAGTAGGTCTCGGTGCCGCCCTGGGCGGCGGCGTTGAGCGCGGGGATTTCGGCCTGGGCGCGCACGGCGCCGAGGCTGAAGAGTGGGTGTTCGTAGTCGATCCGACGGAGCACCCGCTCGGGTGCGATGGCCTCGGGGCGATTGATGGAGACGAAGTAGTTTTCGCGATCGGAGACGCCCTGAAGCGAGTTCATCCAGTAGTGCGTGGCGGTAGAGACGCGGCCGGCGGCGTCGCGTGCGATCTCGTAGTTCCAACTCGACCAAGCGAGACGGGTGCGGGGCATCACGGAGGCGTCGGTGTGGACGGTGGCGACGTTGGGCTGGTAGCGGACTTCGCGGAGCAGGCGATCCTCGTCGAAGGTCGGCGCGGCGAGGAGGCGGAGTGCCTGATCGCCGTGGCAGGCGAGGATGACCTTGGCGAATATCTCGGTGCGACGATCGGAGGTCGTTACGGCGACGCCGTCGGCGATACGGACGATGCGCGTGGCGGCGACGCCAGTGCGGATGCGATCGCGCCAGGGAGCGGTCATTTTCTCGACGTAGGTTTTGGCGCCGCCCTCGACTGTCCACCATTGGTGTTGGGTCTTGAGCCCGAGGAACCCGTGGTTGTGGAAAAAGCGGAGCAGCGTCGTGGCGGGAAACGCCAGCATCAGCTCCGGCGGCGTGCTCCACACCGCCGAGCTCATCGGGACGAGGTAGAGGTCGAAAAAATCGGCGCCGTAGCCGCGGCGGCGCACGTAGTCGCCGAGGTTTTCGTTTTGCGCGGCGGGGTCGTCGAGGGCGGCGACCGCCTCGGTGTTGAAGCGGTTGATCGCGGCCAGAAGCCGCCAGAAGCGCGGGCGGAGGAGATTGCGGCGCTGGGCGAAAAGGTGGTTCAGCGAGGAGCCGGCGAATTCGAGGCCGGTATCGGCGTGGCGCACGCTGAACGACATCGCGGTGGGCTTAGTCGGCACGTCGAGTTCGCGGAAGAGCCGCGTGAGGTGCGGGTAGGTCGCGTGGTTGAACACCATGAAGCCGGTGTCCATGGCGACGCGGCGGGTGGGGGAACGTGGAGTCGATCCCGGCGGTGTCGGGAGACCCCGCCCTACAACTGCAGCGGAAGGCTCTTCGACCTCCACCGTGTTCGTGTGCCCGCCGACGTAGGCGTTGCGCTCGAAGAGCGTCACGTCGAAGTCGCGGCGCAGGAAGTGCGCGCAGCCGAGGCCGGCGATGCCGGTGCCGATGATCGCGAGAGTGGGCATGTGGACCAACAGCTACGCGTCAGACGGGTGGGCGGACGCAGCGCCGTGACCGCCCGCCGGGAAAACCCAAAATCAGATCATCCGCGAGGGCGGCTTCGTTTTCGCGCCGTGCTCGGTCTGCTCGCTGACGTCTTTATGGATCGCCGGGCCTTCGGCTTTTTTGGGCATCACCATCTGTGCAGCAGTCGCGGTCGCGACGGCGATCGCGGCGGCGGCGG
>JANNEY010000452.1:0-7925 GCA_031379235.1 Opitutaceae bacterium | reverse complement strand
CGCTGAGGTCGAACATCAAGCGCTCGCGCTCCCATTGCGTGCGGGCCGCGGTGATCGAGGTGAGGCGGGCTGCCGTCCACGTGAAGCGGAGCTGGGTGTTGAAATGGTGGTTGCTGAAGCGCAGCCCGCCGTTGGCCGACTTCGACACGATGTCGACGATCTGCACATCGGGAACCGTGTGGGAGATGGAGCCGAAGACACTGAAGCCGCGCCAGAAGCCGGGGAGAAACGTGAACTGCTGGCTGTATTCGGCGTCGATGCCCTTGATGCGGCGGGTGTCGGCGGCGTTGGCGGCGCGGAAAAACGAGTAGCCGGTGTATTCCGTGTCATCGGCGTAGCCGGCTTCTTCGGCGGAGACGGGCGCACTGATGGTGCCCATGTTGTCGACGACGAGTTTGTAGGCGGAGACAGTGATCGTGCCGGCGGGCTCGATGTAGTATTGGGCGCTCACGAAAAATTTGTCGGAGGTCTCGGGCTTGAGATTGGAATTGGGCAGGGTGACGCGTTGCGTGGTGTCGTTGACGGCAATGACACCGGCGAGGCTGTCGTAGTTGGGACGGCCGATGGACTGGCTGGCGGCGACCTGGAAAACGAGATTGCGGGAAAAGGAATATTTCGCGCCGCCGCTGAAGAAGAGATTGTCGTAGCTGCCGTAGGTGGAGGGGCGCACGCCGTTGCGGTATTGGTAGATGGTGTAGGGAATCGTGCCGGCGGTGAAGCCGGCGGCGCGGACGACGGCGGCGGGCAAAATATCAAAGGTGCGGCCGACGGTGCGCGTGCGCTCGTAGCGGGCGCCGAGATTGAAACGGAGTTGGTTCCAGCGGGTGTTGGCCTCGGCGTAGCCGGCGTCGATCTGCTCCTTCACGGAGCGCGGGGTGGTGAACGCGTTGGTGAAATTTCCGACGGTGTTGGGCACGAATTGCTCGGGATTGGAACGGAACAGCGAGGCCATGGCGATGGTGTCGGGCCACGGGAAATTCTGCTGGGTGACGTTGCCGCCGCGCTTGGGGTCGTAGGGGTGGCGGGACTCGTCGATCACGAGGGTCGTCGGGTCGGTCTGGATGCCGCGTGGTCCGACAAAGGTCCAGTTTTGCGTGCCGCCCCAAGTGATGTCGAAGGTGGTGAGGCGGGATTTTACGCCGGTGAGGACCTGCACGGGGAGACCGGCGATGTTGAAGGTTTTCTTCGCGTCGAGGTTGCCGGAGAACACCTGACTGTGGCCGCCGCGCGCAGTGCTCACCATGTTGTTGGCGTTGGCGTCGTCGCGACCCCAGTTGGCGATGTCGCCCCACGGCCGGCCGGAGAGCTGGGTCATGGTCCATTCGGTGGAGTTGGTGTTGGCGCGCTCGGCCATCCAACTCATCCGGGTGAGGCTGAGGGTGGAGGTCTGGAAATATCCTTCGCGCAAATCCTCATAGTGGGTGCGGCTGCGGGAGTAGCCGCCGCCGGCGGTGAGGGTAAGGTCGCCGCGGGTGTATTCCAGTTTGCCGACGTAGGTGATCGTGGCGTTGCGCTTGTTGCGGTGATTGCTGGAGGCGTTGAGCCGCGTGTTGGCGTTGGTGGTGGAGTTGGCGATGACCTTGGTGAGCGTGGAGGATGGATCGATCTGCGCGATGTTGGCGGTGAAGAGCAGATTGCGGGCGTAGAACTCGTCGCTCAGATGCGAGCCGGTGACGCGCAGCGAGGCGATCAAGCGCGGGGTGATCTTGTAGTCGAAAGTCGCGCCGAGCGAAGCGCGCTCGATGACCTTGGGCGCGTCCTTGAACGTAAGGCCGGTGAGGCGCGGGCCGGTGGTGACGTTGGAGAAATCGTAGGCGTGAGTGATCTGCTCTTGTTCGCCATACATGGTGGAGCCGCCGACGTTGAGCTGCACGCCGAGCTTGCCGCCGAAGACATCGGCGTAACTAAAAGTTCCGCCGGGAAACACGACGCGGCGGAGCTCGTTGGTCGGCGAAGGGACGCGGCGGAGCGTCATCTGGTATTCGTTGGCGGTAAGGGAAAACTGGGCGGTGATTTCGCGGCCCTTGCGGTCGAAGGCGCTCTTGCTGCGAAAATTGATCGAGCCCGCGGGGGAGTCGGCGTCCATGCGGGCGGTGAGCGTCTTGTTCACCTCGATAGCCTCGACGCTGTTGATGGAAGACTGCTCAAACTCAAACTGGCGCGAGTCCCCGCCAAACGCCGCGCCCTGCGCGCTGGCCATGCGCATGCCGTCGACACTGACGCCGACATATTTGGGATCGAGGCCGCCGATGCGGACGGCGCGCGCGTCGGACTGGTTGTAGTCGATCACGACGCCAGGGATATACTTGATGAATTCGCCGACATTGCCGCCGGTGATGTCGCCGAAGTTGTCGGCCGCGATGACGTTCTTGATATTGAGCGCGGCGCGCTGATCCATGATGGCCTTGGCGTTGCCCTCCCGCTCGGAGGAGACGGTAAACTTTACGAGCTTCACGATGGCGTCACTGCCGCTGGCGGACGTGGTCGAGCTGGCGGCGGGCTTTGCGCCCAAGGGCGTGAGTTCGAAATCGCGAGTGGCGGTGGAGCCCGCCGCGACGCGGAGGCGCGTGGTCGACGTCGCGTAGCCCGCGTAGTTTACGACGATCTCGCGGTCGCCCGGCGGCACGCCGGTGAGGGTGAAGAAACCGTCCTCCCCGGTGAACGTGGCGAAGTTCGTGCCCGGGATGGTGACCTCGACGTTGCGCAAATATTCCTGAGTGACCGGACTAAGCACGCGGCCCTGAATCGTGCCGGTGCTCAATGATGCGGATGAATCGGCGGCGCGGAGAGAAAGTGCGGTAGAAAACGAGAGGCCAAGGGCCAGGCGCGCGGCAAGGCAACGCACGCGGAAAAACGAAGGGGTGTTCATCGGATGAATGCGGTGGGGAAGCCCGAGCGTGGGTGAATCACCGCGATAGTTGCAAGGCCGCGGGCGCGGTCGAGTTATCGGAAAGAATAGTATTTGCGGATGATTCCGCATGAGAATCTTCTCGTCTCCACCCCATGAAAGGCGCCCCGCTCGAACTTGCCCGCCGACAATTCCTCGGCCGGATGACCACTGGCCTGACCGGTGTGGCGCTCGCGCGGTTGCTGCGCGCGGATTTGTTCGGGGCAGCGGGCGGCGGCGTGCTGCCTCATTTTCCGGCGAAGGCGAAGCGGGTGCTGCAGATTTTCTGTCCGGGCGGCGCGTCGCACGTCGACCTCTGGGATCACAAGCCGATGCTGGAAAAATTCCACGGCACGCCGCTGCCGGGCGGCGACGCGGAGGTGACGTTTCAAGGGAAAAACGGCAACCTCATGCGGTCGCCGTGGGACTTCGCACCGGCTGGTCGCAGCGGGAAAATGATTTCGACCCTGCTGCCGCAGATGGCGCGGCACGTGGACGACATGGCGTTTGTGCACTCGATGACGTCGCGCTCCAACACTCACGGTCCCGGGTGCATCGCGATGAACACGTGTTTCACGCGCGAAGGTTTTCCGAGCGCCGGAGCGTGGATCAGTCACGGCCTCGGCACGCTCAATGAAAACCTGCCGACGTTTGTCGCGTTGCAGGACATTCGCGGCGAGCCGCCGAACGGGAAAGCGAACTGGGGGAATGGATTTTTGCCCGCGCAGCATCAGGCCGTCTCGCTCGCGGCGCACCAACCGCTCCGCAACCTCGCGCGGCCCGAGACGATCTCGGAGGCGGAGGAAGAGGCGACGCGCGCATTTCTCGCGCGGGCGAATGTCGGCCACGCGGAGACGCATCCGGGCAACAGCGAGTTGCGCGCGCGGATCGCGGCCTACGAACTTGCGGCGCGCATGCAGCTCGCCGCCCCGGAAGTGAGCGATCTTTCGCGCGAGCCGGCGCATGTCCACGCGCTCTATGGCACGAATGACACGAACACGCTCAAGGCGAGCTACGCGCGGAATTGTCTGCTCACGCGCCGGCTGCTCGAAAAAGGTGTGCGCTATGTGAGTCTGTATTGCGCGTCGCGGGCGAGCTCGGTGGATGGGTTGCTGAATTGGGATGCGCACAAGACGCTCAAGGCGGACTACGAACGCCATGCGCCGATTTTCGACCAGCCGACGGCGGCGTTGCTGGCGGACATGAAACAACGCGGCTTATTGGCGGACACGCTGGTGATTTGGTGCAGCGAATTTGGCCGGATGCCGACGCATCAAGAAGGAACGGCGGGGCGCGATCACAACCCCGACGCGTTCACGACGTGGTTCATGGGCGCCGGCGTGAAGGGTGGCGTGAGCCACGGGGCGACGGATGATTTCGGCCGGCGCAGCGTGCAGGATGTCGCGACGGTCTACGATTTTTACGCGACGGTGCTTCACCTCCTCGGAGTCGACCACGAGCGGCTGACCTATTATCACAACGGCTCAAACCGCCGGCTCACTGATGTGCACGGGCATGTGTTGAAGGGAGTGTTGAGCTGACGTCATGGGCGGCGTGAGAATGAAATTAATCGGGGGAGCTTTGGCGGCGGGCTTGGTGGCTGTTGTCCGCGTGAACGCCGCCGATGCGGCGGGCGTCGCGTTCTTCGAGCAGAAGATACGACCGGTGCTCGTCGAGCACTGTTACGAATGCCACAGCGACCAGGCGAAGAAGATCAAGGGTGGGCTGCGTCTCGATTCGCGCGCGGGCTGGGTGGCTGGAGGCGACGGAGGGACGGCGGCGATTGTGCCGGGAAAGCCGGACGAGAGTTTACTGATTCGGGCGGTGCAGCATCTCGAGGACGATCTCGCGATGCCACCGAAGAAACCGAAATTGCCCGATTCCGTCATCGCCGACCTCGTCTCATGGGTGAAGATGGGCGCGCCCGATCCTCGCGATGGTGCGCCGGTCGAAGCGAAACGAGCGGATAAATCGTGGTGGTCGCTCCAGCCGTTGCGCGCCGCAGATCCCGCAGTGGCCGCCGGACCGGGGGCAATCGACCACTACATTGAAGTGAATTTGAAGGAGAAGGGCCTCGCGCTGAATCCGCCGGCGGATGCGCGCACATTGATCCGCCGGATGAACTATGACGTCACGGGACTGCCGCCGACATCGGTGGAGGTTGCGGCGTTTGCGGCGGCGTTTCGTGCGGAGCCCGAGCGCGCGGTGGCGCAGTTGGCGGACCGATTGCTGGCGTCGCCGGCTTATGGCGAACGGTGGGGGCGGCATTGGCTGGATGTCGTGCGTTTTGGCGAGACCATCGGGTTTGAGGTTAACTTCCCGATCAACGACCTCTGGCCGTTTCGCGATTACGTGATCCGCTCCCTCAACGAGGACAAGCCCTTCAATCGTTTTATCGCGGAGCACCTCGCGGGTGATGTGCTCGGCAAAGACCAGCCTGAGACGGAAGTCGGCAGCGCGTTTCTGGTGGCCGGGCCCTACGATAGTGTCGGCAATCAAGATGTCGCGGCGCAGAAAGCTATTCGCGCGGCGACCCTCGACGAATTGATTACGGCGACGAGCGGAGCGTTTCTCGGGATGACGATCAATTGCGCGCGCTGCCACCACCACAAATTCGACCCGATCCCCACGGAGGATTACTACCGGCTGCGCGCGGCGTTTGAGGGCGTGACGCATGGCCGGCGCGTCGTCGCTTCGGCGGAGGAGCGCGCGGCGTTTCGTGCGGCGACGGATCCCTTGAACGAACAGCGGGCAAAGCTGGTCAAGGATCGCGATGGGCTCGAACGGGAAGTTACGCGGCGCGCGAAGGAAGCCGCGGAGAAGACCAGCGCGACGCGGCCGAAGGTGAATCCCGAGCTGACGGAGGAGCGCTTTGAACCGGTCGCGGCGCGTGCGGTGAAGCTCGTCATGAGCGCCAGCACGGCGAATCCAAAGTCCGCGACGGGTTCGCGGATCGTGGAGTTTGAGGCGTGGAGCGCCGGTGAGGGCGCGCGCAATGTCGCGCTCGCGAGCAATGGCGCCAAGGCCGAGGGCGCGAAGTCGGCGGTCGCGGAGGACTTTCCGGAGGCCTACGGCGCGCACCTCGCGATCGACGGGCGATTTGGCGAGCAATGGTTCATCGGCAATCCGGCGGTGTTGACGGTCACGCTTGCGAAGACCGAGACGATCGACCGCGTTTCGTTCCGCAACGCGAAGGATCTCATGACTGAGGACAAGGCGCAGGGCGCGACGCCGACCGATTACGAAATCCAAATCTCGACCGATGGAGAAGCCTGGCGGACGGTGGCGTCCAACGCCGGACGCGAGCCGTGGAGTGCGGCGCACGGCCTCGAGCGTATGCGGCGTGATGTCACCACGCCAGACGAGGCCAAGCAGATCGCCGCGGTGTCGGCGGAAATCGCCAAGGTGGATCGAGCGCTGAAAGCGGTCCCGCCGCTGCGCGAAATCTGGGCGGGAAAATATGCGCAACCCGAAGAGAAGACCTTTGTGCAGAAAGGCGGTGATCCGATGAAGCCCGGCGAGGCGGTGGTGCCGGCGAGTCCCACGATGGCGGATCGGGCGGTGGCGTCGTATGCGCTCCCGGCCGATGCGCCCGAGGGCGAGCGCCGTCGCGCGCTCGGCGAGTGGATCGTGCGCGACGATCATCCGCTCACGCCCCGGGTGTTGGCGAACCGCGTGTGGCATTATCATTTCGGCACGGGCATCGTGGACACACCGAGCGATTTTGGGTTTCTCGGCGGTCGGCCGACGCATCCGGAGCTGCTCGACTATCTCGCGCGCCGGCTCGTCGCAGTGGGCTGGAAGTTAAAACCGTTGCACCGGGAAATATTGCTCTCGCGCACGTATCGGCAGTCGGGCGCGCATCGCGCGGACGCCGCGCGCGTCGACCAAGAAGCGCGCCTGCTCTGGCGGTTCCCGCCGCGACGATTGGGTGCGGAGGAATTGCGCGACACGATGCTGCACGTGGCGGACAAACTGGATCGGAAAATGGGCGGACCGGGCTTCCGGCTCTACAAATTTACGCAGAACAACGTTAGCACGTATTTCCCGCTCGATCGCCACGGGCCGGAGACGTATCGGCGGAGCGTCTATCACCAGAACGCGCGAGCAAGCGTGGTCGACGTGCTCACCGATTTTGATCTGCCCGACATCGCGTTTGCCGCGCCGCGGCGGGCGAATACCACGACGCCGCTGCAGGCGCTCACGTTGCTCAATCATAGTTTCACGGCGGATATGGCGCAGGCGTTGGCGGCACGGGTCGGCCGCGGTGGCAACGCGACGAGCGCGCCGCAAGTGGACGAAGCGTATGCGATCGCATTTCAGCGGGAGCCGACGCCCGAGGAACGGGCGGCGGCGGTGCAGCTGATCGCGGCGCACGGGTTGACGGCGTTTTGCCGTGCTCTGCTCAATATGAATGAGCTGATCTATCTCGACTGACGACCCACGCACGCGCGTCCACCGTCGTCGATCAGCCGTGCGAAACTGCCTCGACGGAAATGTTTTTTTGACGGACGAAATCAGCCGGGCCGTCAGGCGGTCGTCATTCAAGAATCCGAACACGCTTGAAGCCGCCTTGCAGGCGGAGGCGTGGATGTATCGGTTCGCGGCCGGAGTCTGTTGGGCGGAGCCCCGGCTCATTAACATCCCGGCCAATCGGGTGCAGACTTCGGAGTGGGTTTTTCCCTCTGGGCAGGAGAGCGCGGCATATCTGCTGCAGATGTGGCTGAAGGGCTATGAGCTGGATTTGAACGCGCTTGATTCCGTCAATGCGTCAAGCTGCCACGTCGAGATGGCCTTGCCGTTAAAGCAGCAGGGTCGGCCGGAGCCAGTGACGGGTGGGACGAATGGGGTGGCTTGATTTCGGGGGCGAGGGTCAGGTGGTTGAATCGTCCGTTCCCATCGCGGTGCCGGCGTTAAGGTTGGAGTGCGCGCAATGACGTGAGGGTGACCGGACCGAGCAGGCCGGAGGGGGTGATGCGAAAGCCGCCGACCAACACCCGGGCTCAAGTACGCTCCCGCATCATGCACCTGCTCAAGC
>JANNEY010000415.1:0-8017 GCA_031379235.1 Opitutaceae bacterium | reverse complement strand
CGGACTCGACCGCGGCCGTCGTGGGGCCTTCGACCAACAGGCGCAGCTTCGACTCCGTCCCGGAGTAGCGCACAAGCACGCGTCCCTGCGCCCCCATTTCCTCCTCAAGCCGGCGGATGGTGGCGGGAAGATGCGCCAGCGAATCGATGGGCCGCTTTTCGCGCACCTTGAGTGCCGCGGTGAGTTGCGGGAATTTTTTCAATACTCGGCGCAGCTCCGACAACGGTCGGTTCGTGGCGAGCATGACCTCGATCACCTTGAGGGCCGCGACCAAGCCGTCGCCCGTCGGTGAAACATCCGAACAGATAATGTGACCCGAGGACTCCCCGCCAAGCGTCGCACCCTCGGCCAGCATCCGTTCAATGACGTAGCGGTCGCCGATGTTAGTCCGCAGCACACGGCCACCCGCCGCGGCGACGGCCGCATCGACGCCGAGGTTACTCTGCATCGTGACGACAAGGGTGTTTTCCACGAGCCGATGATGCGTGAGTGCATGCGTCGCGAGCAGCGTGAGAATTTCGTCGCCATCAAGCACCTCCCCACGTTCGTCGCACAGCACACATCGATCACCATCGCCGTCGTGCGCGATCCCAAGCCGCGCGCCGGTGGCGAGAACCTGCGCCGCGAGCTGCTCGGGGTGTTCACTGCCGACACCGGAGTTGATGTTGCGACCATCGGGGGCGTCGCCGATGCCGACAACTTCCGCCCCGAGCGCGCGGAGCACGGCGGGCGTCGTGCCCCACGTCGCGCCATGCGCGGTATCAAGCACGATGCGCCAGTCGCGGAGCGCGCCGGCGGGGAGGAGTTGCGTGGTGGCGGCGATGTAGTCCGCCGCCGCGCGCGGGTGCACCTGAGCCGTCGCATGTGGTTCAAGTTCGGTCACCCATGCCGGCAACCGATGCTCAATCTGTAGTTCATCCTCATCGGTCAGCTTCACGCCAGAAGGTCCGAAGAACTTGATGCCGTTATCCTCAGCCGGATTGTGCGAGGCCGTGATCACGACTCCGAGCACTGCCCCCTCGGTGCGCACGGCGCGAGCCACCGCGGGCGTCGGCACCACACCGAGTGACACCGGCTCGCAACCCGCAGCGCGCAGCCCACGCATCACGGCAGCTTCCAAGGCGAGCCCCGAGTAGCGCGTGTCACGCCCGATGAGGACGCGGCCTTTCTTCGGCAGCCACACAGCGACGGCAAAGCCGAGCCGCGCGGCAAATTCTTCGTTGATTAGTGGGCCACCATAGGGCCCGCGCACGCCGTCGGTGCCGAAATATTGGCGCTTCATGAACGATAAAATTCGCGCACCGCGTCGATCTTCCGGCGCACCGCACCACCGAGCAGCAGATCGCGCGCAGGCGCCAAGCCGGCGCGCACCGTCGGCACTCGCCCCACGATCCAGAGCGCGGTCGCGGCATTGAGCGCGATCGTATCGACCAATCCGGTTGGCGCCTTGCCCGCCAACAGTGCTTCCACGATGGCTAGGTTCGTTGCCAAATCGCCCCCGACGAGGTCGGTGAACGGCGCGCGGTTGAGGCCAAAATCCTCCGCGTGCCACTCGCCATCGATCGCGCGATGCGTCCCGAAGCCACGCACGCGATTGACGGTCGCCGTCGTCAGCTCATCGATGCCCTTGTCGCCATCGATCACGCCATGCGCGGCGAGGCCGGCGCGGGCACCGAGTGACTCCAACGCTCCAGCCAGCTTGGGCACCGAAGCCGCAGAAAAAGATCCGAGCAACACATGCGCCGGCCGGCCGGGATTAATCAGCGGACCAAGGATATTGAAAACCGTGCGCTGCCCCTGCGCCGCGAGGGCCTTGCGCACAGGCGCGATGTGCTTGAAGGCCGGATGATAGGCCGGCGCGAAGAAAAAAACGAAACCGAGCGCGTCGAGCGCGCGGCGCAATTGCTCCGGCGGGGCCTCAAGATTCACCCCCAACCCCGCTAATAGATCGGCGCTCCCGCATTTGGAGGTGATGCCACGATTGCCGTGTTTCATCACCACCACCCCGGCGCTCGCCAGGACCAGCACGACCAAGCTTGAGATATTAAACCCGCCCGCGTGATCGCCACCCGTGCCGACGATGTCGATTGCCTGCGGCGCCCACGCCTCGACGCCGGGGTTGATCGCGCGCGCGCGAAACGTGTTGGCAAAGGCCGCGAGTTCCGCGGGCGTCTCGCCCTTCCTAGCCAACGCCGTGAGGAACGCCGCCTTCGTTTCATCCGATTCCTCCGTCGCTGCCAAGGCCACGGCCGCGGCGGCGGCGGCGTCGGGCGCAAGGTCGCCGCCAGCGCTTACGCAGGCGGTCAGGGCGGTGAGTGTCGGCATGTGCGCACGAGTCAGCGTCACTCGGCGCGCGCGGCAAATAAAATTGCGCCAATCTCACAAAGCTGAAACGAACGCGGGTGCGAAAAACCCGTCTCGCTCTCCTCCTCGCCCTCGCAACGCCGTTCGTATTTGCGGCTGAACCGGCACAGCCGCCGGCATCGCCGCAATCGATCACCGTCGGTGAGCTCATGACCGCCGGATCGGCTGCCGCCGAGTTGAGCATCCGCGACGCCGTGATCCTCGGCATAATCGAGGGTGTGACGGAATTTCTTCCCGTCTCCTCTACCGGCCACTTGATTATCGCGAGCCGCGCGCTCGGCCTTGAATCGGGCAATCCGATCTTCGGGCCCGACGGCAAACCGATGTGGCATCGCAAGCCCAAGGAAGGGCGGCCCGGCGAAATGCTCACCCTCAAGCAGGCGACCGACACCTACATCGTCGTCATCCAATTCGGAGCGATCGCGGCGGTCGCACTGCTCTACTGGAGCCAACTCTATTCCATGTTCCGCGGCTTACTCGGCCGCGATCCCACCGGCCTGCGGCTACTGATCAACGTGATGATCGCGTTTGTGCCGGCCGCCAGTATTGGCTTCCTCGCCCACGACTGGATTGACGCCCACCTGTTCTCGATTCCCACGGTGATTGTCGCGCAGATCGCCGGCGCCTTCGTGATGTTTTATGCTGAATACTGGTATGGCAAAAACCTGATGGCCGGCACCCGCGTCGAGAAAGAAGAAATTTCCCCGGCGGGCGCATTCGGCGTCGGCCTCTTGCAGTGCGCTGCGCTGTGCCCCGGCACCAGTCGATCCATGATGACGATTGTCGGCGGCTACTTCGCTGGCCTCGATCCACGGCGGGCGGCGGAATTTAGTTTCATCCTCGGCTTCGTTACGCTCACGGCCGCTTCTATCTACAAGAGCATGAAGGGCGGTAGCGTCATGATTGCAGTCTTTGGCTGGTCGCACGTGATTCTCGGCGCGGTCGTCGCGGCCATCACCGCGGCGGTCTGCGTGCGCTTTCTGGTGCACTGGCTGATGCGCCACGGTCTGGCGGTTTTCGCCTGGTATCGACTGATCATGGCAGCGGGTTTGATCGCCTATTTTTATAGCTGAAATCCGATTTCGGCGGCGAGCGAGGATGACGCTTGACGCATCATTGCTCCGCCCTTTACTCCGACCCTTTCACTCTTCTCGCGGGTCTATTTTCGCACACGCCCGCACTCAAAAACTCTCCCTCCCATGGCCAATCCGAAACGCAAACAGTCCAAACGCCGCAGCGCCAATCGCCGCGCGGCCAACGCCTTCAAGGCCCCTGAGTTCGCCAAGGATCCGGTGGATGGCAGCCTTTTCCGCCCGCACCGGGTCAATCCGAAAAATGGGATGTATCGCGGTCGCCAAGTGCTGAACGTCGAGGTCTGAGCCTCGCGCTCTCGGTCAGTAATCTCGCCATCCCCGCGATGGTCACCACTTCCGGCGCGACCAATCGCATCGCTGTCGACGCCATGGGCGGCGATTTGGGCCCGGCCGAGGTCGTCGCCGCCGTCAAGCTCGCGCTGCATCAGTCGGCGACCTTGAATCCGATCACGCTCGTCGGTGACGAGGCGTTGCTCGGGCCGCTCCTTCGCGAAGCCGGGCTGCCGCGCAATCATCGGCTCTCGCTCCTGCATGCGTCCGACGTGATTACGATGGACGATAAGCCGCTGCTCGCGCTGAAGCGGAAGAAAGATTCATCGATGGTCCGGGCCATCGAGTTGGTGAAGAATGGCGAGGCCAGTGTCGTCGTCAGTTGCGGTAACACCGGGGCATTGATGGCCGGAGGCACTCTCCGACTGCGTCCGATGGAGGGCATCGCGCGCCCGGCCTTGGCCGCCATTTGTCCGCGCTCTGGCGGCCATTTCGTCCTCATTGACGCCGGAGCTAATCCTGAGGCGAAGCCCGAACATCTCGTCCACAACGCGATTCTCGGCAGCCACTATTGCCGGGTCATGCTCGGCGTGAAAACCCCCCGCGTTGGCCTCATGACGATCGGGACCGAGGAAGGTAAAGGCAACGCCCTGATCACCGAGACCAACGAGATGCTGAAGCGGGTCGGCAACCTGATCAATTACGCTGGACCGATTGAGGGTTTCCACGTTTTCGCCGAACACGTGGACGTTGTCGTCTGTGACGGTTTTGTCGGCAACATCATGGTGAAGAGCTGGGAGTCGCTTGTGAAATTTTTCTCCACCATGCTCAAGGAGGAGCTCCAGGCCAATCCCGTGCGTGCAACCGGAGCTCTTCTATCCAAGGGCGCATTCAATGCACTCAAAGAGAGAATCAACCCCGAACGCTACGGCGGCGCTCCCCTCCTCGGACTAAACGGCAACATCTTCAAAGCTCACGGTTCCGCCAATCGCCGCGCGATCCGCAGCGCCATCCTTTCCGCCAATGAAATGGTGAAAGGCAGCCTCAACCAACACATCGAGGCGGATATCGCGCGGGCGAACGCATTACTCGGCCAACCCATCCTCGGCTGAGCTACCTAGGGGGGCACCGTGATCCGGCCGCCTCCGCCCCACTTGTTTCCCGATCTCTGAATGCCCTCCACCGTAATCCTCGGCACCGGTTCCTACGCCCCTGATCGCATCCTGACCAACGATGAGCTTTCAGGCATGGTGGACACCTCTGACGAATGGATCCGAGCACGGAGCGGCATCCGCGAACGCCGGATCGCGGCCCCCGGCGAAGCCACTTCCGATATGGGGGTGCGCGCGGCGCAACGCGCGCTTGCAGACGCCGGCGTCCCCCCCGCTGCGATCGACCTCCTAATCGTCGCGACCATTACGCCCGACATGCCGATGCCCGCCGCGGCGTGCCTCATCCAGCACAAGCTCGGCCTTCCCACCACTTGCGCGTGCTTCGACCTTAACGCCGCTTGCTCCGGTTTCGTCTATGCGCTCGATACGGCCTGCGCGATGCTGTCTTCTGGGCGCTACAAGAAGGCGCTCGTGATTGGGGTGGAAAAGCTCTCCGCGGTGATCGACTGGCAGGATCGCACGACCTGCGTCCTGTTTGGCGACGGGGCGGGAGCGGTCGTCGTAGGTCTCACGCCAGAGCCGAATCTCGGTCTGATGGGCACGCGCCTCGGCAGTTTTGGCGACGGGGCCGAGCTACTTTGCATTCCGCGCGGCGGGAGCAGCGCGCCTTCGACGCCCGAGTCGATTGCCGCACGCGACCACTGCATTCGGATGAAGGGCAAGGAAGTCTTTAAACTCGCCGTGCGCGCGATGGATGAGGCCGCGCGTGATATTTTGGAACAACATCACGTGCGCGCGGATCAAATTTCGCTCGTGATTCCCCACCAGGCCAATCTTCGGATCATCGAGGCCATCTCCCAATACCTTGAGCTCCCGATGGAGCGTTTCTTCGTGAATGTTGATCGCTACGGCAACACCTCCGCCGCCTCGATTCCCATTGCACTCGATGAAGCCCGCCGCGCTGGCCGGATTAAGCCCGGCGACCTGACGCTGCTCGTGGCTTTTGGGGCGGGCTTGACCTACGGAAGCGCACTGCTTCGCTGGTAACTCTTTTTCCGAATGCGTCCCGCTCCTGTCCGCCGCTTGCCGGCCTTCCTCTGCCTCGTGTTTTGCCTCGTCAACTGGGTGACGGCGCTGGCCCGCGCGGACCTAGTGTGGACGGCTCAGACTGGCTGGCGCGTCGACGGCGGCGCGTTGTCCGGTCTCGCCGGAGCCGAAGGCAAAAGCGCCCTCGAAAAGATGAACAGTGCCCGCGCCTCCGAGGAGGCCGGCAGTTGGCTGAGCGCCAGCCGCGCCTATCAGGCGATCGCGAAAAAATATCCGAATGCGATTTACGCGCCCGAGGCCCTCTACCGGTCAGCCCAGTTACGGCTGAAGCGGAAGGAATACACCAAGGCCTTCGAAGATTTCCAGCAGGTTCTCGGACGTTACCCCAACACCCGTCGTTTTAACGACATCGTTGGCGAACAATACCGCATCGCCAGTGCCCTCCTCGACGGTGCCCGCGGTCGTATGATGTGGGGACTGCTCCCGGGGTTTGCGCAGCGCGACAAAGCCATCGAGTATTTCGAGACGGTTTTGGGCAACGCCCCCTATAGCGATTACGCTCCCCTATCCCTCATGAACATCGCCCGCGGCCATCAGCGGCTCGGCAATATTCCAGACGCGGTCGATGCGCTCGATCGCATGATCAACAATTACTCGCAGACGCTCCTCGCCCCCGACGCTTACCTGAAGCTCGCGCAGACCCACGCCGCGCTCGTCGACGGTCCCTATTACGACCAAGGTTCCACCAAGGAATCGATCACCTATTTTACCGATTTCATGCTGCTGTTCCCCAGTGACACAAACATCGGCGTCGCTGAAAAAGGGCTCGACGGCATGAAGACCATGCTCGCCGAGAGTAAGATCCGGATGGCGGATTTCTATTTCTACAAACGCTCGAATTTCAGAGCCGCCCGAGTCTTCTACAACGAAGCCATCACCGCCTATCCCGAGTCGACGATTGCAAAGAAGGCCAAGGCCCGCCTCGCCGAAGTGGAAGCCAAAGCCGCGGGCCAGCCCGCGCCGGTAACTCCGGGCGAGGCTCCGCCCGCGAAAAAGAAGCGCTTCCTTTTCTTCTGAGCCGGCGCTGCGCAGGCTGCCCGCCTGATCTGAACATGCTCCGCCGCCTTCTCCTTACCGCCGTTGTTGCCGTTCTGCCGGTTCTGCTCGGCGGTTGCGCGCACTACCAATTGGGGACCGGCGGCACGCCGGTGTTTCGCACGCTCTACATCGAGCCTGTGGCCAACCGGACCCTGCTGCCCCAGGCGCAGGCTTTGCTCTCGACGCGGATGCGGGAGACGTTCGCCCGCGATGGCCGCGTGCAGCTCGTGAATTCCGCCGCGGGTGCCGACGCCACGCTGTCACTCACCATCGACACTTACCGCCGGGAAATTGCCGCGGTGCGCGAGGGCGACACGGGCTTGGCGCGCAAATTTAACGTCACGCTTGGAGCGACCTGCAGCCTCCGCGATAATCGCGGGAATCGCACCATCATTGAGAATCGGGCGGTGAGCGCAGTGCGCGAAGTGTTCACCGACAGTGGTCAGCTCCAATCTGAGTATCAGATTTTGCCCCTGCTCTCGGACGCTCTGGCAGCCAAGATCCTTCACGCGGCGCTCGACGTGTGGTGAATGTGGCCGGTGCGGGTTCAGCGCTTTCGCAACAATCCCGCTAGGCGCGTAAATGTTTCTTCGCTGAAACCCATCGCGCGTTTGATGTGCGCATCGCGCTCAATGGGGTTCGGGATTTTCGCGGTGCGGCGCCACTCGCGCCACGGGACGATCCCAAAGGCCCACATCAAAATCGCCGTCACCGGCACGGGCACGTCACTGCCGTGGAGGATACGCGCTTGCAGCTCAGGATCCTGAGCCATGCGGCGAATCGCCGCGGGGCGCGCGCGGAAATTGCAGGCGGCCAGCGCGCTGTTGTCGCCGTAGAGACGCGGGAATCTTTTCGTCATCGCGACGAACACATCGAAGTAGTCCGGATCGAGCAGCATCAGGCCGGTGCCGCAGTGCGCGGCGATACAGGTGACGCCGATCTCGAGGGCGCGCGTGAGCACACGAGGATCGGCGAGCTTCTTGTCCAGCACCGGGAGCGTCCGCTCACTGCCCGTGTGCGCGAGCAGGATCA
>JANNEY010000412.1:0-28096 GCA_031379235.1 Opitutaceae bacterium | reverse complement strand
ATAATCACCGGAGCGCCCGGGCTTCTCATGGCGTTCCTCATATTCCTGGCGCCCGAGCCGAAGCGGGCCCCGAGCGACTTGGCTTCGGCGAGCGCGACGCCCATGAGCGCCTCGCCGGCGTTGTCGCTGTCGCCGCCCACGAGTGAGAAGTCCGCGTTTTTCTCGGCCCACTTCGGAAACGAACGCCGCCGGTCAACGGGCGCGGCGGTGACAAGGACCGCCGTCTCCGCGGGGTTTACGGCCTCGAGGATTTGTTGGAGATCTTCGACGAGCTTGAGCGTGCTCTCGGCGCGGCCGGTGACGGTGTCGGCGAGAAAGTTTACGTCCTTGAGCCACACGATGCGCCGGCCGCCAAACATCGAGATCGTGTGCACGGCGTCGCGGAAGCGGTTCACCGCGCTTTCCACCTCGCCGACGTTGGCGGCGAACCCGTTGATCGTTTCGCGGGCGAACTCGTCGGTGATATCGGCGGCCAGCGCCTCGAAACGCTCCTTGCCGAGACGGCCGACGAGAAAGTCGTCCGCCCCGCAGATGAACGTGAAATTTTTTGCTGCCGCCATGGCCAGGCACATTGGCGGCGAACGGACGGCGACTGCACGAAAAAAGTGGCAGGCGGGCCACGGGTGGCTAGTTACGGGGTTCCGCTGAACGGGAATTGAGTCGTCGCGTCTACCTCCCGCGCCTCGGCCTCATCATGACCACTTCCCCTCCTTCGCGGTTTCAGCGTGCGCTCGCCCGGCGGCACGGCGCAGTGCTGCTGTTTATCATGCTGTTTCTCGCCGTGGCGTTTTTGACGCGCGTGCTCTTGCTGGTGAAATCGGCCTCGGCTGTGTCGTTCGACCTGAGCGTGCCGTTGGTCTTTGTGGTTGGGCTGCTCTTCGATGCGGGTGCGGCCGTCCTCGCGGCCGCGCCGCTGGCGGTGTTACTTGTGGTGCTGCCCGCGCGATTTTTTCAACGGCGCTGGGCGCGCGCATTGGCGGGGGCGGGTTTCTTCGCCGTCATTTATCTCCTGTTGTTTGGCGGGGTGGCGGAGTGGGTGTTTTGGGAGGAGTTTAGCGTGCGGTTCAATTTCATCGCGGTGGACTACCTCGTCTACACCAAGGAAGTCATCGACAACATCCGGGAGAGCTATCCGATGCCGCGCTTAATCGCGGCCATTTTGGCGGGCGCGGTCGGCGTCGCGTGGCTCGGCTGGCGGACGGGTCTCGTGCAGCGCTGGTTCGCGGCGGAGCCGGAACCGCTGCGCCGCCGGGCCCTTGCTGGCGGCACGTGGGTGTTGGCGGCTGCGGCAATCGGGGTGGTGGTGGATGCGGAGATGATTCCGGGCTTCGGCAACAACTACAACCGCGAGCTGGCCAAGAACGGCGTCTGGTCGCTCTTCGCGGCGTTTCGCAATAACGAGCTCGATTACGACCAATTCTATCGGACGCTGCCGGTCGACGACGCCTTTAAGCGCGTCCACACCGAACTCGCCCTTGACGGCAGCGTGCCAATTGCGGCGGGAGTGCGCGACACGCTCCGATTCGTCCGCAGCGATGGCGCTGAGCAGCGACCCAACGTTATTCAAATCACGGTGGAGAGTCTAAGCGCCGATTTCCTCAGCATCTTCAATCGCGCGTCGGGCCTCATGCCCAACCTCGAGCAGATAGCGCGCAAGAGCCTGGTCTTCGAGAAATTCTACGCCACGGGCACGCGCACCGATCGCGGGATGGAGGCGTTGACACTCGCCGTGCCGCCGACACCCGGGCGGTCGCTCGTAAAACGGCCGCGCAACGAAAACCTTTTTACGCTCGGCTCGGTTTTTCGCAGCCGCGGTTACGACACGGCGTTCATTTACGGAGGTTACGGCTACTTCGACAACATGAACTATTTTTTCGGCAACAACGGCTATCGCACCGTTGATCGCGCATCGGTGGCGGGGAGCGACATCACGTTTGCCAATGCGTGGGGTGCCTGTGACGAGGATCTCTACCGGTGGGCGATGCGGGAGGCCGATGCCGCGCACACGGCCGGGAAGAAGTTCCACCACTTCGTGATGACGACCTCGAATCATCGCCCCTTCACCTATCCCGACGGCCGGATCGATTTGCCGTCGAAGATCTCGGGGCGGGCTGGTGCGGTAAAATACACCGATTACGCGATCGGGAAATTTCTGCGCGACGCCGAGGCGAAGCCGTGGTTCCGCGACACCGTCTTCGTGATCGTGGCCGACCACTGTGCCTCGGTTGCCGGGAAATCGGCGCTGCCGGTGGAGAACTACCACATCCCGCTGATTATTTTTTCCCCGGGCGGGCACATCCCGCCCGGCCGCGTGCCGCAGCTAATGAGTCAGGTGGACTACGCGCCGACTCTCCTCGGCCTTTTGAACTGGAGCTACGCGAGCCGCTTCTATGGCTGGGACGTGCGCCATGCGACCGGCGACCGGCGTGCGCTCATTGGCAACTATCAACGGCTCGGGCTCTTCAAGCCGGGGATGCTCAGTGTGCTGATGCCGGTAAAAAAATCGGCCGAGTTTGACTGTGTCGCGGGCGCCGATGGAAAATTTGTGCTGAAAGATCGCCCAGCCCAGCACACCGATGAGACCATCGCCTATTATCAGACCGCCAGTTATCTCTACCGCAACCGCCTTTACCGGGCGCTCACGCCCGACGAACACGCCGGGTATGCCAAGCGCTTGGAGCAGGGTCGGCCGCCACCTAAGTCTGTGGAATGAGCCCCGCGCCTGATCCAGTGGCGGGGCGATCGACGGCAGGGTGGGCGCGGGATTTCCTGCTGCTCACGCTGGCCTTTGGCGCACTGTATTTTTTCCGGCTCGGCAGCTACCCGCTGTCGAATCCCGACGAAGGCCGCTACGCTGAAATCCCGCGCGAGATGATCGCGACGGGCGACTGGATCACGCCGCGACTGAATGGCGTGAACTATTTCGAGAAACCGCCGCTCGTTTACTGGGCCACGGCGGTGATGCAGAAAATTTTCGGTTACAACGAGTGGTCGGTGCGCGCCGTGCCGGTGTTGTTTGCCCTGTGGGGCGTGCTGTTGACTTACGCGGCGGGCCGGCGGTGGCACGGCCGTGAAGCGGGCCTGCTCGCCGCCGTTGTGCTGGGCACGTCGCTGCTCTGGTTTGCCATCGGCCACATTCCGCTGCTCGACATGGCGGTGTCGGTGCTGATGGCGCAGGCGCTGTTTGCCTTTCTCCTCGGCGTGCGTGAACCGCCGGGTGCGACGCGGCGCGGCTTCTTCTACGGGCTCTATGCGAGCATGGCGCTCGCCACGCTGGCGAAGGGTCTCATCGGATTTCTCGTGACCGGCGCGGTGATGTTCCTGTGGTTGCTCGTCTTCAACCAATGGCGGCGGCTGCGTCCGCTCTACCTGCCGACCGGCGCGCTGCTCTTTCTCGCGCTTGCCGCCCCGTGGCATGTGCTCGCGGCGCTGCAAAACGAGACGTGGGTGCACCGGTATTTCGTATACGAACACTTTGAGCGGTTCCTTACGCCCGTGGCCTCGCGGCCGGGGCCGATCTATTACTTTGTCTGGGTCGTGGCGGCCGGGCTGATCCCGTGGACGGGATTTCTCTGGCCGGCGCTGGCCGCCGCGATGCGCGGCGGTTGGGCCCGGCGGAGGGAAAATGCCGATGCCTGGTTTCTCGTCACGTGGGCGGCCTTTGTGTTTTTCTTTTTCTCCGTTTCGAAATCCAAGCTACCGCCCTACATCCTGCCGATCTTCCCGGCGCTCGCGGTGCTGATCGGTGCGTGGCTGGCACCGGTGCTGGCGGGTAAATCCGCGGCGCCGCTCCGGGTCGGGCTACGCGTGTTTACGTTCATGAACGGCCTGCTGGCCGCCGCGTTGCTGGCCGCCGTGTTGAAACCGGGCCTCGTCATCCGCGATCTGGAGCAGCTGGCGGCGCTGCGCACGCCGGCGATTGCGCTGGCCGTTGTGCTGCTGGTCGGCGGCGTGCTCGCGCCGTGGCTCGCGCGGCTGCGCGGCCCGCGGCCCGCGATCACGAGCATGGCCGTGGCGATGGCGGTGTTTCTCGTGGTGCTGCAACTGGCCGCGCCCGCCATCAACAAGCCCGGCACCAAGGAACTGGCGTTGCTCGTGCGCGAGCGCGCGCGGCCCGGCGACCGCGTGATGCACTACCACGAATTCTTTCACGATTTCACCTTCTACGCGGCGCGGCTCGTCGATGTCGTCGCCTTCAAGGGGGAGCTGGAGCTCGAGGAGGACGCCGCCGCGCGGGCGAGCGGGCGTTTCATGGACGAGGAAACATTCCGCCACCTCTGGGTGCAGCCAGGCCGCATCTTCGCCGTCGCCCGCAAGAAGGATGTGGGGGCAAAACTCTTCCGCGATCCGGAGTTTCGTTATCACTTGCTCGCCGCATCGCCGGATCACTTTCTCTTCAGCAATCAGCCCTGATATGTCTGCACCCTTTCTGCCGCTTACACGCCCAACCATCGACGACGAGACGATCGCCGGCGTCGCCGAGGTGCTGCGCTCGGGTTGGATTACTTCCGGCCCCAACGTGAAGGCGCTGGAGGCGAAACTTTCCGCCCATTGCGGCGGCCGGCCCGTTCGGCTCTTCAACTCCGGCACCTGCACGATGGAGATCGCGTTGCGCATCGCCGGCATCGGCCCCGGCCACGAGGTGATCACGACGCCGCTCTCGTGGGTGGCGACGAGCAACGTCATTCTCGCGGTCGGCGCCCGCCCTGTCTTCGTCGAAATCGATCCCGTCACGCGCAACATCGATCTGGCGCGCGTCGAAGCGGCGATCACGCCGGCGACCCGCGCCATCCTCCCCGTCGATCTTGCGGGCCTGCCGGTGGATCGCGACCGGCTCCAGGCGATCGCGAAAAAACACCACCTGCGCGTGGTGGAGGATGCGGCGCAATCGTTCGGCAGCAACTGGCGCGGGCAGCGCATTGGGGCGACGGGAGATTTCGTGTCGTTCAGTTTTCACCCGAACAAGAACATCACGACCATCGAGGGCGGCGCGCTCGTGCTGAACGATGAGAGCGAGGCGAAACTCGCCGAGCAATACCGCCTGCAGGGGGTGGTGCGCACGGGCTTCGACGGAATGGAAGTCGAACTCGTCGGCGGGAAATTTAACCTCACTGATGTCGCCGCGCGCGTCGGCCTCGGCCAGCTCCCGCATCTCGCGGCGTTCAACGCCCAGCGCTGCGCCCTCGCCCGCACCTACTTTGAGCTGCTCGACACCCCCGCGCACCGCGTGCTTGGCCTGCAATTGCCGCCCGCGGATTTTTCGCAGACCAACTGGCACATGTTCCAAGTCGTGCTCCCCGAGGAACGCCTCACGATCAAACGCGCCGCCGTGATGGAAAAACTGCACGCTGCAGGCATCGGGACCGGCGTCCATTATCCGGCGATTCATCTCTTCGCGGTCTATCGCCGGCTCGGCTGGAAAGACGGCGACCTTCCGATCGCGGAGCGCGTCTGCCGCAACATCCTCACGCTGCCGCTCTTCCCGGCCATGACGCGCGCCGATGTTGAGCGCGTGGTTGAGAGTCTCGCCGCGATCCTGCAAGCTCACGCGAAATGAGTCGCCCAATTTCGCCTCGCCATTCCGTTGCCCGTTGTAGGGTGGGGTCTCCCGACCCCGCCGCGGCGGCCGCGGGAGGTGTCACCCTACCATGAGCGCGACACCCCAGCTCTCGATCGTCATCCCCGTTTACAACGAGGAGCTCAATCTACCCACGCTCTTCGCGCGGCTCTACCCGGCGCTCGATGCGCTCGGGCGCAGCTACGAGATCATCTTCACCAACGACGGCTCGCAGGACCGATCCTTCGCCTTGCTGCAGGCGCAACACGCCCAGCGGCCCGACGTGACCCGCGTGATCGATTTCAACGCCAACTACGGCCAGCACATGGCGATCATGGCGGCCTTTGAGCGCGTGCGCGGCCAGGTGATCGTGACCCTCGACGCCGACCTCCAGAATCCGCCCGAAGAAATCGGCAAGCTGCTCGAGAAAATGGCCGCCGGCCACGACTACGTGGGCGGCTTCCGGCTGGAACGGCAGGATTCGCTGTTTCGGACCTACGCTTCGAAGCTGATTAATTTCGTGCGCGAAAAAACCACGAGCATCGAGATGACCGATCAGGGCTGTATGCTCCGCGCCTACTCGCGCCCGATCATCGACGCCATCGTGCGCAGCGGGGCGATCAACACCTTCATCCCGGCGCTGGCCTACAGCTTCTCGGGCAATCCCGCCGAGGTCGGCGTGAAGCACGAGGAGCGGCACGCCGGCGTCTCGAACTATTCATTCTACGCGCTCATCCGGCTCAACTTCGATCTCATCACCGGCTTCTCGATCGCGCCGCTGCAATATTTCACGATGTTCGCGATGCTCTGCTCGGGCGGCAGCCTGGCGCTCGTGACGGTGCTGTTCGTGCGGCGCTTCGTCTTCGACAACCTCGACCGCGATACCTTCGGCGTGTTCACGCTCTTCGGCATCCTGTTTTTCATGCTCAGCGTCGCGATGATCGGCATCGGCCTCATTGGCGAATACGTCGGCCGCACTTATCAGGTCGTGCGCGCGCGCCAGCGTTATTACGTGCGTGAGACGCTGGAGAGGAAGTAAGCGGCGCAACTGACGCCATGAATTACGCGGTTACCTACACGAAGCAGGCCGAGATCGAGCTGCTCGGGTTCCCGCCGAAAATTCAGCGGCAACTTGCGACCAAGATTGCACGTCTCCAACACGGTTTCACGGGCGACATCAAGAAACTGCAGGCTGCCGACAACATCTACCGCCTGTGCTCGGGCGATTTCAGGATTCTGTTTGAACTCGAGGGCTCGGTCGTTGTTATCCGCACTATTCGCGACCGCAAGGAAGCCTATGAATAAGCCCGGACCAAAAAAAATCATCGCCCAAATCCAGCGCCAGCGCGGGGCGCTCGCGAAAGTTCGCGCCGAGGCCGACGATTTGGAGGACTACCTCGCCGTTTTGGAGGCGCGCGCTCGCGACACGGGTGAACGTATCCCGATGGCGACCGTGCATCGTGCGATCGCAAAGTCGCGACGGACGGCACTGGGCGTTGCGAAGTGAATGCGCGGCCGCGCATCTTGTTTTTCGGCTACAGCGAGGTGGGCTACGATTGCCTGTCGTTGTTGTTGGAGCGTGGGGACAACGTCGTCGGGCTCATCACGCACGAGGATAATCCGCACGAGAAAATCTGGTTCAAGACTCCGGCGGTCGCTGCCCGCGAGAAAAACATCCCCGTCTTCACGCCCGAGTCGGTCAACACCCCCGATTGGCGTGAGCGCATCGCCGCCCTCGCGCCGGATCTCATGCTTTCGGTTTACTACCGCCACATGATCGGCACCAAGATTCTGGCGCTGCCGCGCCTTGGCGCCTGGAACATGCACGGCTCGCTCCTCCCGAAATATCGCGGCCGCGCTCCGATCAACTGGGCCGTGCTGCACGGCGAGCCACGGATCGGCATGACGCTGCATCGCATGGTGAAGTCCGCCGATGCCGGCGCGGTGGTCGACCAAGACGGGGTGGACATCGGCCCGCGCGACACGGCCGAGCAGGCCTTTCGCAAGGTCATGCCGTGCGCGCGTCGCGTGCTCGCGCGGCAAATCGACGCGCTTCTCGCCGGCACGGTGCGCGAGACGCCGCAGGACGAGGCGCAGGCGAACTACTTCGGCGGCCGCAAACCCGAGGATGGCCGCATCGACTGGAAAAAATCCTCGCGCGAAATCTTCAACCTCATCCGCGCCGTGACCGATCCGTATCCCGGGGCGTTCACCGATGTCGGCGGGGCGCGGTTGATGGTGTGGTGGGCAGAGCCGGATGCGCCTGCCACGCAGGCCCATCGCAGCGCGCCGGGTGAAATTCTCTCGCTGTCCCCGCTGGTGATCGCGACGGGCGATGGTGCCCTCGAACTCACGCGCACCGAATGGCGCAGCACGCCCACTCCGGCGTTGCGCGTCGGACAAATTTTGTAGGGGGGGGGCGCCGAACCCCGCCGGTTTGGGGCGCGTCCGCCTTCGGCCTGAGTCGGGGTTTGGCGGCCCCGCCCTGCAATGAAAGATTCCTTCGTGTCATTTCTAGTTTTTCATGGTTAACCCATCGGCATCATGCCTCTCAAAGTTCTCATCCTCGGTGCCAACGGTTTCATCGGCAGCTCGCTCACGCGCGCCATCCTAGAGCAGAAGGACTGGGAGGTTTACGGCATGGATATCGGCTCGCACAAACTCGAGGACAGCCTGGGCAACCCGCGCTTCAAGTTCGTCGAGGGCGACATCACGATCAACCGCGAGTATATCGAATACCACGTGAAGAAGTGCGACGCGGTCATCCCGCTCGTCGCCATCGCCAACCCGATTCAATACGTGAAGGATCCGCTGCGGGTCTTTGAATTGGATTTCGAGGCCAATCTCGCGGTCGTCCGCCAGTGCGCGAAATACAAGAAGCGGATCATCTTCCCCTCGACGTCGGAAGTCTACGGCATGAGCACCGACGCCAAGCTCGACGAGGCGACGACCTCACTCGTCTATGGCCCAATCGAGCGGCAGCGCTGGATCTACGCGTGTTCAAAGCAGCTCCTCGACCGCGTCATCTACGCCTACGGCGTGCGCGACAACGTCGACTACACGCTCTTCCGCCCCTTCAACTGGATCGGGCCGAAGCTCGACGACGTGATGGAGCCCAAGGAGGGCAGCTCGCGACTCTTCACGCAGTTTATCTCAAACGTCATTTTCAAAAAACCGCTCCAGCTCGTCGACGGCGGCAAGCAATCGCGCTCGTTCACGTTCATCGACGACGGCATCGACGCCCTGCTCCGCATCATCGAAAATAAAAACGGCTGCGCCTCGCGCCAGATTTTCAACATTGGCAACCCGCGGAACGACGTGAGCGTGGCCGAGCTCGCGAAATTAATCATCACCGCGTTCAAGGATTACCCGGACTACGCCGCGCACGCCAAAGCGGCGAAGACGGTCGTGGTGCCGTCGGAAAAATATTTCGGGAAATATTATCAGGACATCCAGAAACGCGTGCCCTCGATCGCCGCGGCGAAAAAGCACCTCGGCTGGGCGCCGAAGGTCGGCCTCAAGAAGGCGATCAAGCTGACGCTCGACTATCACCTTTCGCACAAAGATTACCGGCTTGAGTGACGTGATTGTCATCACGAGGAGCAAAGCAACGTGGTGATCCATCTGAAATGTTTGCTGGATTGCCGCGGTCGGCTTCGCCTCCCTCGCAATGACAAATGAAGGAGTCATTGGCAGCGTAGCGAAGGATGACAGAAAACTTAGCCCAACATGCCCGTCCGCCTCGCGCTCAAAGTTGATGTCGATACCGATCGCGGCACGCGGGTCGGCGTGCCAAACCTCGTGTCGGACCTGAAGGTGTTCAACGCGCCGGCGTGCTTTTTGTTTTCGCTCGGGCCGGATCAGACCGGGCGCGCGATCACACGTGTGCTGCGGCCGGGGTTTTTCAAAAAGGTGAGCCGCACGAGCGTGGTGGAAATTTACGGCGTGCGCACGCTGCTCAACGGCACGCTGCTGCCCGCGCCACACATCGGGCGGCGCAATGCCGGGGTGATGCGCGCCGTGCGCGACGCGGGCTTCGAGGTCGGCATCCACTGCTACAATCACTATCGGTGGCAGGACTATGTGCATACGATGCCGGCGGCGGAGGTGCAGGCGCAGTTCGAGGCGGCACGCGCGGAGTTTCGCCGCATCTTTGGCGCGGAGGCGCGCACCGCGGGCGCGGCCGGCTGGCAAAGCAATGCGCGCAGCCGCGAGGCCTACGAACGCGCGGGGCTGCTCTACGCGAGCGACACGCGCGGGGGTGCGCCGTTTTTCCCGCGCGCCGACGGGAAAGTTTTCAACACGCTGGAAATTCCCAGCACGCTACCCACCTTCGATGAACTGATGGGGCGCCCGGAATATCCCGACGACAAAATCGTGGCGCACTATCTGTCGTTGCTGCGCGCCGACCGGCCGAACGTGTTTACGCTGCACGCTGAGATCGAGGGGATGGGGCGGCGGGCATTGTTTCGCGAACTGCTCGCGGCGTGTGCGGCCCGCGGAGTGGAGTTCATCCGCCTGGACGATCTTGCGCGCGAACTGCTGGCGAAGCGCGAAGCAATTCCCGTATGCGACCAAGTGCAGGCTGAAATCGACGGGCGCAGCGGGTTTGTCGCGGCGCAGAAAGCGTCGTGAGCGTAAGCTGGAACGTAGCGCGGTGGCTCCCCCGCAGCTCAGCCGGAACAATTCAGTTGAAAGGTGAAAGTTGAAGGTTGAAAGCGCCCAATCCACCAGCGTTAGCCAACGGTCCTAGTGTGCGGGCAGGTTTCCACCGATTGGTGCGTAATTGAATTCGAGCCCAATCGACGGTGGTTGGGTCTGCCTCCGGGTCTTTCAACTTTCACCTTTCAACCTTCAACTGCATGAGTCCGGCTTAGGACGAACGGCGCAGATCAAAGCGCCGCGCTACGAAATCGTTTCGGCGATCAGGCGGGTCGGCGCCACCGTCGAGTCGCCGATGGTAAACGCGCCCGCCAACATTGCCTTTGCGTCCGCCAGCGATTTCTCATCGCTCGCGTGAATGATGCACAGCGGCGCGCCGGCTTCGACGCGCTCACCGATCTTGGCCAGACCGCTCACGCCCACGGCGGGATCAATTTTGTCTTCGGCGCGCGCGCGGCCGGCGCCGAGGCGCAGCGCGGCGAGGGCGACCGTCAGGGCATCGACCTCGCGCACAAATCCCGCTCTTGGCGAGGGCAGGGCTACTTTGAGTTTCGCTTGGGGTAACCGTGATGGATCGTCGATCACGCGGGCGTCGCCCCCTTGGGCGGCGACGATCTCGCGCAGTTTGGCGAGGGCGGAGCCGTCGGCCACGACGCGGTGCAATTTATCTTTGGCCTCGGCTTCAGTCTGGGCCACGCCGCCGAGGATCAGCATGTGCGCGCCGAGGGCGTAGGTGACTTCCATCAAATCCGCCGGGCCTTCGCCGCGCAGGCACGCGATCGACTCGGCGACTTCGAGGGCGTTGCCCACGGCGCGACCGAGCGGCTGATCCATCGCGGTAAGGAGCGCGCGGACTTGTTTGCCACCGGCCCGGCCGACGGCGACCAGAGCTTCGGCGAGTTTTTGCGCTTCGGCCTTGGTCTTCATGAACGCGCCGCGGCCAAATTTCACGTCGAGCACAAGCGCGTCGATCCCTTCGGCGAGTTTCTTGGAGAGGATGGATCCACAGATGAGCGGGATGCACTCGACGGTCGCCGTCACGTCGCGGAGGGCGTAAAGTTTCTTGTCCGACGGCGCGAGGTCCTTGGTCTGGCCGATGAGGGCACACCCGATCCGCGCGACCTGCGCCCGATACGCATCGAGCGAAAGGTCGGTGCGGAAACCGGGAATCGATTCCAGCTTGTCGAGCGTGCCGCCGGAGTGGCCGAGACCGCGGCCGCTGATCATGGGCACGGGCACGCCGCAGGCGACGACCATCGGGGCGAGCGGGATGGAGACCTTGTCGCCGACACCGCCGGTGGAGTGCTTGTCGACCTTGATACCGGGCACCGCGGAAAGATCAGCGACGACGCCCGAGCGCATCATCGCGTCGGTGTAGTGGGCGGTTTCCTCGGGCGTCATGCCGCGGAGGAAAATCGCCATCAACAGCGCGCTGAGCTGGTAGTCGGCCCACGAGCCATCGGTCGCGCCGCGCACGAAGGCCTGGATTTCCTCGCGGGTGAGCGCGTGGCCGTCGCGTTTGCGGGCGATGATGTGCTGGGGAAACATGGCGCGACCGTCTCAGGTCGAGGGCTTGCGGGCAAATCCATAGGCGCGCTCCACTTTCGCGATGCGCACCTCGTAGCGTTCATACCACGCCTCGCGCCCGCCGCGCTGGGCTTTCTCATGCTCGGTGTCGCGTTTCCACGCCAGGATCGCGGCTTCGTCGCGCCAGTAGCTGACCGTGATGCCGACGCCATCCGTGCCCCGCGCGCTCTCGATCCCGAGGAAGCCCGCGTAACGTGATCCAAGATCGGCCATGCGCTGTGCCATCGTGCCATACGCACGGCCGTCGTCTGTCGCGCGCTGTGACGTGAAGATCACGGCGTAGTAGGGCGGCTCCGGGGTCCGGGCGATGCTGTTGGCGGTGCTCATGAGGCCGCCCTCCGCAGCACCAGCATGGAGTTGGCGCCCGCGAAAAATTCGTAGGCCACCGCGCGCACCTCACTCGCGAGGCCGGCTTCGCGCAGCTCGCGCCGCAGCCGCGCCAGCGCGGGATACGGTTTTCCGTCAGCGCCGCACAACGGATGGATGCGCACCTCGTCCACGCTCACGCGCACGAGTTCGCGGCACGCGGCCAGATGCCACTCGAAATCAAACAAGCCGGCGTAAACGAACAGCAGGTGTGCGCTGAGCACGACATCGAACGTCCCGTCGAAAAACGGCAGCCGCGGGAGCGAGCCGCCGACGTAGCGGTTGTGGATGAAGTGTGTCTCGTAGTCGGCGAGGAACCGCTGCGCGGCGCTGCGCCGATCCGCTTCCGCGGCCTCGATCGAGGGGAAGCTCTTGAACCGAAACAACCGCCGTTTCTCGCGCACTTGCGCAAACATCCGCTCGTAGTCGCCGTGCAGGCGGGCGGCGAGCTCGCCGCCGGTGCTGCCGTAGGCCGGATCGACCGCGACGGCGTTAATCTTCCGCGCGCAGGCTTCGGCGGTGAACGATGACGGACCGGCCGCGACATCGAGCACGTCGCGGCCTTTCAATGCGGCGACATCGAGCGCAAAGAACTGCGCATACTCGGCGAGCGAACGGCCGAAAAAGGAGACCGACGGCAAGTCGATCTCCGATCTGGGATTTATCCGGGGGACGGGAGCGGGAGCGAGGGCGGGCATGGGACGATTTGGGCTGAGGTGGGAATCATGGAGCGGTGAAATACGGGAAAACAAAAAGCCCGACTCGTTTGAGTCGGGCTTGGCGGTGGTGTTCAGGGCTGCTTCAGCCGTGATGTGCGATTATCGCACCGGACCATCGTCGCCAAGCCGACCCGTGCCAGCGTGCGCATTTTACCGCCGTCATTTTGACGGCGGTCGCGGTAGCGATGGACTTGCGGGTGAAATTCACTGCGGGTTCTGATGATGACGGCGCTGCAGCGGCGCAAGCGGATTTTTGAAACGGTGCGAGGACGGATGCGTGCGGCTCGATTTTGGAAAACGAAAAGCGGCGGTGTTGGGCCCGCCGCGTCCGTTACCCAGAAGCGCTGCCCCTCGCAGCGCAAAGTGTGTTAGCCGGATTTTCTTCCGCCAAAGACCGAGCGGGCCAAATCCATCGGGGCGCGAGTCAGGCGTGTCACCGCGGAAACCGGTGCCGGATCGTCGGCCACGGCGAGCGCGGCGGGCGGAGGTGTCGCGGCGGCCGCGATGGCTTCGCGCTCGGTGAGTTTCGCTTCACGGTCGGCAATTTCCTCCAAGCGCTGTTTCACCATGACTTCCTGCTCGCGAATGGACACGCGATCGTCGCGGAGATTTCTTTGTTCAGCCTCGAGAATTTCGCGGGCGCGATGCAGCTTTTCCCAAGCAACCTGCAGCGCCGGATCGTCGGTGAAGGGCGCACGGCTGGAAGGGCGCTGAAACATCGGGGGCGTCGAGCGCTGCGCCACGAGTGGCGTGTTGGTGGCCGAAGCGATGGTGCGGCCGGCCTCGATCTCGGCCTGAAGCATGCGGAGGCGTGATTCGTATTCGCGCAGATTGCCTTCCCGCTCCCGCAGTGAATCCTGATCCTCCTGCAAGCGCAGGCGCTCCTCGGCGAGTGTCGCCGCCCATTTCTCAGCGGGCGGGCGCGCAACCTTGAGCTCGGGCTCAGGGGTCGGAAAGGAGATGATGGAGTCCATGGCGGGTTAGAAATTACTTGCTCTGGATGACATCTTAATCGGTTCGCCCGCGCATTACTAGAGGGTGGCGGGGATTTTACCCGCGCTTTACCCCGAACCTCGCCACAAAACCCGACTTGAGCAGAGTTTTTACGTCCGAAAGATCACGCTCTCGCGACTGAACATCCGCACGGCGAGTCCCAGCGCGATCACGGCGTAGAGACAGGTCGAGGCGAAGATGAGTCCGAGCAAATCCCAATGCCACACGCCGGAGACGAGTTCCTTGCTCGCGAGCGACACATTGAGGATCGGCACGAGGGCGAGTTTCCAATTCAGCTCCACACCGGGCAGCATCCCGATCATGGCGGGCATCAGGATCACGACGATCAGCGGTGAGACGTAGCTCTGCGCTTCTTTGAAGCTCTTCGCGAAAAGCGAAATCGTGAACAGGCTGGCGGCGAACAGCACGACCATGGGCAGCACCATGCCGACCACGGCCAGCAAGCCGACCGGATCCAGCGTGGTCATGGAGGCGATCCGGCTGGCGGCGCGGGCGGCGGCGGCCGGGTCGCCGCCGCCAATGCTGCGGGCCAGAATCGAGCCGCCGATCGAAAGGGTCGCGGTCATCGAAAGGAGCGAGCAGGCGACGGTGCCGAGCGAGGCGGTCAGGATCATCAGAAACTTTCCGAGCACGATGTCCACGCGGCCGACGGGACTGCACAGCAAGGTCTCCATCGTGCCTCGTTCCTTCTCGCCCGCGGTCAGGTCCATCGCGGGATACATCGCGCCCGTGAAGGCGAGGATGAGGAAAAAATACGGGATGATGCCGCCGATCAAATTGCCGCCGACTTTTTCCGGGGGAGCGACGTTCAAAGCCTTCACCTCGATCGGTTTGATGGCCGCGGGCGTGAGGCCGCGCTCGGCCAGACGCGTGGCGACGATTTTATTGGCCTGGGCTTTGAGGAACTCCTGGACCTCAGTCACTGCGCGACTGGAGCGCACCTCGCCCTGATAGTGGTAAATGTTGACGGACGCGGAGCCGCCGCCCGCGAGGGTGGTTTCGAGGCCGGGGGGGAATTCTACGGCCGCGCGCAGTTTTTTATCCACGATTTGCTGCCGCCAGTTCTCGGTTGGCGGCGCGATGGAGAGTTTCGGATTCTTGGCCAGGCCATCGCGCATAGCGGATGAATCGTCGCCACCGAGAATCATAATCGAGGGCGGCGTGGCCGCGACTTCGCGCTCCACCTTGAACGACACCGCGATCACCAGCGCGAAAAGCCCTGGCATCGCGATGGTGGGAATGACGATCATCGAGATCAGGGTGCGGCGGTCGCGCAGCATGTCGCGCAGCTCCTTGCCGTAGACGGTGAAAATGTGGGTCCAGTTCATGGGGCAAGCACGGGCGGTGCGCCGACGGCGCGGACGAAGATTTCCTCGAGGTCCTGTTCGGCATAACGGGAGCGGAGGGCGGCGAGGGTGCCCTCGGCGAGGAGCCGGCCGTCGTGGATGATGCCGATCACGTCGCAGAGCTTTTCCACCTCGCTCATGATGTGGGTGGAATAGATGACGGTTTTGCCGCGCGCGCGGCACTCGCGGACAAACTTCACGATCGTGCGCGCGGCCATGATATCGAGCCCGAGCGTGGGCTCGTCGAAAATCATCACCGCCGGATCGTGGATCAAGGTGCGGGCAATCGAGGTTTTCTGCTTCATGCCGGTGGAGAATTTTTCGCAGCGGCGATCCAGAAACTCGTGCATGTCGAGCTCGTCGGCGAGGCGTTGGGTGCGCGAGACGATATCGGCGGTGGTGAGCCCGTGGAGTTTGCCGAAGTAGGCGAGGGTCTCGCGCGCGGTGAGTCGGCCATAGAGCGCGGTGCTGGCGGCGAGAAAGCCGACGTGCGCGCGCACCTGCTGCGCCTCACGCACGATGTCGAAGCCGGCGACCGTCGCGCCGCCGCTCGTCGGCTGCAGCAGCGTGGCGAGCAGCCGCAGGGTGGTGGTCTTGCCGGCGCCGTTGGCCCCGAGCAGTCCGTAGATTTGGCCGGGCGCGACGCGGAACGAGACGCCGTCGGCCGCGCGGATATCGCCGCGCTTTTTGTCGCGAAACGTCTTGGTCAGACCCCGGGCTTCAATCATCCGGAGAGTGAGAAACGGGAAACGCGGAAAACGGAAAACAATTCGGTGCGCCGCGCGTTGGCGGGGTCCGGAAATTCGGGTGGAGCATGGCGGCCGGGCCGGCACACTCGGCTGGCATGGCACGCATCCAGCCCATCCGGCCGTTCCGGGAAAATCTCCGGCGCAAAAAATCCAGGCCCGGCGGGGAACTCGGTGTGCTCATGAATCTCGGGCCCAAGTCCGCCGCTTGGCTCGCGGACGCGGACATCACGACCCGGGCGCAACTCGGGCGGCTCGGGCCAATCGAGGCGTGCCGGCGGTTGCGGCGTGCTGGCCACCCGGTGAGCGTGTTGCTGGCCTACGCGATCGAAGCGGGGCTGGCGGGCTGTCACTGGCAGGCGATCCCGGCGGAGACGCGGGAGTTTCTGCGCGTGGAGTTTGCCAAGATGCGGCGCGAGGAGACGGCGCCAGCATCCCGCTGAATTACTTCGCCGTCGCCGCGGCGAGGCGCGCCCGCTCCGTCCACACGGCGAACGTGAGCGTGGATTTGTTTTTCTCCCACTCGGCCGGCGAGAACACGCTGAGGCTTTCGCGCGCGAAGCCGGGCACCGCTTGGCCCGGCGCGAGCGTGCCGCCTTCGCGCTCCTCGGTGGCGGAGAGTTTGTCCATCGCGACACCGGTCGGTCGCGCCCACGTAAGGATGGGCGTCGTCGGCAGCGTGTTCTCGACGATCGGCGTCACGTATTTCGCGGCGTCGAGCATGCGCAGCGCCATCGTGTCCTCGAGAAACTCGCGCGACACGACCGAGATCGTCTGCGGGATGTCCTGGATATCCATCGCAATGCGCGAGGCCGAGAGCGCCTGGCGCGACTGATAGGGATTCGTGGGATTTTCGGTGATGGTGAACTACGGGAGCAGCACCGCTTCGTCCTTGGGTTTGGCCGGAGCGGCCGTTTGAGCGGACACGAACGGCGCCAGGCCGATTGCCGAGGCTGCGAGGGCAGCCGACAGAAGCGCGTGGGTAACGCGGAGGGGTTTTGTTTTCATGGGTTTCGGGAGACAGGGAAAAGAACGCAGCGGACCGTGGCCCGGAGCGCGGGCGCAAACGACCGCGCTCTCTGAGAGAGTGCTTCTCGGATGGAGGCCCCTTGAAGCGCAGGGGGTCACTCAACCGGAATGCGGGGAGTCAGGCGGCGCGTGCCTAAATTGGTTGCGCCGGACTGTGTTTCGCCCGGCTGGGTCGCGCGCCGGGAGCAAAGCCGACTGCCCGGGGGTGAGCCACTCGGCGCGGCTCAGAACCGATCCGAATAAACCCAGCGGCAGGTCTGCCAACGTGGGTAGGGCGAGGCGTCCCGCCGAGCCGCTTGCGCCTGACGGCTCACCGGGGACGGTTCGCCCTACCTTGCGCAGCGGTTATTCAGATCGGTTCTCAGCTACCCGTGGCTAGGCGGCGGTAGTCGGTGGAAGCGATACGGAGGTTCCCGCTGGCGGCGAGTTCGATGACGACGCCGGCGGCAGTGACGAAAACCGTCGTGTCGCCGCGGCGGCCGACCCGCACGGTGGTGTTCAAAGTCGGAGCGCCCTGCTCGTTGGCGGCGGCGAGCTGCGCCTTGAGATCAAGCGTCAGGCGCTCGTTCTCGCTGGTGTAGCGACCGGCGGCGCGACCGAGGATGGTATCGCGCTCGGTGGCATTCTCGATCCAAGTGACGCCGTCGGGCGTCTCGGGGCGCAGGTTCCACCAGCAACCGACGGCCAAGAGTGCGACAAGAGCGGCGAGAACCGCCAGTTTGGATCGCGGCCCGGTTTCCTGACGTGACGGCGCGGTGGATTCGGCCTGGCTGCCGATGGATGGCTCGTAGTCTGCCAGACCGGCGATCGGCGTTTCGGGGGCATGGGCCGGCGGTAGGAAATCGGAGACGATCGCGTCGGGCGTCGCGGCGACGAAGGTGCCCGCCCGGTCGGAGCCGAGGCGTCCGCCCACCCAGCGGACCAAGAGCTGGCGGGCGCCGAGCGCGAGATGCAGTTGGGCGCCGATATCCTCGGCTTCCAAGGCGGGCAGCGCGGCGTAATTCCGCAGCCAGAGGCGGAGTGCCGCCTCGTTGATTTCCACGGCGTGGCTCCGACCCTCGTGCGGAGCGAGCGCGACGGCTTCGCCGGTGAGATTTTCGGCCACGATTCGAATCGGGAGCGCGGTGTTCATTTTTCGACGATGTAGTAGGTATTGAGCGCGGCTCCGTTCGTGAAGAGCTGGCCGCCGGTGAGGCTGCCGTCGTCAAACCGTTGATCGAGCGCGAGGAGCTGGGTCGAGTTGAACGCGATTGCAGTGCCGGCGGCGGCGCTTACGCGAATCAAGGCGCGATAGGCCACGCCGGCGACGGTGACATTGTTCAGGAATTCATAGTTGCCCCCGATGGGCGCGTTCCGCGTCCACTGATCGGGCGTAATGATGCCGGTCATCTCAGATGGGAAAACCCCCGCGGCCGTTGAGCTGGCGGGGTAGGAGCCGTTGCTATGTGCGTATTGCAACAAGCCAGAGGAGAAGACACGAAGATCGTTGACCAGGGCGTTGCCCTGCACGTGCAGCAGCACGCGCTGGAAGGCCGGCATGCCCATCGTGGCCAGCAGCGCGATGATCGTGACCACAATGAGCAGCTCGACCGTGGTAAATGCTCGCGCTGGCCGGCGGCGGAGGGCGATGATCATGACCGGATTTCATCGTGTGGAGCGGGAGTATGTAAAGGCTGGGGAGCGGTAAATTATTGTGAGTCGCTCGTTGTTGCGTGCGGATTGCCAGCCGCGCGCGTTTGCCTCCTGCTGGGCGCGTGCAGGTGATGATTTCCTTTTTGCCCGTGTTTCTGGTCTTTGAGATTTGGCAGCTCGTGCTGAGCGAGCGCTACCTCGGGGTGAAGCAGATTGCGCGCAATGCGGATCCACGGGAACTCGGGCTGAGGGAGGCCACGGCATTTTGCTGGAGCGTGATCCTCTTCGCCTACTGGCTGTGGATGCTCCTGCTGCTCGTGGTGCCGACGGCGCGGATGGCGGGCGCGGGCCTGCTGTTCATTTCCATGGTGGGGTTTTCGCTGCGCCGCGGCGTGCGGCTGAAGTGGGTGCTCGTCATCCTCGCGTTTGAGGGCGCGCTGCGCGTGGCCTTGCTTTTCACGCTGGGGGCCACGGTGTGGCGGGCGCTGGCCTGAGCGCCGCGTTAAACGGGAAAACGGCGGGTCGCCGCCTGCGCGGTGGATTCGGCGAAACTCTGACCGAAAAATTCCTGCGCGGCGGTGATCACCTTGGCGTATTTCGTGTAGTCGCCCGCCCACGAATTGGGCACGTGCACGCGCTGGATGACGCCGCGGCCGACTTGGTCCGGCGCGGCGGCATCGGGCGAAAGTTCGACGGTAAACTTCGGGTCGTGCGTGTGGACCACGTAGTGCCGCGAGCCATGGAGACCCTCGCGCTCGACGCGGAGAAAAGAAGATGGATTCATCGCGCGCCGGCAACGTGCGCCGACCGGTCCGCCGGCACAATGCCGGATTTGGCGCGGCGCTTTTCCCCTTGAGCCGCGGCGCGGCGCGGCGCACAAACTTTTCCGCCGCCGGCGTGCCGCAATCCTGCCCGTCTCGCGAGGGACGTTCGGGTTGGGGGCGCCGGGCACTGCCGCCGCCCCTCATGAACTCTTCCGAATCGAATCCCAAACTGCCCGCGTGGCCGTTCCTTCTGGCCGACGTCGCTCTCATTGCGGCCGCGGCCTACATCGCCCTCAACAGCGACCCGCTCACGATCAACGCGGTCATCGCCATTGTCGCGTGCGTGGGCGTGGGCGCGATTGTCGGGCTCGTGCCGCTGGTCGCGCGCTACGAGGGGCAGAAAAACGCCATGCTCGAGGAGCGGCAGCGCGCGCTCGAGGGTCTCGCCGCGACGATCAGCTCGGCGGCGGAGCAGCTTAGTATCGCGGCCGGCGGCCTGCACGAAATCGCCGAGCTCGCGCAGAAAAGTGTCCGCCACGCCGAGCAGTTGCCGCACAAACTTCAGGAAAAAATTGCGGAATTCCAGGCGCAGCTCGCCCTTGCGGCGGATGCGGATAAGGAAGAACTGGAACGCGAGCTCCTCGCCCTGCGCACGACGGAGAGCGAGCGGCTCGAAACCGTTTCGCAACGGATCGCGAAGTCCACGGCCGAGTGGACGAAACTCGAGGCCGCGACGCAGCAGCACTTCGCCGCGGCGCAGGATGCACTCGCCAAACTTTCCGCCCGCGCCGTGGCCGCCATCGAGTCGGCCAAGCCCGCGGCCCTCGCCGAACTGGCGGCGCGTGTCACCACCGCCACGCAGGAGCTGGAAATAAAAATCGGCCGGCTGGAGGCGGCGGCCCGGGTAGGAGCCGTGGCGGCCCCTGCAGCCGTCGTCGTGGGTGCGGCGGTGGAGGCGGCGCCTGCACCCGCGGTGCCGCTGGTCGAAGCTGGCGAAACCGAGCTGAAGACCGGACCCGTTGAGCACCCGCCCAAGCGCCCGCGGAAAATCCGGCGCGAAGAGCCCGTGGCCGTGCAAGGGGCCACACCGGAACCGTTCGCCGAACCGCCGCTGGTGCCGGTGCGCCCGGTGCCGGCCGATGAGCCGCTCCCGGTGCCCGCCGAAACAATCGTTGAGATTGCGCCCGTGGCACCGGGGACATCCGAACCTTTTACCGGCCACATCGCCGCGACGCCGACGGCCACGCCCGCGATGCCGCCCGCTCCGGAGCTGTCTCCGACTGCCGTTCCGACTGCGCTGGCTGCCGACGTGCCCCCGCCAGTGGCCGAAGCACCCAAGGAACCGCGCAAGCGCGCACTGAAGAAGCCCGTCTCGGCCGATCACGATGAACCCGCACTCGAGCTCGATGAGTCGGCCTCGACTTCCGCCGCGAGCGTGGCGGAACGCGTGATAACCTCGGATGGCGCGACGCGCCTGATCATCACGGCTTACATTGGCATCGGCAATCGGCTCTTCATCCGCGGCTCGGGCCCGGGGCTCAGCTGGGAGAAAGGCGTGCCGCTGCAATTCGTCTCGATCGGCAAGTGGCGCTGGGAAACCAACGACGCGGTCGCGCCCGTGCAGTTCAAGCTCTACAAAAACGACGACATCGAGTGCGCCGCCCTCGGCGCGCAGGCGCTCGAGCCCGGCCACCAACAGGAGCTGACGGCGGCGTTCTGAGTAGGCCGGCGCGCTCGCAAGCGCGCTGACCTACACGAGTGCAACGCGGCGCAATCGCGCCGCCTCGCCCGCCCTATAGCGGTTTCATAAAAACCGTAGCCGACATTCCCCGATCGGAATAATAAACTGGGAAGAGAAACAGGAAGAGTGGGAAGGCCGGAAAGGGCGGAGCTTCGCTTCCCGAACTCCCCGATCTTCCTGTTCAACTCAGTTCGGGGCGTTGGGTTTTCGACTACTGTTTTATTGATAATGTCCTAATAGTGCGGCGGGCGCTCGTCCTGCGGTGACTCGCCCGGCGAATTTCCATCCGCACCGCTGCTGCTGAGGCGTTCGCGCCACGATTTGAGTTCGCGGCGCAGCGCGGTGAGTGCGTCGGCCATTTCGAGCATCGCCTTGTCCTGTTGCGTGACGTGGCGCTCCAAGTAGGCGATTTTTTCTTCGAGGCGTTGCAGGCGTTCGTCCATGGCGTTGGTTTACTTTTAGTGCGCAGCGAGCGTATGGCGCAACTCATCCGGGGTGGTGACCGGCGCCTGGCAGGCGAACTCTTCGCATACGTAGGCGGTGGCGCGACCACCGAGCGGTCTCAGGGCCGCGAGCCACGGCGCGCGCAAGGCCAGCCACGCCTGGTCTTCGCCGCCATCGACGGCCAGGAGCGTGCGGCGCGGGCCGATCTTTTCGTGGAGCACGGCGACCAGGGCGCGAAAATCCTTTGCCTGCGGATCGCCGGCGAGCACGACGTGACGCGGCGGTTCCAACGCGAGCTCCACCGCACAAAGCATCTGCGGCATCGCGTGCGCCGCGCGGCTCCACTGCGGGCGAAACGCCGCGATGGTGCGAAGGCCGCGCGTGCGCCGCGCCTCGTCGTGCAGCAGGGCCCCGAGCCGCAAGAGATTCATCGCCGCGACGCTGCTCGGCGCGGGCTCGGCCCCGTCGTAATCTTCCTTCAGACGCAGCACGATGCTGGCGTCGCCCGCGGCCGAGTTGAAATAGCCGCCCCGCTCCGCGTCCCAGAAAAGTTCGTCCATCTTGGTCTGCAACTGATCGGCCCAGCGCAGCCAGCGCAGCGCAAACGACGCCTCGTAAAGATCGAGCAGCGCTTGAATCCAAAACGCATAGTCCTCGGCGAAACCCTCGGTCGCGCCTCGGCCCGCGCGCCAGTTGCGAAACAGCACGCCGCGCGTCGCATCGAACAGTTCGCGTTCGATGAACTCCGCCGCGCGGGTGGCGGTGCGGAGAAAATCCACCGGGCCATCAGTGCCGAGCACCTGATGCGCGCGCGCGAGGGCGGAGACCATCAGGCCGTTGTTGGCGGTGATGACTTTGTCGTCGAGATGCGGCCGCGGGCGCGAGGCACGGAGGTCGCGGAGGCGCGCGAGCGCGGCGAGCAGCCGGTCGTTGGCGGCCTCGGGCGTGAGCGCATGCTGCTGGGCGCTCTCCGCGAGCGAGCGGCGCTGCGCGAGGATGTTCTTCCCGCGAAATTCCGCGTGGGGATCGAGGGACGCGGGCACGTTGCCGTTGGCCTCGACGCCGAAGTGCGACGCGATGAACGCGAAATTTTCTCCGAGCACCGTCCGCAGCTCCCCGGCTGTCCAGACGTAGAACGCGCCCTCGGCGTGCGCGGCAGGCTGCGGCTCCTCCGCGCCGGCGTCGGTGGCGAGCGCGCTGTCCGCATCCTCCGCCGTGTAGAATCCGCCCTCCGGGCCGGTAAGCTCGCGCGCGACGTAGGAGAAAATATCGCGCGCCATCCACGCGAACCGTTCGTCGCCCGTCGCCTGCCGCGCATCAAGGCAGTTGATCGCGATCTGCGCCTGATCGTAGAGCATTTTTTCGAAGTGCGGGACGAACCAGCCCTCGTCGACGGAGTAACGGTGATAGCCGCCGCCGACGTGATCATGGAGGCCGCCACGGGCCATCGCGCGGAGCGTCGCGGTGGCGAGCTTGACCGCCTCGGCGCTCATTTCGCTCTGCGGGCCTTGCAGCGCGGCGATGCGGAAAAGGAAATTCAGATTCGCCGCGCGTGGAAATTTCGGCGCGCCGCCGAAGCCGCCGTGCGTCGCATCAAAGGCTTCATAAAAATACTCGAAGCCTTTCTCGAATGCGGTCGAAGCACTTTCGAGCAGTTGAGAGCTGAGAGTTGAGAGCTGAGAGTCAGAATCGGAAAGGTTTTTTCCGTCTCTCAACCCTGAACTCTCAACTCTCAACTCATAGTGCTCCCGCAGCGTCGCAATCGCGCGATCGCCCTCGGCGACGAGTTTTTCGCGTTCGACCTGCCAGCCGCGCGCGATGGCGTGCAGGATCGCGGGGAAGCCTGGGCGACCGTGACGATCCTCCGGCGGGAAATAGGTGCCGCCGTAGAAGGGTTTCAGCTCGGGCGTGAGCCACGCGCTCAGCGGCCAGCCGCCGTGGCCCGTCATCGCCTGCACGTAGGCCATGTAAACCTTGTCCACGTCGGGCCGCTCCTCGCGATCGACTTTGATCGGGATGAAATGCGCGTTGAGAATTTCCGCGATCGCCGCGTTCTCAAACGACTCGTGCGCCATCACGTGGCACCAGTGGCAGGTCGAGTAACCGATGCTCAGGAAAATCGGTTTCTGCTCGGCGCGCGCGCGGGTAAATGCCGCCTCGCCCCACGGCAGCCACGCGACGGGATTCTCCGCATGCTGGAGCAGATAGGGCGATTTCTCGTGCGCGAGGGCGTTGGGCATGGCGGACAACCCAACGCGAAATCACGGGCGAGGCAAAGAGGCAAAGCGGCGCGGCCGAAGAACGGCCTTGCGCCGGCGCGGCGGGCGCGGTGCGCTCACCGTGCATGACCCCGTGCGGTCGCCCGTGTTTGCGGCGGGCAATCCTCCCCAAAGCAAACATTAGAAATGATCCCTGGCTTCATCATCACTTGGCTCACGTTTCCCGGCGTTATGGTGCACGAACTCGCCCACAAACTCTTTTGCGAGTGGACGAAAACAAAGGTGCTCGAAGTCTGCTATTTTCGGTTCGGCAATCCGGCCGGTTATGTCGCGCACGAGCTGCCTTCGAGCGTGTGGCGGCATGTGCTCATTGGCATCGGCCCGCTGTTTGTGAACACCGTGCTGGGATTTTGCATCGGCCTGTTCGCGATTCCCTTCATGCGCGAACATTCCGGCGCCGGGGAGTTCGTGAAATACGCCGTGCTGTGGCTCGCCGTTTCGATCGCGGTGCATTCGTTTCCGAGCACGGGCGACGCACAGAGCATCTGGGGCGCGATCTGGAGCAAGGAGTCGCCGCTCAGCGCCAAGGTGCTGGGCACGCCGCTGGTGGGGCTGATTTACGCGGGGGCACTGGGCTCGATCTTCTGGCTGGATCTCATCTACGGCATCGGAGTCGTGGTGGGACTGCCGTCGTTGCTGCATCTAACGTGAGGACGACGCGGACGGAGCGGAGTCGCGGAGAAAGCCGAACGCGCCCGGCTCGACCTCTGAGTTTGCCCCGCGCCCGCGTTTCTGAAAATTCCATCTCCCATCTCCCATCTCCGCTCTCCCTCTTCCCATGTCCTCCCCCGATCCCCTTCTCATCGCGCGCCGTGCGAGCACGGAACTGTTTCTCCTGCCCGAGATGGCCAACCGCCACGGGCTCATCGCGGGGGCGACGGGCACGGGCAAGACCGTCACGTTGCAGGTGATGGCGGAGGCGTTCAGCGCGCGCGGCGTGCCGGTGTTCATGGCCGATGTGAAGGGCGACCTCGCGGGGCTCTCGCAGGCGGGCGGCGGCAATGCGAAAATCCAGGCGCGCATTCAGCAGCTCAAGCTCGAGGGCTTCGCGTTTGGGCCGTGCCCGGTCACGTTCTGGGATGTGTTTGGCGAGAGCGGGCATCCGGTGCGCGCGACGGTCTCCGAGATGGGGCCGCTCTTGCTCGCGCGGCTGCTCAATCTGAACGAGGTGCAGGCCGGCGTGCTCAACCTCGTCTTCCGCATTGCCGATGAGAACGGCCTGCTGCTCCTCGATACGAAGGATTTTCGTGCGATGCTCCAATACGTGGGCGACAACGCGTCGGCGTTCACGACCCAATACGGCAACATCTCCAGCGCGAGCATCGGCGCCATCCAGCGCAACCTGCTCGCGCTCGAGCAGCAGGGCGCGGACAAATTTTTCGGCGAGCCCGCGCTCAACCTCGATGACTTCATGCAGACGGACGCGCAGGGCCGCGGCGTCATCAACATCCTCGCCGCCGACAAGCTGATGCTCGCGCCGAAAGTTTACGCGACGCTGCTCCTGTGGATGCTCTCGGAATTGTTCGAGCGGCTGCCCGAGGCGGGCGACTTGCCGAAGCCGAAACTGGTGTTTTTCTTCGACGAGGCGCACCTGCTCTTCAACGACATCCCGGCCGCGCTGCTCGAGAAAATCGAGCAGGTCGTGCGGCTGGTGCGGTCGAAAGGGGTCGGGATTTATTTCGTGACGCAGAACCCGCGCGACCTGCCCGACAATGTGCTCGGCCAGCTCGGCAACCGCGTGCAGCACGCGCTCCGCGCCTTCACGCCGCGCGACCAGAAAGCAGTGCAGGCCGCGGCGGAGACGTTTCGCCAGAACCCGAAACTGAAAACGGAAACGGTGCTCACCGAGCTCGGCGTGGGCGAGGCGCTCGTCTCGTTCCTCGACGAGAAAGGCCAGCCCAGCGTGGTCGAGCGCGCGCTCATCTGCCCGCCGCGCAGTCAAGTCGGTCCGATTCTCCCGCAACAGCGCCAGCAGCTCATCCAGAGTTCGATCGTGTATGGCGCCTACGAAACCATGATCGATCGGGAGTCGGCTTACGAGCGACTCACGCAGGCGCACGCGGCCCCGGCGCAGACTCCGGCGCGCGCGCCGGCCCCGGGCGGAGGTGACAGTGGTGGCGCGCAGCCCGCGCCTGCACCCGCCGAGGAGAAACCCGGCTTCTGGGGTTCGATCTTCGGCGGCGGAGGGGGTGCGGCCTCGTCGTTGCCGCCGCTGCCGACGCGCACGCGCAGCGTGGGCCGGCAACCCGACAGCATGGCGACGATTTTTGCAAAAAGTGCGGTCCGCACCGTCGGCAGCAGCATCGGCCGCGAAATTATCCGCGGCGTGCTCGGCTCAATTTTCTCTGGTCGGCGACGGTGAAGACGGGCGCAAAAGCGTGGCGATCCGCCGTGCGATCCGGAACCGGATCGGGGAATAGCGCCCGGAATTTTCCGGCCGGATGGGGGGATTTCCGCGCTGCGTCTGACGCGCGGGAGCACGAATAATTCATCCCGTTGCCTCGGTGGACGAGTCGTGGCGCGGGGATTTCGAGTGCTGGCACGCGCGATGCAAAAACGATCACAGTGTGCGTGGTCGCGGCCGAATCCCTGCTTGGCTGCACTGTGTCATGCGCGAGATTTTTCCGATTCAAACACGTCTTGCTCTATCGGGGCGAACCTCGGCACTTTACTGGTGTCCGGTTTGTCTTCGGGTCGATCCCTGTCGTTTCCGCTCTGAACCTATATCTCCTATGAAGTGCTCCTCCGTCGGTCTTGAAAACCCTGTTCGTCTTTCGTCGCGTGTGACGCGATTTTTGTCCGCTGCGCTCGCAGTTGTAATGCTTCCTCTGGCGGCGCTGGCGCAGACGGTCGCCGTCTCGACGCCGGCTGGTGCGGCCAGCACGTCGGGCAACGTCAACAACACCGACGGCACGCTCGCGCGTTTCAATCAGCCGACTGGCCTCGCGAGCGATGGCACCTTCATCTATGTCGCCGACCAGTCCAACAGCGCGGTCCGCAAGGTGAATATTTCCACGGGCGCCGTGACGACACTGGCGGCCGGTTTCAATTTTCCCTCGGGCGTGGCGGTGGACGGCTCGGGCAACGTCTATGTCGCCGACACGGGTAACCACCAGATCAAGCGGCTCAATTCGGCGGGCACGGTCACGCTCACCATCGGCACCGGCACGGCGTCGGCCGTGAACTCGACGTCGGCCCTTTCGACTTTCAGCTCGCCGATCGGCGTGGCCGTCAACAGTGCGGGCTCCTTCATCTACGTGACCGATTACGGCAACAGCCTAGTGCGCCGGATTGACGTCCTCGCCGCGGCGGGCGCGGGCGCGGTCACGACCATCGTCTCCGGCTTTACGCCCTGGGGCGCGGCACTGGATTCGGGCGGCGCCAATCTTTATGTGAGCGATTACAGCGGCGGACTAGCCAAGAGCATCGCCGTGCTCGCCGCCAATGCGGTGACCACACTAGCCGGCACCTACTCGATTCCGCGCGGCATCGCGGTGGACGGCTCGGGCAACGTTTACGTCTCCGACACCGGCACGCAGACGATTAAGAAAATCGCAGGCGCGACCGTCACGACCCTCGCCGGCGGTGCTGGCATTGTCGGTTCGACGAATGGCGTCGGCACCAACGCCCGGTTCAATACGCCTTTTGGCGTGGTCGCGACGGCGGTGGATTCACTCTTCATTGGCGATGCGAACAATCATACTATCCGCCGCATCTTGCCGGCGAGTGCGCCTTCGTTTACCAGCGGCACCAGTGCGTCGTTTACGCTCAACGCTGCGGGCTCGTTCTCCGTCACGGCCAGCGGCAGTCCGGCGCCAACCTTCAGCATCACGGTCGGCGTTCTCCCCTCGGGCGTGACCCTGACGTCGGGCGGGCTACTCTCCGGCACGCCGACGGCCAGCGGTTCTTTCCCTGTGACGATTCAGGCGTCCAACGTTGTGACCGACGTCACCCAGAGTTTTACGCTCACGGTGACGGGCTCAGTCGCGGCGCAAATCACCTCTTCGCCGAGCGCGCAAGCGGCCAACCTTGGGCAAAATGCCACGTTCTTCGGCTCGGCGAGTGGCTCGCCGACGCCCACTTTGCAATGGCGGGCTGCCGCTGCCATTGCAAAGTGGGCGTCGGCGAGCCACTCGCCGAGCCGAAGAACGTGGCATTTTGCCCAAGGTTGGCCGCTTGCGCGCTCGGCGAAGAGGTGATTTGCGCCGCG
>JANNEY010000367.1:0-19119 GCA_031379235.1 Opitutaceae bacterium | reverse complement strand
GGAGCGCACGGCCCACCACGAGACGCACGCCGAACTGATCCGCGCCCCAGCTTGCACGCTCGCGGTGATTCTGCCCGCATCGCGCCACCTGCTTTCATGCCGCCCGCCTCGGCCCGCTCCCGCCTCCGTCTGATTCCCATCCTGCTCGCGCAAGCGTTCGGGATCGGATGCGGCGTGGTGGGCATGAAGCTGAATTCCACGCTCATGCGGCCGGAGACACTCGGGGTTTACGGGGTTTTTTTAACCTTCGCCCCCATCGGCGCCTGGGTCGTGCACGCCGGCCTCTTGAAATTTGTCGTCCGCCACTGGGCAGGGGCGGCGTCGCGCCCACGGCTGCTGCGTAGCATCGCCCTCGGCTGGGCGCAGCGGCTGCCCTGGCTCGCGGTGGCGGCGTTCGTGGCCAAGATGACGCTGCCGCAAGCCTCGTTGCGCGACGCCGTCATCCTCGGGCTTGCGCTCTTCGCCGCGGCTTCGCTGCTCGCGGCGGTGGCGCTCGCGCAGGCAGCGCTGCAAGCCGAGGGCGCGCACTGGCGCGATTGCCTCGTGAGCGTGGCCGCATCGACGACGCGGACGTTTCTGCCGCTGCTTTTTTATTTCGCTTCGGGCGGCGCGATGGCGGCGCTGTGGCTCGGTTTCAGCGGTCACGCGCTGATCACGGCCGCGGTTGGCGGGTGGATGCTGCGGGCCGCCTGGTCCCGACCCGGGCAGGAAACCACCGCCGCAATTCCTCGTCTAACCGAGGCGTATGGCGGACCGCTGTTCATCGCGCTCGCCGCGGCGACCTGGGTGCTCGCGGGCATCAACCGCTGGATCGTCGCGGCGTTTTTCGGAGCAACCGAAGCCGGCTATTTCACGCTCGCGGGCGGCGCGGCGGTGGTGCTCGTGGCGGCGCTCGGCGCGATTTTTGTGCAGTATTTTCAGCCGGGGATTTTTGCGCTCGGGGACGCCCTCGCCGGCGCAGATCGCGTCGCCCTGGCGCGGCGCGTGGATGGGGTGGCACTCGCGTTTGCCGGCGTGGGGCTCGCAGCGGTCGGCGTGTTGGCGTTCATTTCGCCCTGGCTGGTCGGGCCGCTGATCAGTGAAAAATACCGCGCGGCGCTGCCGTGGATTTTCCCGGCGGGCTGCTTTGGCGTGGCGACCATCACCACGGTATTTTACCAAGCCCTGCTGCTCGCAGGGCGGCGCGAAACGGCGTGCGCGCCCGTGGAACTCACCACCGCCGCCGTGTTGATTGCCGGCTGTGTCGCTTCGGCCGCCATGGGCGCCGGGTGGTTCGCGCGCTGGTTGGTCGTGACGCCGCTCCTGCCGTGGCTGCTCACGCGCCTGCTCGCGCGGCGCTATTTCTTCAGGCCGGGTGCAGGCGCAGCGTCCGCACCGGCCCGGTGAAAAACATCCGCGCCACCTGCACCTGATCCGCGCCCCGCGCGCGCCGCCACGCGCGCCACGCGAGGCGCGTGGCGCGCCACGCACTCGCCGGCGAGCGGTCGAGCGCGAACGATCGCCGCGCTTGGAAGGCCGCGAATACCAGAAGATTTTCCGCGAGGCACAATTCGGCTCCACGCCGCCAGGTCGCCGCCGCCGTCGCCGCAGTCGTGGCCGCGAGCACGGCCGCGATTTCTTCGGGCCGGCCTGCGCGACGGCGGCCCGCCAGAATCTGGATCGCACACCGGCTCTGCTCGATCGCGGCGGCCCGCTGATGGGTCGTCTGCGCGGGATACCAACGGTAGCGCAGGAGCACTTCGGGGAGCACGGCCATCCGCTCGCGTTCCGCGACGCGCGCCTGAAAATCGAGATCCGCCGCAAAGGGAAACTCCGCGCGATAGGGAAAGGCGCGCAGCACTTCACGTCGCGCCATCGCCACCGGCGTCACGACCGGCGCCGCATAGGGCGCATAAGCGCGGTGTTCCGCCGCGTCCGGCAGACAGAATTCTTTACCGCAGGGTCGACCGGTGGCGTCAATCCGTTCGGCGAGCGCGGAGACCAACCCCAGTCCAGGATCGGCGCGCAGCGCGGCGGCCTGCCGCTCTAACCGCTGCGGCACCGCAAGGTCATCGTAGTCGAGCAGCGCAATGAATGCGCCGGTCGCCGCAGCGACGCCCGCATTGTGGCCGGCCGGGATGCCCTCGTTGCTCGGCCGCCGCACGAAACGCAGCCGCGGATCACGCCCGAGTTCGCCGAGGTCGTCCGCCCGCAAGCCGGTGCCGTTGTCCACCAGCACATATTCCAGATCGCGCAGCGTCTGCCCGAGCACGCTCGCAATCGCCGGCCGCAGAAACGGCGTGTCGCGGTGAAACACGGTGACGACGGAAACCTCGGGCATGGTCCGGCATCCAACGCGGCCACCCGCAGCGCGGCAAGCGCCGCAAATTTTTTGTCAGCGGGAGGAGTGTCGTGCTCATAGTTCCGGCTTCAGCCGGAATCGGACGATCCCGACCAGCCGCCTAATACCAACGTCCTTTAAATTTTGGACTTCTGGCAGGTGGGGCCGCTTCTCCGCAAGCGGCCTGAGTTCCAGCTCGCGCATCGCCCCGCAACCTAGGCCGGCTCGGAGAGCCAGCCCCACCTCGGAATAGTCTGAGCGTTACGAGACGTTGGGATAAAGGCGGAACTACGCACCACCACGGGTGCCTCTCAGTTTCCTGGCAGAGCGCAGTGCCTCCGGGTGGGCCGTGCGCTCCACGCGCGGCTCGGCGAATCGCGCCTCTGTCCACAATCCGCCGCCCGCGGAGCGGCCGGCCCACCCCGGACCGCCTTGGCCAGAAACGGGGCGGCGACCAACCAGCCGCCCGACCATGCTTTCAGGCTCGTTTGCGCGGCGGCGGGATGTCATCCGAATCGCAAGCTCCCATGTTACTCGCTCCCCAATGGCGCACCCGACTCTTCGCCCTCGCCGGCGCGGTGCTCGCGATCGCGCTCGGGGTGGAGGTGGCAAACGAATCCTTTCTCTGGCCCGCCATCGGCCTCGGTGGGCTGGCCGCCCTCGTCTTGATTCGCCTGCAACCGTTGCCGTTTCCCACCCTGCTCCTCGGCAGCGCGATGTTCGGCTACATCGTGGGCAACCGCGGCTTTGCGCAGCTCTCGCTCACGAGCGGGTTTCCGCTGCTGCCGGCGGAATTTGTGCTCCTCGTCGGCAGCGCCCTGCTCGTGGTGCAGTGCGCCTGGCGGCGCGAGCTGCCGTTTCGCGGCGACGCCCTCAATCTCGCTTTGCTCCTCTGGATGGCCTACGGCACGGCGCGGCTGCTGTTCGGGCTGCGCGCCAACGGCTTCACCGCGATTCGCGACTACGCGGTCGTCTACTATGGCGCCTTCTTCTTCCTCGCCCAACACGCCGCGCGCGAGCCCGCGAGTGCGCGCTTCCTCCAACGCATCGTCGTCCTCGCGTGCCTCGTCCTGCTCGTGGTGCATCCGCTGGTGACGCAGTTCCCGGCCTTTTTCGCCGGCCATCTCACGCTGCGCGGCACGCCCTTGATTTTTTTCAAGGATGACCTTGCGGGCAACTTCATGAGCGTCGGCGCGCTGCTGTGTTTCGTGCGCTTCGAAGCGACGCGCCGGACCGCCTGGCTCGTCCTCAGCCTCGCGCTCGCCGGCCTGATGCTCACGACCAACAGCCGCTCGTCGATGGTCGGGCTCGCGCTCGGCGCGCTTTGGCTCGGTCTGGTCGGACGCTGGCGCTTCGCGGGCACGCTTGCGGTCGGAGCAATTGTGGCCGCGGTGGCGATTTTCGTCGTGGCCGAGGTGCGCAACGACTCGTGGCGCCAGACGCCCCTCCACCGGATCTACGAGCGCGTCGCCTCCATCGCCGATCCGCTCGGGCAGCGCACGTATGCGACGGAGGATTCGTTCAAGGGGGACAACAACGTCTTCCGCCTCGTCTGGTGGCGCACGGCGGTGGAGGAAACGCTGGAGACCAACCGCTGGTTCGGCCTCGGCTTCGGCCACGATTTGGCGGCGCGGTTCGTGCGCGAGTATCTGCCGGAGGCCACCGAGGAATTTTCCGCGCGCAGCCCGCACAACGTGCTCATCACCGTCTTCGCGCGCATGGGCATCGTGGGCGCGGGCCTGTTTCTCGCGGTGATCGGCGCCCTGACGACCCGGGTTTATCGCGCGCTCCGGCAACCGGAAATCACGTTCACCGCCGGGGCCTGCGGACTCGCCGCGTGGGTGCTGCTGGCCTGCGCCTGCTTCGGCGTGGTGCTGGAGGGTCCGATGGGCGCGGTGGTTTTCTGGACCCTGCTCGGGCTCGCCCAGCCGCAAACCGAAACTCCCGACGAATTCGTCGGCGACGCGGATCGGCTCTTGCCTGCGGACGCGGCGGACCGTGAAGTCGCACCGACCTCCGTCTCGTGAAGTTTCTCGCCCATCTCGATCTCCTCAGTATCTTCAAGCGGACGACGCGCGCCAACTGGGATCTACTGACGCCGCTCGCGCTCATCGGGCTGAGCCTGATCAGCGTGGGATTCATCTATTCGGCCGTCCTGCAGTCGCCGCTCCACCACAACGACTGGATGAAGCAGATCGTGTTTCTCGGCGTGGGCGCGGTGCTGTATGTCGCGGTGTCGCTGGCCGACTACCGCGTGTGGTTCAGCAACGCGCACTGGATTTATGCGGCCCTGATGGTGCCGCTGCTCCTCGTTTTCATCCCCGGGATCGGCGGCGGATCGGCGGAGAAATGGGGCGCGACGCGCTGGATCAACCTCGGTTTTTTTTCCTACCAGCCCTCCGAGACCGCCAAGATCGCGGTGCTGCTGATCACCGCAAGCATCCTCGTGCACTCGAAGATCGGCACCGTGAAGCAGTCGTTGGGCACGCTGGGGAAATTGGCCCTTGCGGTGGGTGCGCCCATGTTCCTTATCTGGCTTCAGAACGATCTTAAGTCGGTGATCGTGCTGCCCCCGATGGTTTTTTCGATGCTCTACGTTTCCAAACTCTCGCCGCGATTTTTCGTGGGAGCGCTTGGCGCGTTTTTGGTGCTCGTCGGCTTGGTGGCGTGGGATTGCGCGCGCTACGTGAGCTTTATGGACGCCCACGGCTACGCCTATGGCGCGGACAACAGGAAGTTCGAGAAAGAGGGCAACCCGATCCTGCCCTTTCACGACTACCAGCGGAATCGCATTTTGGTCTTTGTCGCCCCGGAGAAAATCGATCCCAAGGGGATCGGCGTCTCCTACAACCGCCAGCAATCGCTGATTTCGGTCGGTAGCGGTGGGCTCGTCGGCAAAGGTTGGACGGATGGCACGCAGGCGCAGCTCGGCTACCTGCCCCGCACGGTCGCGCATAATGATTTTATCTTCTCGGTCATCGCCGAGGAGAAAGGTTTTTTGGGAAGTATTACGGTTCTCAGCCTTTTTGGCCTAGTGTTGTTCAACGGCATTCGCATCGCCGGTTCCGCAAGGGATCGGCTGGGTATCCTGCTCGCCATCGGCGTGACGGCGCTCTTCACGGTGCACGTGTTTGTGAACATCGCCATGACCATCGGGTTGGTGCCCATCACGGGCATACCGCTTCCCTTTATCAGCTACGGTGGCTCCTTTGTGCTTAGTTGCTGCTTGCTGCAAGGACTGGTCCAGAGCGTCTGGCGCTTCAGGAAGGATTTCACATGAAATCCCTTCTTCGCGCCACCGACCGCCCTGCCGGAATTTCCTGCGCCGCGACTGCCGCACCGGGGTCCGCCGTGTTCAACCCAAACGACACCCGCCATGAGCGATCAATCCCAGCCTCAATCGGCCGTCCCACCGGACGTCGCCGCCAAATATGACGAAGAACTCGTCAATCCCCCTCCGCAGACCGAGTCCGCCCCGGTCAGCGCTTCCGAGCTAAAAGCCGGCGCCGCCGAACGCGCCAAAAACCGCCCGCTGCTGCAGAAAATTCTCGCGGTGTTCCAGAAGGAAAAAGGCTCCTACCGCGAGTTGATCATCAACTCGGAGCCGTTGGAGAAGCGCGTCGCGCTGCTCGTCGACGGCCGCCTCGAGAAATTCGAGATCGAGCGCGAGTCCGACAACCGGATGGTCGGCGGCATCTACAAAGGCCGCATCAAGAATCTCGACCCGGGCCTCAAGGCCGCGTTCGTCGACATCGGCTATACCAAGAACGCGTTTCTCCACTACTGGGACATGCTGCCCGCCGCCGCCGACTCGTCCGTCGAGGTCGTGCGCGTGAACAAAAAGAGGAACGCTCCCGACCGCCCGGCCGAGCCCACCGTCAAAGACATCCCGCAACTCTACCCCCCCGGCAGCGAGATCGTCATCCAAGTCACCAAGGGCCCGATTGGCACCAAGGGTCCGCGCACGACGACGAACCTCTCCATTCCCGGCCGCTATCTGATCCTCACTCCGTTCTCCGACGGCTGCGGTATCTCCCGCAAGATCGAGGATCCGTTGGAGCGCAAGCGCCTCAAGACCCTCATCAACGAACTCACCATCCCCGAAGGCGTGGGCGTCATCGTTCGCACCGCCGGTGAGGGCAAAAAGGCCCGCTACTTCGTCCGCGACCTCCACATCCTCATCAAGACGTGGGAAGATATTCAGGCGAAGATGAAGAGCGACCGCGCCCCCGCGTGCCTCTACATGGAACCCGATCTCGTCGAGCGCACCGTGCGCGACTTCCTCACCGAGGAGGTCGACCGCGTGCTGATCGACAGCAAGGACGACCACGAGCGCACACAGAAACTGGTCGGCCAAATCTCCAAGCGCGGCGCCGCCAAGATTGCGTTCTACAAGGACAGCATCCCGATCTTCGAGCGGTTCAACATCGAGCGCCAGATCGAGCAGACCGGCCAGCGCAAGGTGCCGCTTCCGTCCGGCGGCGAAATCATCATCGACGAGACCGAGGCGCTCATCGCCGTCGACGTGAACACCGGCTCGCACAAGAACCGCGGCGGCGACGAGAAGAACGTCATCTACGCCGTGAACCTCGAGGCTGCCGCCGAGATCGCGCGCCAGATTCGCCTGCGGAATCTCGGCGGGTTAATCATCATGGACTTCATCGACATGAAGGAGCGGCGCCACCGGAATGCCGTTTACGAGAAGATGGTCGAGCTGATGTCGTCCGACAAAGCCAAGAACCACATCCTCCCGATCTCCTCGCTCGGCATCATGCAGATGACCCGCCAGCGCCAGAGCGAGTCGCTCTCGAGCAATCTCTACAACGACTGCCCGTATTGCCGCGGCCGCGGCATCGTGAAGAGTGCGACGACGATGAGTGTCGAGCTCCAGCGCAAGCTCAGCTCCGTCGTCCGCCGCCTCCAGCTCCGCAGCGACAACAAGGAGTATTCGCTCCGCGTCATGGTCCACCCGAGCATCCTCGAACGCCTCCGCAGCGAAGACGCCGACCTGCTCGTGCGCATGGAGAAACTCTTCCACGTGAAATTGGCCTTCCGGGCCGACCTGAACTACCACGTGGAAAATTTCAAAATCATCAACGCGATCACCGGGGAGGAATACCGGTAAACAACACGAGCGCGTTCGCGCCCTTGAAAAAGGCCGCCCCTCACCGGGCGGCCTTTTTATTTTCCAATCGACGAAAGAAACACCGACCGCCCCGACGCCGTTCCAACGGCGGCCGCGACTACTTGGCCGCTGGCGGCAGATTCTCGGCCGCCTTCACCCCCTTGTGGAAGGTGGTGTAGAGAAAAATCGGAATCGGCAGGTCACCCAGATTTTTCAGGACGAAGGGCTGCACCTCTGCCCAACTTAAGCCGCCCACGCCGGTCGCTAGCTTCGGCAGGGCGAGGCTCGTGAGTTTCTCGCTGAGGACGTGCTGACGCAGCGCGTGCAGGGCATGGTTCACATTGGCCAGCGTCGCATGCCCCGGATGGCCACCGCCCTCCGGCACCGGCTGCTGGGTAAACAGGCACACGATGCGCCGCCCGCCGACTCCCGCCCACGCCCACAAGGTGCCCGCCGCGGGGCTCGACTGGTGGCAGTAGTGCCGAAAATCCTTATACATCGCTGGCCAGTCCTCCCGCAGACTCAACGCGAGTCCGCGGTCAAAGTGGTCATGCGGAGCGACGCCATGGGCAATCGCCTGCGCGTTGGTGAGGAGAATATCGCCGGCCACTTCGTGGATCATGCCGGCAGCCTACCACTCGCCGCGGTCCTGCGCTCCGCACCCGCTGGCCAAAGCCACGCGGAATTTGTCCTACCCCCGAACGGCGTGTTTTCAAAAACGATGGTCATCGCGAGGTGCGCGCAGCGCGCCGTGGCGATCCAGCTGGATGGCTTCGGCGCCGCGCAGGGTGCGGCTTCTCATCATGACCGAATTTGAAAACAGACCCTACACCACCTCCGGCACCACATACGGCTTGCGATAGACTTTTGTGAGCATCGCGTCGGCTGCGGTGTCGCTGGCGAATTTCTCCTGCGCGCCGACGAACTTCAACGAGCGGCCGAGGCGGTAGGAGATGTTCGCGAGATGGCAGAGTGACGTCGAGAGGTGGCCTTCATGGATATCGCACTGCAGGTCCCCGTTTTTTCCAGAACGGACCGCTTCGAGGAAGTTGGCCCAGTGGTTGGCGCGTTCCCGCTCGGTTTCCTTAGATTGGGCAAAGGGCTGTTTTTCGCGTTTCCGAAACGCCTTCCAGGTATTGCCACTGATTTCGAGCCACCCATCGGCTCCGTAGAAAATATTGCCGACCTCCTGCCCCGCGCTGCCCTCGTGGTTCGTGTAACGGCCACGTGTTTCCAGCTCGATGATCTTGCCGTCCGCGTAGGTGTAGGCGGCGGTCTGCGTGTTGGGCGTTTCCTGGGTCGTCTTGTCGTGGCCGTAGGTGTCGACGTCGCCATAGACGCGCTTGCCGGGCGTCTTCCCTTCTTCCGCGGTGAAACCAAAAAGGCCTCCGGCCGAATAGACGGCGACCGGGTGTTCGTTTTTCTTCATGCCCCAGCGCGCGAGGTCGAGCTGGTGCGGGCCGGTGTTGCCGGTGTCACCATTGCCAGTGTCCCAATACCAGTGCCAGTTGTAGTGGCTGCGCTTTTCGTTGTAAGGGCGTAGCGGCGCGGGACCGAGCCAGCGGTCGTAGTGAAACGCGGCGGGCGGCGCGCTATCCTTTGCCATGCCGTAGGAATCGCGCGCCTTGAAGCAAAGCGCCCGCGCCAGGTAGAGCTCGCCGATGCCGCCGCCGTGGAGAAACGCGATGGCCTCGCGCACATTCTTCGCGGAGCGGTTGTTCAGGCCGACCTGCATGCGCCGCCCATATTTGCGCCAGGCCTCGATCATTTTACGGCCTTCCCAGATGTTGTGGGAGGCGGGTTTCTCGACGTAAACGTGCTTGCCCGCCTGCGCCGCCCACACGGCCGCGAGCGCGTGCCAGTGATTCGGCACGACGATCGAGACCGCGTTGATTTCTTTGTCATCGAACAGCGCGCGGAGATCCCCGTGCGTCGCCGGCTTCGCGCCAGATTTTTCGTCCACGAGTTTGAGCGCGGCGGGCCACAGCGCCTCGTCGACATCACAGATGGCGCGCACCGTCACGTTGTGGCTGTCCTTCAGCGCGCACCAGCTGTTGAGGTGGACGGCGCCCTGATTGCGCACGCCGATTACACCGACGTGGATGCGCTCGTTGGCCCCGGCGATGGCCGCGTAGGATTTGGCGCTGAAGCCCATGCCTCCGATCGTGATGCCAGCGGTGCCAATCATGCCGGTCTTGATGAACTCTCTGCGGTTGGAGTTATTCGGGTTCATGGGGAAAACGCGGCTTTTGCGACGCGGAGCTCCGCGTGGGCGCGTGATCGGGAGCGAACGCTGCGGTCGCGTAGGCGTCAACGGGTGAGTGCAAAAAGGAGTTTGCTTCACTGCAGTGAGGCCGGGCCGCCCCCCGCGCACCGTCGTTGGCCTTGATGGCCGCCGTCTTTTCAAAAATCAGCCCGCGGTCGGTTGGTTTCAATCGCGCGAGATTTCTTACCTGCAACGCCACGCGGTGTTTCTTGGCCAGCCAACGCCGCCCGCGCGACCGAGCCCTCGGCGCAGCCGATGACAAACCAGGCCGGGGAATCGTGGTGTGGGTTCATCGGATGGCGGCGTTGATTCGGCCCAGAGGAAAAATCGCCACATCGACGGCCTGCGCACCGAGCACAGAGGCCGGTTCGCCGCCGAGATCGAATCCGGCTTGTCGCGCCGGTGCGGTGGAGAAATCCGTCAACTCCGGCGTGTGGAGCCGATAGGGTGCATGATGCACGCGGCCGGTGTAGAGCTGCCCCGTGCGTTCGGCGGCGAAAAGCAGATACCGTTCGACCAGAAAAAACGCGAGTGAGCCCGGCTCGGCGAGGCCGGTCTCCCGGCCGGGCGTCCACGCGTAGCGGCTGAGCGGCGCGGCCTCGGCGCGACGTCGGCACTCGTAGTGCACCACGCCGCGGTGGTGCGCCGCGGCCATGCGCGCGTGGAAATACGGCAGAAGAAAAAAACGGCGCGCGAGCGCCACGGCGAGCGGCTGACTGCAATCGAGGGAATAAAACCAAACCCCCGGCCGGCCCTCGGCGTCGTGCACGTAGGTGCGAACGTTCAGCTCAAGAAACCAGGATATCCACGGCAGCGGGGGCAGCCACGCCGGACGAATTCGCTGCATGAAAAACGGCACGAGGCCAAGATAGGCGTCGCCGGCATAGGTGTCTACGAACAGGCCTTGCGGCAGGGTGGCTTGAATCGCGCGCGGGTCGATTTTCCAGTGCAGGAAGAGGAGTTCACTCCAGCGCTGGTAGCCAATCGCCGACGACGAGGGAGATTGGCGCAACTCCAGTCGCCTGGCCACGTCTGGCGACGTCACCCCATTCTGTTCGCTGGCCGCAGACCTGCCCTGATCGGATCGTGGCATTGCGGCTGAAACGAGCTAGGCAATCGGCATGGTCCTCAGAAAAGCAGCGAGGGCGAAGAAGGAAGGCGCCCACAGACCAACGAAAATCGCGCTGCGTTCGGCGCGCGCCGAGATCACCGCCTGATCAGCCGTGGTTTGAGAAATGCCGGCAGAAGGAAATTTGACGCGCATCCAGATATAGATGGAGGCTAAAATCGAAAGGAATCCCAGCACTAAGGAAGTCGTGCCGAGGAGGAGAAGCGTATCTTTGGACATAGGAATAATGATTGGGGTTAAGATGGAATTAGGCTCGGAGACAAATCGGACGCGATGGGGGTGGTAATACCATTTCAGCGCACGATCGCCCGCACCGGCACGTGGACCTCAAAGCGTTTGAGAAATCCGGGCGTGAACGGCCCGCTCCAGAAGACCCCATAGGGTGGCCCAGCGGCTTCCACATCCTTGCGCGCCGCCAACCAGGCGAGCAGCTCATCGCGGATCTTCGAAAAATTTTGCGCCGAGTAGCTACCGCGAGCCCCGAGACTCGCCACCGCGCGCTCGGGAATCTCCATCACCTCCACGCCATTCGCACTGCCCGCAACTTTCGCGCGCTGACTTTGCGCCACCCAAAAAAACATCGCCGCACCGTCGATTTTCGCCTCCACCGGCGTCGTCATCGCGATGTCATGCGCGGAGATGTAGTTAAACAGCGGGCGAAACAGACCGTTCGACTGGTCGAAATAGTTTCCCTGGCCGCTCGCCTTCAGCAGCACTCCGGCAGGTAACGTCTTCAGCTCGGACGTGCCGACAGGAGAAGGAGGAAACGCCTGTTCAGTGGCCACAAGGGATGCCGAGACGGCAAAAAGGAAAATAATTTTCTTCATGGGGTTCGAGACGACTGGATTACGCTCAATCGGACATCAGAAAAATTAAACCGGAGCGGAATCCGGCCATCGGTGAGACCGAAAGACCGAACGCCGCTCCGGGTGAGTATGTTCGCGGTTCGAAGCACCAAGCCAACGTGCCCGGAGATTACGGGAGGATGACGGTATCGACGATGTGGATGACCCCGTTGCTGCCGACCAAATCCGTCGCGACCACTTTGGCCTTGTTGACCATTACGCCCATGCCATCGGCCTTCAGCGTAAGCTTCTTGCCGTTGACGGTGGGGGCCTCGCCCGACTTCACATCGGCAGCCATGACCTTGGCGGGGACGACGTGGTAGGTCAGAATCGAGACGAGCTTGGCTTTGTTCTCAGGCAAGAGCAGCGACTCCACGGTGCCTGCCGGCAGCTTGGCAAACGCGGCATTCGTAGGCGCGAAAATGGTGAAGGGACCGGCACCACTGAGAGTTTCAGCGAGGCCCGCGGCCTTAACCGCCGCAACGAGCGTGGTGTGATCGGGAGAACCGGCGGCGATATCGACGACGGTTTTGGCGGAGGCGCTAGCAACGAGGCCAGAGCACAGGAGGAGGGAGGTGAATAGGGAGCGAAGTTTCATGGGAACGAGTGTTTTCTTTTTGGATGATGTGAGACCAGTTGGCCGAAGGACCACGGTTTCGCGGATTCAACGGGTGGGGGTAATCGGCAGATGCATTTATTTTTCGCCCTCTTCGACCCGAACGCACGGAGCATGGCGGCCTCACTCTGGCGTTGCCCGCGTGCGCCCGCTCGCTGCAGTGTTCCATGCCGCCCGATACATACCCCAACCAGTTTGCGGCCACCACTCTGTCCGTGATCAAAACCTCACTCGCCATGCCTACTCCCCTCACCCGCCGCACGTTTCTCAAGACCACCACGGCCGCGAGCGCGCTCGCGTTTCCCGCGGTCATGCGCTCCCAACCCCCGGGCACGCCGTCGCCGAACAACCGGCTCAACGTCGCGATCATCGGCGCGGCTGGCCGCGGCGGCGCGGCGGTCGAGGGCGTGCGCAACGAAAACATCGTCGCGATCTGCGATGTCGACGAAGAGCGCGGCCGCGGCGCGGTGAAGACGCTGAAGACGCGTTTCCCCGACGAGGGCGACAGCGCCGTCTCCGCCGAGCACTTCGATGACTACCGCAAGATGTTCGACAAGCTGGGCAGCAAGATCGACGCCGTGACGATTTCCATTCCGGACCACATGCACTTTCCGGCGGCGATGACGGCGATGGGGCTGGGCAAGCACGTCTACGTCGAGAAGCCGCTCGCGCACACCGTGTGGGAGACGCGCGAACTCACGCGGATGGCGCGCGAGAAAAAAGTGATCACCCAAATGGGCAATCAAGGCCACACGCACGATGGGACGCGCCTGCTCAAAGAGTGGGTCGAGGCCGGCGTGCTCGGCGAAGTGCGCGAAGTCGTCAGCTGGACCAACCGCCCGTTCTATCCGCCGTGGCGCGAGCCGATCGGCACGTTTAAGAAACCCGATCACTCGAAGTTCGTTCCCGTGGTGCCGAAGTCGCTGAACTGGGATGCGTGGCTCGGCGTCGCCGCGCCGCGCGCCTACGATCCCGCTTACGTGCCGTGGAAATGGCGCGGCTGGTGGGATTTTGGCACCGGCCCATTTGGCGATGTGGCGTGTCACATCATGGACGGGGCGTATTGGGCGCTGAACCTCGGGGCCCCGACTTCCGTCGAGGCGATGTCCACGCAGGCCACCGATGTCGCCTGTCCGCTCGCATCCATCGTCACGAATCATTTTCCCGCGCGCGGCGCGATGCCTCCCGTAAAATACACGTGGTCCGATGGCGGCATCATGCCGCCCTTACCGAAGGAACTCGAGTTCGGCCGCGATCTGCCCGCCGAAGCCGGCACGCTGCTCTTCGGCAGCAAGTGCACCGTGCTCTGCAGTTTTTATTACGAGACCGTGCGCATCATTCCCGAAGTAAAAATGCAGCAGCTGGCCTCGAGCCTTCCGGCGAAAACAATCCCGCGCGTGCAAGGCGGGCCCTTCACCGAGTGGCTGGCCGGCATCAAGGGCGGCCCGACGCCGGGCTCGAACTTCGCCTACTCCGGACCGTTCACCGAATCCGTGCTGCTCGCCAACGTCGCCATCCGCTCCCGCCGCCGCATCGAGTGGGACTCGAAGGCAATGAAGGTCACCAACGTCCCCGACGCGAACCAGTTCATCACGAAGGAATATCGGCCGGGCTGGATGTGAGGCCTCACTCCGCGACCCATTCAAACAACACCGACGCTTCCCTTTCCATGCACTTCCCTCGCCTCGCCTGCCTTGGCCTTGCCCTGTTGATTTCGCCGCTGCGCGCCGCCGAACCGCCGCCCATTGACTGGGCCGCGGTTGACCGTGAAACGCTCCAGCATTTTCAAGCGATCGTCCGGCTCGACACCAGCGATCCCCCGGGCGGCGAGAAGCCGGTGGTCGATTATCTCAAGCGCGTGCTCGAGGCCGAGGGCATCGAGGTGAAAATTTTCGCCACCACGCCCAACCGCCCCAACCTCGTCGCCCGCCTCCGCGGCAACGGCACGAAGCGCCCTGTCCTCATGATGGGCCACACCGACACCGTGAACGTCGATCCGAAGAAATGGAAACACGGCCCCTTCTCCGCACACCGCGAAGACGGCTACATCTACGGCCGCGGGACGCTCGACGACAAAGACAATGTCATCTCCTCCGTCATGACCCTGCTCCTCCTCAAGCGCGGCAAGGTCGCGCTCGACCGCGATGTAATCTTCCTCGCCGAGGCCGGCGAAGAGGGCGCGGTGGAGTTCGGCATCGAATTTATGGTGCGCGAACACCTCGCGGAAATTAACGCCGAGTTCTGCGTCGCCGAGGGCGGCAGCATCGTCCGCAAAGGCGGCCAGCCCCAATACGGCAGCATCCAGACCACGGAAAAAATCCCCAACCGCCTCCGCCTGATCGCCCGCGGCGTCGCGGGTCACGGCTCGGTGCCGCTGCGCTCCAACGCCGTCGTCCACCTCGCCAAGGCCATCGCCAACGTCGCCGACTGGCAGACGCCCATGCGCCTCAACGAAACGACGCGCGCCTTCTTCGAGCGTCTCGCCACCATTAGCTCCGCCGAAGACGCCGCGCGCTACCGCTCTATCTTGAAAGGCGACGAGTCCGGCTCCGCGCAGGAATACCTCGCCGTCAACCAGCCGCGCTACCACTCCACCCTCCGCACCTCGATCTCGCCCAACATGATCAGCGGCGGCTACCGCGTGAACGTCATCCCCTCCGAAGTGGAAGCGACCCTCGATGTGCGTTCCCTGCCCGACGAGGACATGGACCGCTTCATCGCGCAGCTGACAAAAGTGATCAACGATCCCGCGATCACGATTGAGCGCGCGGGCGGCCACAGCCGCCCCGGCGCGCCGCCGTCGAGCCTCGCGACCGAGGCCTTTGAGGTCATCGAGTCCGCCGTGAAACGCCACTACGGCGTCATCACGCTCCCGACCATGAGCACCGGCGCGACCGACATGGCCTACCTCCGCGCCGCCGGCATCCCGTGTTTCGGCATCGGCCCCGGCATCGACATGGAGGACGCACCGAAAGGCTACGGCGCCCACAGCGATCAAGAACGCATCCTCGAGGCTGAGCTCTACAAATTCGTCCGCTTCAACCTCGACGTCATCGTCCGGCTCGCGGCGAAAAAATAGTTGGCCGAAGGTGGAGCGCGATTCGCTTTCCGAGGTGGAGCGCGTTGCCCCTAACACGCTTTCAAGAGCGACGCCACAGCCGCAGCGCGTTGAGGGCAACGCGCTCCACCTCGGCTGCGGCCGCTACCGCTTCAGCGCGAACGCCACATACGCGTCGCCTGCGCCCGACCGGCCACCGACGCGCCCGCCGCCGGTCGCCGTAATCACGACAAACTGCCGCCCGCCCACCTCGTAGATCGCGGGCGCGGCCGTGCCAGCGAAGGGTAGCTTCGCCGACCACAGTTCCGCGCCCGTGTCGGCGTCGAACGCCCGCAGTTTTTCGTCCTCTGTGCCGGCGACGAAGACCAACCCACCCGCGGTCACGCTCGCGCCGCCGAGATTTTGCGAGCCCGTCTTCGGCACACCCTGCTTCGTGAGTGACTCCAATTCGCCCAGTGGCACGCGCCACAGCGCCTTGCCCGTGCTGAGATCATAACAGTTGAGCAGGCCCCACGGCGGCTTGATGCCCGGGTAACCCTCGTGATCGACGAGGAATTGGAAGCCATCGAAAAAATAACTCGGCCGATCGCCCACGGACGCCACCGCCTTGCCGCCGCGTGCGGGCGGCTGGTTGCGCCGAAAAAGGTAATCCAGGAGATCCTTTTTCTGCTCGGCCGTGAGCAGCGCATTCGGCGGCATCGCGCCGCGGCCCGTCGCGATCAACGCGAGCACGTCGGCGTCCTTCAGCCGCGATTTGATGCCGACGAGGGGCGGCGCGACACCCACGCCCAGGCGGTTGGGCGCGTGGCACGCCGCGCAGTGTTGCGCGTAGATTTTTTCCCCGGCCGAGGCCGGCTGTCGCGGATCACGCTCGCGCTCGTCGTTGGCCATCACGGTGATTTTCGAAACCCAGCGGTTCGAGGTCACGTAGAGCCGGCCCGTCGGCACATCGACCGCCGCGCCCGACCACTCCGCTCCGCCGCGCGAGCCGATGAAGAGCGTCGGCTTCCCCTCGGTGAAGGGCTCGAAGAAGCCATAGTTTGCGCGCGCCACCGCCGCCTCCACAAACGCCCGCGCCTCCGGCGTGCGGTCCGTGATCATGCCCGGGTGAAATTCGCTCCGCGAGATCGGCTCGGGCAATTCCGGGTCGGGTTGGTAGGGCGCGGTGACTTCGCCGGGCAGTTTTGAAGCCGGCGCGCGCCGCAGCCGCACCGGGAAAACCGGCTGACCCGTCAAGCGATCGAGCACGAACAGGTGGCCCGACTTGCCCAGACACGTGACCACATCCACGCGTTTTCCCTCGCGCGTGATCGTCACGAGATTCGGCGGCGCACACACATCGAGATCCCAGATGTCGTGCCGCAAATCCTGGAAATGCCAGAGCCGCCGGCCCGTCACCATGTCCAGGGCGACCACGCAATTACTGAACAGATTGTCACCGACGCGGCCCACGCCGACCATGTCGGGCCGCGGCGCCCCGAATGCGACAAACGCGATGCCGCGCGACTCGTCGAGCGAGAGCCCGCTCCAGCCGTTGGCGCCGGACTGCGGGCCGTCCCACGTCTCCGCGCCGGGCTCGCCGTCACGCGCGACCGAGTGAAACCGCCACAGCGATTTTCCCGTGCGCACGTCGTAGGCGAACACGTCGCCAAACAGTCCCGTCGTGACAAATACATGTTGAAAAACGACGCCGCCCGCCGTCGCCCCCGTCGCGATCGGCACGCGCCCGCCCTCGCCGAATCCCGCGGTGGCGTTGCCCGTCTTCGGATCGACGGCGTAAATCCAGTCGCCCGCACCAAAGAGAATCCGCGGCGCGTTCTCCTGATCGCCCGGCCAGTAAACGAGCCCGCGCCGCGCCGGTGCATCTTGGAGCCGCGTGGGTCGCGGCGCCTCGAGTTGCTTCCGCCAGCGCTCCACGCCCGTCGCCGCATCGATCGCGACCAAGGCGCGCCCCGGTGTCGGCGCATAAAGCACCCCATCGACCACGATGGGCGTGCACTGGACGTTCGCCGCGCCGTCACCCGAGCGAAACGTCCACGCCACCGCCAGATCGCGGATGTTCTCCCGCGTGATTTGCGTGAGTGCGGAATAGCGCCGCGCGCCGTTGTCGCCCTGCGAGCGCGTCCACCGCGAAAATTGCGGCGCGTTCGCCGCCGGGTCGAGGGCCGGCGTGAGCTCTTCGATTTTCGCGCCCGGGATCGTTTTGAATTCGGGCAGCGCCGCGCGGGCGGCCGCGTCTTCCAGTTTCGCGGTCGCCGCGGCCAACGGCGAAGCCATCGCGGCGACGACGACAAAAAAAAGGCGTCGCCCCTTCCGGCAGAACCGGAAATCGGCGACGCAGCACTTTCGAGACGAATTCAGGCGGAATCTCATGGCGGGGTTGGCTACGGGCGCAGATGCGCCCATCACCTCACCACAAACGAGCCCCAGCCCGACGTCGAGCCCGCCTACTTTTTCTTGCTAGCCGCAGCCTTGGCCTTGGTCGCCTGCTGGGCGGTAATCACGGCCTGCTTTTTGCCGCTCGCGGCATTGTTCTTCGACTGTTTTTGCGAAGCGTTTTTCTGAACCGATTTCGGAGATCTGTCGCCCATGGTGGGTTTCCTTTCAATGAGGGTTGTCTCACCGTCGGAATAGATGTTTCCCCGAAGGCGTCCGTGTTCATCCGGGAACGCGACCGCAAAGTAAACAACCGTCGGCGTGGCGCGCGCCGACTATTTCACTTCGCCGCGGATTTCCAGATTCCGGAACTGGCCGAGGTCGTCGAACGAGCCGAGACCGATCGACCCGTGGCCGAGGGTTTTGTCCTCCGCGGTCAGAACCGTCTTGGTCATGTCATCGAAATAAACGGAGATTTTTCCGGTCACGGCATCGTGCACGATTTTCAGGCGGTGCCACACGCCTGGCTTCCACGGGGTGCCGGTGGTGCGCGTGGCAGTGATCGCCCGACGATCGGCGTGGTCGACGAGGTGAATCTGGTGATGGACGCCATCTGCCCGCACGCCGAGATGCGCGTAGTAAAAGCGCGTGTCATCTTGCCGGCCAAACGCGATGCAGAGGTCGTTGTTCGCGGCATCGAATTTTGTCAGCCGAGCCTCGACCGTCAGCGTGAATGATTTCCAGTCCCTGCCGGTGAACCACGCCAGATTGAAGGGGCTGCGGACCTTCGGCTTGAAAGCCTGCTGCTTGTGCAACGTCAGCACCGCCGTTCCGTCCTCCTTGGTCCAGCTCCAAGCCGCCGGATCACCGAACTGCCAAGCATCGGAAGCGTCAAGCGGGCGGACGGGTTCCAGCGCGAACAGGGGGACGGCGAGGGCAAAAACGAAAAGAATCAATCTCATGGAAGGCGATCGGGAGGCGGTAGGCCCGAGTGAGCCGCTCTGCCCGGCCCGCCTCAACCGTTATTATCACCGCCCGGCAACACGCCAAAGGACTTGTCGTTCGACTGAAACCCGGGCTAGATCCCGTCGTCTGCAAGCGACCGCCCCACGTATTAGTGTTACGGCCAAACCCATCGCCATGAAACAACCCCCGCCGCACCCGCCCTGGCAGCCCAACCGCCGCGAATTTCTCTATGTGGGCCTGTTGGGCACCGTGGGCATGACGATGACCGATATGTTCCGCACGCAGGCGCGGGCGGCGGGCGCGGGCGGCCTCGGGGCCGGCGCCGGCAAGGCGAAATCAGTGATCAACATTTACCTGCCCGGCGGGATGTCGCACCAGGAATCATTCGATCCCAAGCTCACCGCGCCGGTCGAATACC
>JANNEY010000314.1:0-3165 GCA_031379235.1 Opitutaceae bacterium | reverse complement strand
GCCAGTTCGACCTGCGATCTTACGACGTGCCGCGCTGCCGCGAGTACGGGCGCACCGGCGTGCCGGACGAGCTGGAGCCGGAAGTTCGCAAGCACCCGGTGAAGGCGGTGTCGAACGTGAAATCGTGGGACGAGGCGCGGGCCGCGATCCGCAACGGCTACCCGGTGATCGTCTGCAGCAATCAAGGCTTCCGTTCGACGCGCGACGCCGACGGATTCTGTTCGCCGAGTGGAACTTGGTACCACTGCATGGCCCTCGTCGGCGTTCGCGGCGGCGAGCGGCCCGGCGGCTACCTGCTGAACTCCTGGGGCGAGCGGTTCCACGGCGGCCCAAGTGGCCTCGGCGATCCTTCACCCGCCGGGTTCTGGACGGACGCGGGCGTGCTGGATCGCATGTTGAAGCAGGGCGACAGTTGGGCCTTCAGCGGCGTGAAGGGCTTCCCGTCGCGGAAGCTCGATTGGTACGCGAACCGGCGAGTTGTCGGTCCATTGAATAGTTAGAGCACTTTTAACTTCATTCTTGCGCCGGCTCTTCGGTTCGGCTATCGTCATCGGTACCCTGGAGGTGCCGTCGATGAAAACGCTCCCCGTCGAATTCCGACTCCGCGTCGTCGCCCTCGCCGCCGACGGATACACCACCGCCGAAATCGCCGAACTCCTCGGCACGAGCGGGGCCTGGGTCCGATCCATCAAGGCCCTCCACCGGGCCGGCGCCGACCTCGCGCCCAAGTCCCGCGCCAACAAACGCACCTCGCTGGCCCAACGCGAGGGCGACCGCATCCGCGCCCGGGTCGCCGCCAAACCGGGCACCACCCTCGAAGACCTCAAACGCGACCTCGACCTCAAGACCTCCATCCCCAACCTCTGGCTCGCCCTCCGCACCCTCCAGATCAGCCTCAAAAAAAACGCTCCACGCCGCCGAGCGGGACCGCCCCGACGTCGTCGCCGACCGCGCGATCTGGACCGTCTTCGCCGCCGGCATCGACCCCCGCCGCCTGGTCTTCCTCGACGAGACCTTCGGCACCACGGCCATGACCCGCCTCTACGGCTGGGGGCCCACGCACCAACGCGTCGCCTACCCCGTGCCCCACGGACACTGGAAGACCACCACCTTCCTCGCCGCCTTCCGACTCGGCGGCCTCTTCGCCCCCCTCGTCGTCGACGGCGCCCTCACCGGCGACCTCTTCGCCGCCTACGTCCGGCAGCACCTCGCCCCGCAACTGCGCCCCGGCGACATCCTCGTCCTCGACAACCTGCAAACCCACAAGGTGAAGGCCGCCGTCGACGCGGTGCAGGCCGTCGAGGCCCGGGTCCTGTATTTGCCGCCCTACAGCCCGGACTTCAACCCGATCGAGCAGGTCTTCTCGAAGATCAAGAACGAACTGCGGCGGCGGGAGCCCCGCACGATCGCCGAGTTGGACCACGCCTTCGGCGAATCGCTGGACTGGGTCACCCGCGACGACGCACTCCACTACTTCCAGAATTCCGGCTACGCCGGAGGGCCGCCAGGATGATATTCAAAATGCTCTAGCCGCCGGTTTACTGGCGGGCTCTGACGGTCCGAGTGCGATCTTGCTCCGGCCAATGGCTTCGGGTCGCGAGTAGGCCCGCCGGTAAACCGGCGGCTAAATAAAAAGCCAATCGCGACGTTCGACCTCGAGGTGCGAAGATACCACTTGAGCGATCGTCGTGGCGTTCGGATTATTCGACATCTCGACGGAGTTACCGAATCGTCGTAGGGCGGTCGATACGATGAGTGCATGACCGACCGCGAATCGTTCATTGCCGCCATTGCCGCGAACCCGGACAACGACACGCCGCGATTGGCGTTCGCCGACTGGCTCGAAGAAGGCGGCGACGGCTCGCGCGCCGGATTCATCCGCGATCAGGTCCGACTCGCGAAACTGCGGCCGGGCACCGAAGAATACCTCGAACTCTACCGCCGGACCGGCGCGACGCTGCGGGCGAACCTGCCGGCCTGGATTCAGGACGCGTGCGAGGCCTTCGGGCAGCCGGCGAATTGGGAGCCGATGCGTTCGCGGCGAAGCGGCCTGACGATTGGGATAGGCAAGTCAGGGCCGGATACGACCCTGATATCGACTGACGGATTATTGCACGGATCGTTCGAGCGAGGCTTCTTGGAAAATGTGACGGTGAACGTTCATACACATCGGGATGGACTGCCGATGGATCGCCTGTTGCGCGAGAACCCGATCACGCGGTTGACGCTTCTGTTCAACTCTCCCAAATTCCGGGAGCAAGACGCCGTCGCACCACTGAGGCATATTCGCGCGCTATCGGTCCTTGGATATTTCACTGAAGAATCGGCATCGGCCATTTTCAATTCCTCGGTCTGGCAGTCGCTGAAGTTCCTATCGATAGTTGACAGGTCAAGCGACGCCATCCAGGTGTTGTGTCGTTCCCCGCTGTCCAAACGTCTCCAAAGTCTGCGTATTGAACTGCATCCCGCGAATATGGATGCGTTGTCTCGCTTTCCGCTCGACTATAGTCTTCGAGAATTGAGCGTTTTCCCGTCCGCATTGCAGATCAACAACGACTGGGTAGCACCAGACTCGATTGCTGGTTTATCGACTCTTCCATTCCGCCCCACTCTCAAGAAACTCGCGCTTTCCTACTGCACAATTCGCGACGCCGGCCTCGCGCAGCTCGCACGCGGCGATGTCTGGATCCGCCTCCGTTCGCTCTCGCTCGACGGCAACCGCTTCGGCGATCCCGGCTGGCGGGACTTCGTGCGCGGCCGTCGAACTCCGGAGTTGCGAATGCTGACCGCGAGCCGGAATTTCCTGACGAACGACGGCGCGATCCGCCTCGGCGAGTCGTCGCTCGTCGAGACGCTGGAATACGTCGATTTGCGCGGCAACCGGATCGAGGGGAAGGGGGCGATGGCGCTGGCACGGAGCTTCGCCGATAGCCCGCTCAAGAAGCTGTTGCTGGCCGGCAATCCGATCCGCGAATCGGACGCCGCCGCCGTGCGGAAGGTGCTGGGGGAGCGGGTGGATATCGGTTAAATTCCGCCGCCGATCTCCCTTTTTCGTTTGTAACGAATCCGCATCGAATCCGAGATTGCTTGCCCGCGCGACCGCGCTTCATTTATAGTTGTTAGGTGGGCCGTCGCGTTCCGGGGAAGCTCCATGTCCGCCGTCAA
>JANNEY010000298.1:0-8143 GCA_031379235.1 Opitutaceae bacterium | reverse complement strand
CGCGCACGAGGCGCGCCCCTGCCCAATGCAAGAAACGGAGATGCGCCTTCGCCGCGGTTGCGGCGAATCCGCAGGCCGGTGGCACCCAAAAAACGCTGTCGCCACGACCTGCCGGTTGGGTTTCTCTGCGGCCCGCCCATGCGCCATTGCATTTATCCCGGCACCTTTGACCCCATCACTTACGGCCACCTCGACGTGCTCGCACGCGCGGCCAAACTCTTCGATCGCGTGACTGTGGCGGTGGCGGAGAATGCCGGCAAGGCGCCGCTCTTCAGCGCGGCGCAGCGCCTGGAGATGATCGCGCCGAACGTCGCGAAATGGCCGCACGTCACGGTGACGACTTTCAGCGGACTGCTCGTCGAGTTCTGCCTACAGCAAAAGGCCGACGCCATTATCCGTGGGCTGCGCGCGCTGTCTGACTTCGAGTTCGAGTTCAACATGGCGCTGATGAATCGCCACCTCGAACCGAAGGTCGAAACGCTGTTCGTCATGCCGAACGAGCAATTTAGCTACACGAGCTCAAGCTTGGTGAAGCAAGTGGCGAAATTCGGCGGCGACGTGCGCCATTTCGTGCCGCCCAATGTCGCCGCGGCACTCAAGGATGCGTTTGCGCCCGTGCGGTCCTAGCGGCCCGCAGCGCTAAGGGTGTCGGCGTAGAATTTCGCCGCGTCGATCTTCATTTTCGCGAGTTCGGCCGGGACCATATACATCATGTGGCCGCCGGCGTAGAAGGTCTGCGAAAGGTTCCCGCGCACGGCGGGGTCGAGGCCCATCTGGCGCACGGTGTAGTCGGTCGCAAAGTAAGGCGTCGCGAGATCGTAGTAGCCGTTCGCGATCCAAACCTTGAGGTGCGGGTTGCGGCTCATCGCGCGATGGAGGAGTTCGGAGGTATTGAGGTATTCGTTCTGCACGTTGTTGTAGTTCCACGGCCGCACATCCGAAGTGAGCGCGTTGTAAGGCAGATCGCTTTCATACTTCAGCTCGCGGCGCACATAATCGTTGAAGCACGCGGTGTAGCTGCCGAAGACCGCCTCGTAACTCGGATCGAAATCAGTCTGCGCGGTCCCGGGCTGGTAGCGGATGCCAATGAGGCGGCTGTCGTAGCGGCCGACGGAGCGGTTCTGATCCTCGAGGAGCTTTTGGGTGAAGGTCTGGATATCCACGCGCAGGTTGCGCTGGGCGATGAACGCCTCGGGCAGACCGATCAGCGCCGCCATCTCCTTCGCCAGCGCCGTGCGCTCGGCGTCGGGCAGCGCGTCGCCCCGCATGAGGGCCGGCGTGTATTTCTCGTGGACGAACTTCTCCGCGGCATTCAGCGCCGTGCGCAGATCCCCGCTGGCGAGTGCACCGCGGAGTTTCTTGTGATACCAGGCGCCCGCCGTGTAAGTCGGCAAAAACAAGATGTAGGGCAGATCGTTGCCGGGGGCGAACCGCGCCGTCTGGAAATTCATGATCGAGGAGACGAGCGAAATGCCGTTCAGGTAGAGTCCGTAGCGTTGTTGCAGATAATCGCTCAGGCCGGAGGCACGCGTCGTGCCGTAGCTCTCGCCGACGAGAAATTTCGGCGAGGCCCAGCGTTGATGGCGCGTCGTGTAGAGCCGGATGAAATCACCGACCGAAGCGATGTCCTCGTCATAACCGTGAAACTGCTTCGGATCCTCGCCGGTCGCGGCGCGGCTGTAGCCGGTGGAGACGGGGTCGATAAAAACAAGATCCGTGGCGTCGAGCCAGGAGTGCTCGTTGTCGGCCATTTGATAGGGCGGCGGGAGCGACTCGCCTTTTTCCGTCATGAGCACGCGCTTGGGCCCAAGCGCCCCCATGTGCAGCCAGATCGAGGCGGAACCTGGACCGCCGTTGAATGAGAACGTCACGGGGCGCTTCGCCAAGTCCGCCGACTCGGCCTCCGCGCCGGTCTTGGTGTAGGCGACGAAAAAGATGTTGGCCTTGGTCTTTTCGTTTTTGGCGTCCTTCATCGCCATGTAACCCGCCGTCGCCTTGTAACTGATGGTCTTCCCGCCGAGCGTGAGCTTGTGCTCGGTCACGGAGAGCACCGGTTCCTTCTCCTCTTTCCGGTCTGATTTGGCCTCGGCATCGGCGGGCTTGGCCGGCGGCGGCGCACCCTCGGTGCGCACCGGAGCTCGCTTGGGTTGCTGTGCCAGGGATGCAGTGGCGAAGGCCAGTATCACGACGGCGAGGGACACCAAGGCCTTAAAACCGGGGAAGCAATGGGGCATAACAGGAAGGCCAAGGCGACTTTCGCGTGGTGGCAAACAGTTCTAGCACGGGCCGGGACGAAAATTTTTACATCGCAAATCGCCTTTCGAGAAGGGAAATAATCCCGTCACCTTTCCCCGCTGTCTGCGTCTTTTCGGACCTGCGCACCGGCAAGTGCCGCGGTTTTCAATCTCGCAGTTCCTACCTCAAATTTTTCCACATCCCCTTCTCACGTCATGGCCAAATCCAAAAGCTACGGTGGTCTCATTTTTCTCTTTGTCGTCATCGCCATCGGCGGGGGCGGCGCTTGGTATTATTTTCGGACGAAGGCCGAGGTGAAGCCCGAGTTCCAGTCGACCAAGGTAGCCCGCGGTGACATCACCCAATCGATCACGGCGACGGGCGATTTGCAGCCGGTGATCACCGTGGACATCGGCGCTCAGGTCTCCGGTCAAATCAAGGAGGTCCGCGTCGACTTCAACTCGCAGGTAAAGAAGGGCGATATCTTGGCCCTCATTGATGAGGCCACCCCGACCCAACGGCTCAAGCAGTCGGAAGCCGATCTCGAGTCGACCAAGGCCAACAACCGCCTCCTCCAAATCAACGCCGACCGCACCCGCGATCTTTTCAGCAAGAAACTCGTTTCGCAGCAGGAACTCGATAACATCGAGGCTCAGCTCGCCCAGTCCGCGGCGACCATGCTGACCCGCAACGCCGCCGTCGAAAACGCCCGGCTCGATCTCTCGCGCTGCACCGTCACTGCGCCCATCGATGGCATGGTGCTCGACCGCAAGACCGACATCGGTCGCACCGTCAACGCCAGCATGAATGCCCCCGTGCTCTTCACCCTCGTCAACGATCTCACGAAAATGCAGATTAACGCCGCCGTGGCCGAGGCCGACATCGGCAGCATCGCGGAAGGCCAGAGCGTGAAATTCACCGTCGATGCGTTTCCCAGCCGCACTTTTACCGGCACCGTGCGCATGGTCCGCAACGCCGCCAGCACCAGCCAGAGCGTCGTCTCCTACGCGACGATCATCGATGTCGCCAACGACGACCTGAAGCTGAAGCCGGGCATGACCGCCAACGTCTCCATCATCGTCCAGCAGCGGCCCAGCGTCCTCCGCGTCGCCAACGGCGCGCTTCGCGTCCGCGTGCCGCAGGAACTTCTGCCCGCCAAGACGACCGCGACGGGCAAAGCCGGCGATGAAAAGGCCGCTCCCGGTGCCGCCGCCGTCATGACGGACGACGAGCGCATGCGCGCCACCATGGAGGTCATTCGCGCCGTCGGCGTCGATCGCGGCACGCCGGCCAGCCCGGAACAAATTGAAAAAGCCAAGACTCTCGCCAAGGAAAAGGGCCTCGATCCCGACTTGGTCGCCGCTCGCCTCGCCACACCCGGCGGTCGCGGCAAACGTAGCGACGGTGGCGGCGGTGGTGGCCCCGGCGGCAGCCGCGGCAGTAGCGGTCCTGGTGGCGGCGGCGGTGGTGGCGGTGGACGTGACTTCAACAACACGATCGTGACTCGCACGCTCTTCAAATTGATCGAAACCGGCCCGAAGGAGAAAAAGGTCGAAGCCGCCTCGGTAAAGCTCGGCATTTCGGATGGATTCTACACCGAAGTGCTGGAAGGCCTGACCGACGGCGACACGGTCGTGACCGGCGTGACGTTGCCCGGTGCGGCCGCGGCCTCCGCCACGCAGAATGCCATGAACAATCCCTTCGGCGGTGGGCGCAGCAGCTTCGGCGGCTCCAGCTCGAGCAGCCGCGGTGGCCGTTAATCGCTCTCGCGCTTCGCTCAATTCCACCCCCTCCCGACGCCATGGCACCCGTTGTCCAAATCAAGGACATCCATAAGATCTACGACTCGGGCGAGATTCCCGTGCATGCCGTGCGCGGCGTCTCGCTCGACATCCACAAGGGCGAGTTCGTCGCCCTGATGGGTGCGAGCGGCTCGGGCAAGTCGACCCTGATGAATCTTCTCGGCTGCCTCGACCGGCCGACCCGCGGCACCTACATGCTCGATGGCGTCGATGTTTCGGCTCTCGACAAAAACGATCTCGCCGACATCCGAAACCAAAAGATCGGTTTCGTTTTTCAGGGCTTCAACCTCCTCGCGCGCACCACGGCGCTGGAGAACGTCGAGCTTCCCATGCTCTACGGCCGGCACCGCCGCCTCTCCGCGCGCGAGATTCGCGAGCGCGCGTTGCACTGCCTCAACATCGTCGGCCTCTCCAACCGCGCCGACCACATGCCCAACCAGCTTTCGGGCGGCCAGCAGCAGCGCGTTGCCATCGCCCGCGGCCTCGTCAACGAGCCGCAGGTCCTCCTCGCCGACGAACCCACTGGCAACCTCGATTCCCGCACCTCGATCGAGGTGATGGGCGTTTTCCAACAGCTCAACGAACAGGGCATCAGCATCGTGATGGTCACGCACGAGCTCGACATCGCCCACTACTGCAAGCGCAACCTCATCCTCCGCGACGGCGTGGTCGTCCGCGACGAGGCGGTGCCAAATCGCAGCATCGCCGCGACCGAGCTCGCCAAACTCAAGTCCGCCGAGACCGCCGCGAAACTCCTCGCCACGTCGGCCGCCTGATCGGTTTTCCGATTTCGGATTTCCGCCTTCCGCATCCCCCCGCCCGCGCTCGCGCTCCGCCAATCGAGAATCCAAAATCGAAAATTCACCATGCGCTTCTCCGTCATCTTTCTCGTCGCCCTCCGCGCCCTTCGCCGCAACACCATGCGCTCCATCCTCACGGCGCTCGGCATCATCATCGGCATCGGCGCCGTCATCGCCATCGTCAGCATGGGCAACGGCACCAAGGCCAAGGTCGAAGCCCAGGTCGCGGCGCTCGGTCAGAACATCATCACCGTCTACCCCGGCAGCTTTAGTTCGGGCGGCATGCGCGGCGGCTTTGGCAGTTCCGTGACCCTCACGGTTGAAGACGCTGAGGCGATTCAAGCCGAGGTCCCCGACATCGACGGCGTGAGCCCCGAGGTTCGCGACCGCAACCAAGTTCTCGCCAACGGCCTCAACTGGAGCACCAACATCAACGGCGAATCACCCGACTATCCCTACATCAAAAATTGGAATATCGTGCAGGGCGCGATGTTCACCGATCAGGACGTGAAGTCCCTCGCCAAAGTTGCTGTCATTGGAAAGACCGTCGTCGATCAGCTCTTCCCCAACGAAGATCCGATCGGTCAGACGCTGCGCATCCGTAACCTCCCCTTCCGCGTCGTCGGCGTGCTCGACGTGAAAGGCTTCAGCTTGTTCGGCTCCGACCAAGACGACGTCGTGATTATTCCCTATACGTCGCACATGAAGCGCGTGTCCCGCCGCGCCAATATCTCACAGATCCTCGTCGCCGGCGCCTCGCCCGACAAACTCGACCTCGTCAAACAGCGCATCGAGGACCTCCTCACCCAGCGGCGCAAGGGCCGCGAGCCTGACTTCACTGTCCGCACCCAGGAGGAAATCGCCGCCACCGCCACTGAGACCACCAAGGCGATGACGGTGCTGCTTTCCTGCATCGCCTTCGTCTCCCTCGCCGTCGGCGGCATCGGCGTCATGAACATCATGCTTGTCTCCGTCACCGAGCGCACCCGCGAGATCGGCATCCGCCTCGCCATCGGCGCGCACGGGCGCGACGTGCTCACGCAGTTTCTCATCGAGGCGATCCTCCTCAGTCTCCTCGGCGGCATCCTCGGCATCATCTGCGGCCTCGGGGCGTCCGAACTCGGCTCGATCTACATGGGCTTCCCCACGCTCATTGCGCCGTGGTCCATCTTGCTCGCCGTCGGCGTCAGCACGGTCATCGGTGTCGTCTTCGGTTTCTTCCCCGCCCTCAAGGCCGCCCAGCTCGACCCGATCGACGCGCTGCGCTACGAGTGACGAGGTGGAGCGCGTTGCCCCCAACGCGCTTTCCGGAACGACACGCGCGAGAAGATTTCCACTTGCGGCAAATCCAGCGTCGCGCGGGCACGCCGCTCCACCATCATTTTGCCCTCATGCGCCTGCGTGTCGCCCTTCTCCTCTCGCTCGCCTGCGCGGCGCCGCTGGCCGCGCAGAAAACCCACCTCGACTACCGCGCCGATTCGCGCCGGGCCTACGAGCGAAAGGACTTCGCCGCCGCGAAAACCGCCACGCTCGCCGCGCTCGCGCTCCGGCCGGACTCGCCGCGCTACCTGCACAATCTCGCCGCGCTCTGCGTGCTCACGAACGACGAGCCCGCCGCCCTCGCCGCCCTCCGTCAGCTGGCTGCGCTCGGGGTCGCGCCCGCCATCGAACGCGATCCCGATTTCGCGCCGCTGCAGGGCACGCCCGCTTTCCGGCAAGTGCTCCAGCAGTTCGCGTCCAACCGCGAACCGCAGGGCGAGGCGGAAATCCTCGCCGAGCTGCCCGGGCGCACGGGCATCGCCGAGGGCATCACGTATCGCGCGCGCACCGGCGATTTGTTTTTCAGCGACGTCCACCACCGCGGCATCTGGCGCCGTGATCGCACGGGACGCGTGACGCGCTTCTCCGCCGTCGACGAGGAACTCCTCGGGCTCTTCGGCCTCGCGCTCGACGAGCCCCGCCAGTCGCTCTGGGTCGCGATGGCCGCGGTGCCCGAGATGGAGGGCTACACGGCGGAGCAGAAAGGCCGCACCGGCCTCGCCGAATTCAATCTCGTGACCTCCGAGCTCCGCCAGATCGTGCCGCTCGATGGCGACGGCCGCAGCCACTCCCTCGGCGATCTCGTCGTGACGGCCGACGGCACGGTTTACGCGACCGACTCGAAGGCCCCGGTCATCTGGAAACTCAGCGCCGGCGCCGAGGACTACGAGAAGGTCGCCGACTCGCCGCAGTTTTCCTCGCTCCAAGGCATCGTGCTCAAGGATCGCGTGCTCATCGTCGCCGACTACGCCCACGGCCTCTTCACCGTCGATCCCGCGTCGGGCGCGATTCGCGCGCTCCCGCCGCCGAAGGACACCACGCTCGTCGGGCTCGACGGGCTCGTGGCGATTCCCGGCGGCGTCATCGCCACGCAGAACGGCACCGAGCCGCAGCGCGTGCTGCGCATCATGCTTTCGCCCGCACTCGATGCCGTCGCTTCCGCCACGGTGCTCGCGTCGGGCCAGCCCCACCTCACCGATCTTTCGCTCGTCACGCTCGTCAACGACCGCCCCGTTGTCATCGCCGGCTCGGGCTGGGACGGCTTCGACGCCGACCAGGCTGCCACGCCCCGCGCGCGCACCGTGAGATTTTTTCAGGTCGCCATTCCATAACGGGAAACTTTTCTCGGGCGCGCGGGTTTACCCATCATGCGCGCCTTCCTTTTTCTCGTTGTTTTCCTTCTCGGCTCCGCCGTCTTCGCCGCCGACGATCTCGCCGAAGCGCGCGCTCTCTTTGAGGCGCGCCGCTATCCCGAGGCCAAGGTCGCGCTCGAAAAGATCGTCGCCGCCGAGCCGAAGAACGCCGCCGTCTGCCACTGGCTCGGCCGCGTGCTCGCGTTGCGCAACGATGCCGCCGCCCTTGAGGAGGCCGCCAAGTGGCACGGCAAGGCCGCCGAACTCGAGCCCGCCAACGCCGCCTACCTCGGCGCCTACGGCGGCGCGCTGCTCAACAGCGCCAACAAATCCCGCTCCCTTTCCACCGCCACCAAGGGCCGCGACATGCTCGAGAAAGCAGTCGCCCTCGACCCCGCGCAGCTCGACGCCCGCGAGGCGTTGTTTCGCTACTACTATCATGCACCGTGGCCCATCGGCAGCAGCTCCAAGGCAAACGCCCACCTCGCCGAGCTGCGCAAACGCGATCCTGCACGCGCGACTTTGCTGAGTGTCCTGAGCAAGGTGGACGCGAAGGACTACGCCGGTGCTTTCAAAATTTGCGAGGAGATGCTCGCCGCACAGCCCGCCAACTACATCGCGCTCTATCAATACG
>JANNEY010000261.1:0-3113 GCA_031379235.1 Opitutaceae bacterium | reverse complement strand
AGCAGAGCGAGCCCCACGCCGAAACCTGTGCCCTTGCCGAACGCTTTCGCGACAACGATGCTCAAAATGATGGCGATGACGATGCTCACGAGGGGCACTAGATAGAGCAACAACCACCACCACGGTCGTCCGGCAATTTTTGTTAGAATGTAGAGATTGTAGATCGGAATGATCGCGGCCCAGCCGGGGTGGCCGGCCTTGACGAAGACTTTCCAGAAACCGGCGATTACAAGGACGATGACTGCGAGCCAAAACAGCGGAAGCAATATGGACATGGGGAGACAGTTTTGAGGTTGAAGCGAGAAACGGCCAAGGAGGAATCTCGACCGCGGACAAATTCCTATCCCCTCCCGCCATCGGCAGACAAGGCCCAATAATCCCGCCGACGGCGGCGTTGACGCTCATCCGCCCGCGCGATTTTGTCCTCCCATGTTCACCATCATCGGGGCGGACGGAAAAGAATACGGCCCCGTGACGGCCGATCAGATCCAGCAGTGGATCGCGGAGAACCGGCTGACGCGCACCATGCAGGTGCGGCGGGAGGGCACGACGGAGTGGTTGCAGATCGGCGACTGCCCGGAATTCGCCGCACTCGCCGCCGTCCCCTTTCTCGCCAGGAGCATGGCCGCGCCCCCCAGCGAGACTCCCGGCGTCACCATCCCCGCGGAGCCGGGCGCCCCGCTCCCGCCCGAGCCGCTCGTCTTCACCGGCAAGTGGGAGGAGTATTTCAAAATCTGGATCGTGAATGTGCTGCTCACGATCGTGACGCTCGGGATCTACGCCGCGTGGGCGAAGGTGCGGAAGCGCCGTTATTTTTATGCGAACACCCGCGTGTTCGGCTCCACCTTCGAGTATCTCGCCGATCCGGTGAAGATTCTCTACGGCAACCTGATTATCGCGGCGGTATTCCTATGCCTTTCGCTGAGCCAGCTGGTCTCACCCTTTCTCTACCTCGGCCTCGTGCTGATCTTCTCGATTGCGGTGCCGTGGTTCATCGTGCGCGCGCTGGCCTTCAACGCCCGCAACACCGCATGGCGCGGACTGCGCTTCAACTTCAGCGGCACCTACGGCTCGGCCGCCATGGTGTTTCTCCTCTGGCCGCTGATGGTGCCGTTCACGTTTGGGCTGCTCATGCCGGTCGTGGCGCAGAAACAGAAAACGTTTCTCGTGAACCGCCATGCCTTCGGCGCCTCACCCTTCGCGTTCGACGGCAAGGTCGAGGCGTTTTTCAAAATCTATGGCGTCGCCCTGCTCTTTTTTCTCCCGGTCATCGCGGCCTATTTCGGCATCATCGCGGTCGCCGTCATGACGGCCATAAAACACGGCGGCCAACCGCAGCCTGCGCCGCCTCCGACCGAAATGCTGGCGGCCTTCGGCCTCGTCCTCGCCGTTGCCATCCCCTGCGCCATTGCCGGCACGCTCTACCTGCGCGCGCGCCTGTTCAACCTCGTCTGGAACCACACCGTGCTCGCCGGCAACCGCTTCGCCGCCACGATGCGCGTGCGCGATCTGCTGCTGCTGCACTTGGTCAACTCGCTCGTGACGCTCGTTACGCTCGGGCTCATGCACCCGTGGGCCACGGTCCGGAAGGCGAAGTTCCAACTCGATTCGGTGCGCGTGCTGCCCTCGGGCAATGTCGATGCGTTCGTCGCGGGGGCGCAGCCGCCGGTCGGCGCCATGGGCGACTCCGCCAACGATTTCTTCAGCTTCGACATCGGGTTCGGCGCGTAGGCGGGCGGAAAGAAAGCTGAGAGCTTAGAGTCCAGGGCTGAGAGCCAGAAAAACAAACACCCCCGCTTGCGACCGTCTTGCTCTAGCCTCTCAGCTCTTAGCCGGAACAATTCAGTTGAAAGGTGAAAGTTGAAGGTTGAAAGCGCCCAATCCACCAGCGGTAGCCAACGGTCCTAGTGTGCGGGCAGGTTTCCACCGATTGGTGCGTAATTGAATTCGAGCCCAATCGACGGTGATTGAGTCTGCCTCCGGGTCTTTCAACTTTCACCTTTCAACCTTCAACCGCATGAGTCCGGCTAAGCCCCGCTTGCCCGCCCACCCCATGACTGAAATCCCCGCCATCTACTTCGACGGCCGCACCTCGCAGCCGCGGGTCGTGATGCTGCGGTGGCACGCCTTCGACGACGTGCTCGAAGTCGCGGGCGAAGGCGTGGCCGTGCGCCAGGCGAAACGCGACGTGACGATCGAGTCGCGGCTCGGCCGCGGACCCCGCTTCATCCGCTTCGCCGACGGCGGCCGCTGCGAAGTCGCCGACAACGAGGCGCTCGACGCCGTGATCGCCACGTGGGCGCCGAATCGGGCGGGCGCTCGCCTGCACCGGCTGGAGTCGAGTTGGAAACACGTGCTCGTCGCCACCGTCGTGCTCGCCGCGTTCGGCTGGGCCGCCCTTCACTTCGGCCTGCCATGGGCGGCCCGCAAGATCGCCTTCCTCCTGCCGGCCAAGATCACCCGCGTGCTCGGCGACCAAACCCTCGCGGCGCTGGATAAATCGGTGCTGCAACCGACCGCCCTCACGCACGAGCGCCAGATCGCATTGCAGGCGGCGTTCACGCGCTTCCTCGCCCAAAGCGGCGACGCCACGCCCGTTTCGATCGAGTTTCGCGCCATGAAGAGCGTCGGCGCCAACGCCTTCGCGCTCCCCTCCGGCGTCATCGTGCTCACCGACGATCTCGTGCTGCTCGCCGAAGACGACCAGGAAATCCTCGCGGTGCTCGCGCACGAGTGCGGGCATTTGGAAAACCGTCATGCGCTGCGCGCCGTGCTGCAAAACTCCGCGGTCTTTGTGCTCGTGGCGCTGGTGACGGGCGATGTTTCATCGGCCACCGCGTTCGGCGGCGCGCTGCCGGCTTATCTGTTGCAGACCAAATTTTCCCGCGAGTTCGAGCGCGAAGCCGATGCCCACGCCGTCGCCGTCCTGCGCCGCGCCGCCATCGATCCAGTGCACCTCGCCACCATGCTGGCCCGGCTCACGAAGAGCCACGGCGCGAGCGATGCCAAAATCCTCGGCTACCTCGGCACCCACCCGCCGACGCCGGAGCGCATCGAGGCGATCACAGGAACGAAGTGAGGACCGTTTGGTTGTAGGGCGGGGTCGCCGAACC
>JANNEY010000260.1:0-2314 GCA_031379235.1 Opitutaceae bacterium | reverse complement strand
GGTTCGGCGACCCCGCCCTACATCGATCCCCTTACTTCGCCTCGACCCACTGCACCGCGTCGATCACGACGTAGCCGTCGGTGCCGGCGTTCGCGATTTCGACGTAGCCGGCTTTGCCTTTTGTGAAACGGTAAGTGCCGACGGGCTGGAGCAGGTTGTCCACGGCGGGTTTTTTCTTTTGGTCGAGCGTGACCTTCGTCTCGCCGTCGGCGTGGCGGATGACGACGGGGACGTTCGAAGCGCGGTTCGCGTTTACCGGATAGGCGATGGCAACGGTGTAGCGGCCGTCCTTCGGCAGATCGGGCGTGACGCGCGCGGTCTGTTCACCCTTGTTCGTGTTGGCGTCGTGGAGGTAACCGTGGCCGACGAAGGGAGGATTGGCGGAGCTGGCAGACTGGAAGCCTTTGAGCTGGGCGTCCGCATCGTCCACGACGATGCCGAGAGGATTGGCGCGTGCGTGGGCGGCGCGCGGCGGCAGCGGATCGCTTGCGAAGTCGAGCATCTGGCCGTCTTTCAGCAAACGCGCCTCCAGTTTCTTGGCGTCGATGTTCTGGATCGTCGTGCGTTCGTCGATCGCGTGGGCGGCGGCGGTGGCGGCGCTCTGGCCGAGCACCATGAACACGGGCTCCATGCGGATTGAACCAAAGGCGATGTGCGAGGAGCTGAGGCACGTCGGCGCGAGGAGATTGGTGCACTCGCTCGCGCGCGGCCGAAGGCTGCGATAGCTGATCGGATAAGGGCGGACGCGCACCTGCACGTCGCCCTCGTTGCGCACGAAACCCTCGGCCGTCACGTAGCGCTGGATGTTGTGCGAATCCATGTTGTAGGCGCCCATGCCGACGCTGTCGGGGACCACCTCGGCGCGCGTGCAGTTTTTTTCGGTCATCACATATTCGCTAATCATACGGCGCGCCTCGCGCACATACAGCTGGCGCGGCCAGTTGTTGTTCTCGGTGAATTCGTCTTTCGCTAGCCCGAGGCGTTGGAACTCGGCGCGGACTTTTTCCGGCACGCGCGGGCTGTTCGCGTAGGTCCACATCAGCCCTTGCTGCCAATCCACGTGCGCCTGCACGATCTTCGCGCGCGCGGCGTAATCGGCTTCCGGGTAAGCCCAGTTCTGGCCGATGAAGTCGGTGCTGATCGCGAAATTATTATTCGTGTCGGTCTTGCGGTTGGGCATCCACACGGGATTCCAGGAAATGCGGAGATCGCCGGCCTCGACATTGCGCAGCGCGAGTTCGAACCACTGCGGATCATAGTTCGCGGGTTTCTCCCACGCGCGGCGGTTGGCCGGATCATCCGTGGTGGTCATGCGGAAATTGTAAGCCTGCACTTTCCGGTCGCCGGAAAATTCCACGCCGGCCCCATCCTGCTCGATGCCGGGGAGCAAACCGCTCTTCGGGTCACCCGGCTTTACGTAAGGATCGACCTTCTTGGTGAACTGGTGGCTGACGGTGTGCGCGGTTTGCACGCCGTTGATCGTCTCGCCATAGACCGCGTTGGCCTCGCGGCCGACGTGGTAGCTCACGCCGGCCTTGGCGAGCAGGTCGCCCTCGTAGGTCGCGTCGATAAACATGCGCCCGTCGAACGCGCGGCCACTTTCCATCACAATGCGCACGATGCGCGCTCCGTCCTTGATCACACCCTTGCCCGGCGCGAGATCGAGGCGCTCACCGCGGATGACGGTCACCTTGTCTGCGACTTCGCGCAGCATCGCATCGTAGATCTGCGTCGCGACGTGCGGCTCGAACGTCCACATAGTTTTCTCGTCCGCCTCGGTCGTCTTGTTGCGGCGATCGAAATAGTCGGCACGCGACTGGCGGGTCCAGCTCCCGGGCTTCTGGTAATGCTGCCAGACTCGCCCGTAAAATTCGCGGGAGATGCCGCCGATGGCCCGCTTGTTGCCGATGTCCGTCGCCCCGAGGCCACCGGTCGTGAGGCCGCCAAGAAACTGCGTCGGTTCGATGAGCACCGCCGTCTTCCCCATCCGCGCGGTCTGAATCGCGGCGGCGATGCCCGACGATGTGCCGCCGTAGATCACGACATCGAAGGAAGCCGGGGCGGCACGTGCGGCGGATGAAAGGACGAACGCGAAAAGGAGAGCGAAGAAGCGGGAGCGCATATGCCAAGAATGTGGTGCATTCGCGGCGCGGGACGAGTCTGTTTCGCGGGCTGGCAGGAAGGGCGCTTTTCAAGCGCCCGGATTGGGCGTGTTTTCAAATACTGTCATTGCGAGAAGCCGCGCCCTGCGCGGCGCCGAAGCAATCCAGCTGGATCGCCACGGCGCGCTTCGCGCACCTCGCGATGACAATTC
>JANNEY010000629.1:0-4726 GCA_031379235.1 Opitutaceae bacterium | reverse complement strand
AGGGCGTGGTCTTTGACCCGCCCCCGAACACTCAACGCGCGAAAGGGCGGGTCACAGAACCGCCCTACTCTCCCACTACCGCCGGGATTTTCCACGCACCGCCGCGGCGGTCTGATTCGCCCGCGGAAACTCCTGCGGTTTTCTCGCCGCCAACTTTTTAAAGTCGCCCGACTTGAGTGCATTGATCTGGTCGCGGATCACGGCCGCCCGCTCGAACTCCAGCCGACCCGCGGCCGTCTGCATTTCCTCCTCTAATTCCGCGACGACTGCCGCCACGTCATCCACGCTCTCGGCTACCGCGGCCTCCGCCCCACTCTCGCCGCTCCCGTCGTAAACACGGAGACTCGCCTGCGCCGCCCGCTTCACACTGCGCGGCGTGATGCCGTGCTCGAGGTTGTAGGCGAGCTGCTTCTGGCGCCGATAGGTCACCGCGTCCTGCGTGCGCTTGATTGAGTCGGTGATCTTATCGGCGTAAAAAATCACGCGCCCTTTTTCGTGCCGCGCTGCGCGACCGGCGGTCTGGATGAGCGACGTCTCACTGCGGAGAAAACCTTCCTTGTCGGCGTCAAGGATTGCGACGAGCGCAACTTCCGGCAGGTCGAGACCCTCGCGCAACAAATTGATGCCGATCAGCACGTCGAAATTCCCCAGCCGTAGATTCCGCAAAATTTCCACCCGCTCGATCGCGTCGATATCAGAGTGCAGATATTCCACGCGAATCTTCGCCTCGCGCATAAACGCCGTGAGGTCTTCCGAAAGCCGTTTGGTCAGCGTCGTGACCAGCACCCGTTCGCCAGCAGTCGCCGCGGCCCGCACTTCGGCCATGAGATTTTCCACCTGCCCCTTCGTCGACCGGATCGTGATTTCGGGATCCAGCAGGCCCGTCGGGCGGATCAATTGCTCCGCAATCACGGTGGATTTCTTCAGTTCAAACTCCGCTGGCGTGGCGGAAACATAGACCGTCTGCCCGGTCACTTCCTCAAACTCGGCAAATGCCTGCGGCCGGTTGTCGAGCGCCGAGGGCAGACGGAAGCCGAAGTTCACCAGCGTCGTCTTGCGCGCGCGGTCGCCATTGAACATCCCGCCGATCTGCGGAATCGTCGCGTGGCTTTCATCGACGATCAGCAAAAAATCCTTGGGAAAGAAATCGATGAGGCAAAACGGGCGCTCGCCTTCTTTCCGAGCCGTGAGGTGCCGCGAGTAATTTTCGATGCCGTTGCAGAATCCCATTTCCTGCAGCATCTCGAGATCGTAGTTCGTCCGCATCCGGATGCGCTGGGCCTCGAGCAACTGGCCGCGGCCTTCGAAATAAGCGACGCGCTCGTCGAGCTCGCGCTTGATGGCCGCAATCGCGGGATCGAGCTTGCCGCGGCTCGTCACATACTGGTTTGCCGGATAGAGATCAAATTGCTCGATTGGCCGGAGCACACTGCCCGTGAGTGGATCAAATTCCGTCAGCGACTCGATGTCGTCGCCGAAAAACTCCACGCGCACCCCATGCTCCATGTAGGAAGGCATGATGTCGACGACATCGCCCCGCACGCGAAAGCGCCCGGGCTTCAGCTCAAAGTCGTTTCGCTCGTAGATGTTGTCCACGAGACGCTCGAGCAGCCGCTGCCGGCCCAGCGGCGCACCTCGGCGCAGGGCGATCCGCATCTCCGTGAACTCCTGCGGCGAACCAAGTCCGTAGATGCACGACACACTCGCAATCACGATCACATCCTGGCGGGACACGAGCGAACTGGTGGTCGACATGCGCAACCGTTCCAGCTCCTCGTTACGCGAGGAATCCTTCTCGATGAAGGTGTCACTCGACGCGATGTAGGCCTCGGGCTGGTAGTAGTCGTAGTAGCTGACGAAGTATTCGACCGCGTTCTCCGGAAAGAAATTTTTAAATTCCGAATAGAGCTGCGCCGCGAGCGTCTTGTTGTGCGACATGATCAGCGTAGGCCGCTGCACCTGTGCGATGACGTTGGCCATCGTGAACGTCTTTCCCGACCCAGTGACGCCGAGCAGCGTCTGGCAGCGGTTGCCCGCCCGCAGCGACGCCACCAGCTTTTCAATCGCCTGCGGCTGATCGCCAGTGGGTTGGTAGTCGGAGCTGAGTTTGAAAGGGGACGCCATGAAAGTTGTAAGCAAACCATCGAGGATAAATTCCGCAACGCCGCGGAACGATTCAGAGCCCAAACACCTTCAGCACGCCATTCCACACCGTTGCCCAGAAATTGGCGGCGCGGGCGGCCGAACCTTCATCGGCAGTTTCCTGCAACACGAACAAACCACGGCCGGAAAATAGATCATCGAAAAGCGGATTCATGCCGCGATAGTAACTCCAAAACGTCTCCGCGCGCACCGGTTGATAATTGAGGTTAGGCGTGAAACCAATCGTCGAGTCCTGATTGGTGCGCCGCGCCGGCGCAAGTTGGCCATCACGTTCGGCGAGGCACTCGGCGCGCACCCCTCGACTGCCCGCGACGATCAGGCGACACGGGCCGACGAACTCAAAGAAGCGAAACTGTCCGCTAACCCACGACTGCCAACGAAAGAGCCGCCAGTGCCGGCGAATCACCAGCCGCTCGCCCTCGCGCTGAATCACTCCGGCAAGAAACCGCGGCCGCAGCACCAGGGATCCGCCCGCCGGCACGGTCACCTGCGCCAGCTCGATGTGTGGGTCCACGCCGTTCGAGAGCGTAATGCGATACACGCCGCTCTCGCGCGCATGGCGCAGTTGCACCAGCTCGATTAGGCCGCACGCAAGACTCGTCAGCGGAATACGCCAATCGAGCACGAAGCGGGTGCTTTTCTCCACCCCTTCATCCGACGCCTGCAAGAATTTCTCCCGAATGCGCAGCAGCTCCCGGGGCTGCAGCGTCGCGTCGATGGAGACGTGACTCGCGCCCACCTCTGGTAACGCCACTGGATCAGGGCCGAGACGAATCGGGCGGCCGCGCGACATGCACGGCGCAACAATAAAATATAGGGTCAGCGCCCACAGCGTTGGGCCGAAAAAGAAACTGATCAGCGCAAACGCGAGATACCATTTCGAGCGGTCCCAAGCGACGATGACGTAGTGCCGGGTCTTCGACTTGGTCGCCTCCAGCAGCGCGACTTCGTGGTTCGCCTTGCGCAGGGCGTTGTCCGCGCCCTCTTGCTCCCAGACGGCTTGGGTGACGGCGCGCTGCAACGGACCGAGTTTGGTTACGGCCTCGCTCTTGAGCGCTTCCATGCGCTGGCGTTGCTCGACATTGACGGCCTGCTGGGTGCGGTTGCCAAACCACCGGTCCCACCAGCTCTCTAAATCTCGCAACCGGGTGATGATTTTCTCCGCTTCGCGCAAACGCTCCTGCTGCGCCTCGATCTCGGAGCGAAAGCCGGCGATCTTTTTTTCGACCTGCTGCTTTATGTCGATCAATTGATCACGTTCGGTGACGGCCCGCTGAATTTTTTCCACCCGGCGCGTGTCGAGCAGCCCCTCGTCTTGCAGAAACAGCCAGAGACCGTAGCCGGCGAGGGCAATCAACACGATGAGTGCGGCCGCGATGAGCTTCTGGCCCAGCCAGGAGCCGAATCGGAGAAGCATGGCGTGCATGACGGGAAGTGTGAGGTGCAACGCTTGTGGATTTCAATCGCGCTTGTGCTTCGGTGGCACGAAGCCGGTTGCCAACGCTAGCGTCACGGTCATCGTTCGCTCAGCCCACTGCTCCAACCCCCTCGCGAGCCATGTCCAAAGCCATCGTTTCTTCGCTTTACGATTCCGACGTCTTTCGCATGGCGTGCCGCCAGTTCGATCAGGCAGCTGATGCGATCAACTTGCCCGACGCGATCCGCGACCGCACGAAATACCCGCGCCGTTGCCTCGCCGTTTCTTTGCCCGTGAAACGCCGCGATGGCAGCGTGACCGTTTTCGAAGGCTACCGCGTGCAGCACAATCTCTCCACCGGCCCTTCGAAGGGCGGCATCCGTTTCCATCAGGACGTGACGCTCGGCGAAGTCGCCGCGCTCGCGATGTGGATGAGCTGGAAAACTTCGCTCGTCGGGCTGCCCTACGGTGGCGCCAAAGGCGGCGTGATCGTAAACCCGAGCGAACTCGACGAGTCCGAACTCGAGCACCTCTCGCGCCGCTACATGCAGGAGATGGTGAACTTCGTCGGCCCTCACATCGATGTCCCTGCGCCTGACGTTGGCACCAACGAAAAAATCATGGGCTGGATGATGGACACCTATTCCAATCACGTGGGCCACGTCGCCTGTGCCGTCGTCACCGGCAAGCCCATCGCGCTCGGTGGGTCGCAAGGTCGGCGCGAGGCCACCGGCGCGGGCGTCGCCTATCTCACGAAAAAATATCTCGAAGATCTAAAAATACCCACGAACCAGTCCACGGTGGCGATTCAGGGTTTCGGCAATGTCGGCAGCGAGACGGCGCTCGCGCTCGCCGGCTACGGCGCGAAGATCATCGCGATCTCCGACTACACGGGCGGCATTTACAATCGCGCCGGGATCGATCTCGCCAAGGCAGTTAACTACGTCCGCTACCAAAAGACCTTGCGGGACTTCGATGGCGGCGAACCGATCACCAATGAAGCGTTGCTCGAACTCGATTGCACCGTGCTCGCACCGTGTGCGCTGGAGCGCGTGATCACCGAGCAGAACGCACCGCGGCTGAAGTGCCGACTCCTAGCGGAGGGCGCCAACGGGCCGACGACCAACGCTGCCGACAAGATCATCG
>JANNEY010000216.1:0-4661 GCA_031379235.1 Opitutaceae bacterium | reverse complement strand
CGATCACGGGCACAAGGGCTATGCGTTTGCGCTGCTCGTCGAGGCGCTCACCGGTGGTCTTGCGGGCCACGGCCGCGCCGATCCGAAGGAAGGGTGGGGCGCCACGGTGTTTCTCCAGGTGATGAACCCCGCGTGCTTCGGCGGCGCGAAGGAATTCTGCCGCCAGACCGAACACATCGCCGCCGCGTGTCGCGCCACGCCGCCGCGCCCCGGTGTGGAGCGCGTGCGTCTCCCCGGCGAAAACGGCCTGCGCCGCCGCGCCGATCAGCTCGCGCACGGCGTCGAACTGCATCCCGCCATCATGCCCGCACTCGCCCCATGGGCGGAGAAGCTGGGCGTGGTTTGTCCATTGTAGGGCGGGGTCGCCGAACCCCGCCGTCCGTCGCGGTCGCCGGCGCGTTCACGGCTTCGCCCCAAACCACCGCGCAAACTTGAACTCGCCGCGCAGTTTCGAACTTGCCCCGAAATCTGTGCCGTCGGGCCCGAAGGTCACCTTCAGCCCGACGCCGAAAATCCAGCGTCCTTTCGATCCGAACGTGAGGGCGGGCGGCAGCTCCAGCAGCACGCTCGGGTTGATCGTCGAGATCGTCCGGTTGTCCTCGCCGATCAGGGCGCTGGTCCACGTGCTGCCGACCAGCGTGTATTTGATCGCGCCGCGGTCGTAGAGCGCGCCGACGGTGAGGCCCATCGAGTCCGAGTGCAGTTGGTTCGGGCGAAACGCGCCTGGCACGGACGAGCGCCACATCTTGTCCACGCCGAACGTGGCGAAGGGCGTGACGCGCGGCAGCTCCGGCCACCGCTTGGAAAACGTCACGTAGGGCGACACGTGGTTAAACCCGTCCGTGAGATCGAGCGGCGGGCGCCCGACGGGAAACGCCGTGTTGATCCCCGTGCTCGTGTCCACGTGCGGCTTGAGCCAGTGGAGCCACCGGTATTTGGCGCCGAGGCGCACGTGGTCGAGCCCGTAGCCCGAGCCGGCGCGCTTCAGCCCGTGCGTCACGTAGCCCTCCACCTCCGCGTTGATCTCGGTGTGATCGTTGAGGCCCAGCCGCACCCCGACGGGCACGCGCACGTAGTCGCGGTGCAGGAAGTCGCCGAAATGCGGATGCACCGTCACCTTGGCGCGGAGTTTCTCGACCGTCTTCGGCAGATCGACGTCGAAGAGCCCGGGCACGCGGGAAAACTCGGCGGGATTTTCCGCCTCGGTTGCTTTGGCCGGGGCGGAATTCTGCGCCGACGCGGCCGGCCCGCCGAGAATTAGCGCGGTGATCGCGCCGCGGATGGAACACGGGATCGATGTCATCGGCGGAAACAACCTCGCCCATCCCGTCGCGAAGTCGATGGCGTTTGTGCCCCCGGCTGACGGTTCTGCGATTTCCCGACTGACAACGATCCTGCCGCCCCGCACAACCTCCCTTTTCCAACATGACCTCCGCTCAACTCCGCCGCGCTCGCGCCGCCCTTGAATCCTTCGCTGTCGAAACTCCCTCGTGGGGCTTTGCCGACACGGGCACACGCTTCGGGAAATTTTTCCAGGATGCCGCCGCGATCGATCTCGGCGACAAGCTCGCCGACGCTGGCCACGTCCACGCGCTCACCGGCTGTTGCCCGACTGTGGCGGTCCACGTGCTCTGGGATTTCAAGCCCGGCGAAGATCCCAAGGCGGTCGCGCGCCTCGCGAAAAAACACGGCGTGAAGATCGGCGCGATTAACCCGAATCTGTTTCAAGACCAGTGCTACAAGTGGGGCTCGTTCGGCAATGCTGACGCCGCCGTGCGGGCGCATGCGCTCCAGCACTGCATCGACTCCATCGCGATCGGCAAGGCGGTGAACAGCGAGTATCTCTCGCTCTGGTTTGCCGACGGCACCAACTACCCCGGCCAGGAAAGCATCCGCGATCGCAAGCAGCGTTTCGAGGCGGCGCTGCGCGAGTGCCACCGCAAGCTCGGGCCGAAGCAAACGATGCTCGTGGAATACAAACCCTTCGAGCCCGCCTTCTACGCGACCGACATCGCCGATTGGGGCATGGCGCTGCTCCTTGCGAAAAAAGCCGGCCCGCGCGCCAAGGTGCTCGTCGACACCGGTCACCATTACGTCGCGCAGAACATCGAGCAGATCGTCGCGTGGCTCCTCGACGAAGACATGCTCGGCGGTTTCCACTTCAACGACCGCCGCTACGCCGACGACGATCTTACGCTCGGCTCCATCGATCCCTACCAGGTCTTCCGCATCTTCCACGAAATCCATTTCTTCGCCGCGGACCGCGGCCGCATGCCGAAGATCGCCTACATGATCGACCAGTGCCATAACGAGAAACCCAAGATCGAGGCAACGATTCAGACCGTCGTCATGGCGCAGGAACTTTACGCCAAGGCCGCGCTCGTTGATCACGCCGCGCTCCGGCGTGCGCAGGCGAAGAACAACGTCCTCGATGCCGAATTAATTTTGAAGCACGCGTTCTTCACCGACGTCGCTCCGGCGCTCGCCGCGTGGCGCAAGGCGAGCCAGCTTCCGCTCGATCCCCTGGCTGAGCACCGCCGCACCGGTTACGCGAAGACCGCGGCCGCCGATCGCAAACGCCGGCGTAGAGAGCTCGGGCTGACGCAGGGCGGAAGTTTCGCCTAGGCACCGGCGGCCTGAAACGGATAGATCGAGCCGAGGCCGAGGAGTGCGGTGAGGGCGTCGAGTGCGTGGCGTGATTCTTCGAGGAGTTGCGGATCCGCGAGGTCGGCGGCCGTGAGTTTTTCGCGATAGTGTTTTTTCACCCAGGCGGTGAGCGTCGCATAGGTTGCGTCGGTCAGGAGCACACGCGGCGTGAGCGCGGCGAGTTCAGGCGGGGTGAGCACGACGCGGAGGCGGAGGCACGCCGGGCCGCCGCCGTTGCGCATCGACTGCCGGAGGTCGAGGTAGTGGACGCGGCGCATCGGGCTGCTGCCGTGCGCGACGAGATCCTCAAGGAAGCGGCGCACACGCGGCGTTTCCCGGCACTCCACCGGGGCGAGCAGCGCCATCTCGCCGCGCCGCACCGTGACGAGCTGGGAGTTGAAAAGATAGGAGCTGACCGCGTCGGCTAACGGCACGCGGCGGGCCGGCACGGCGAGGGCGATCAGCTCGGAGCCGTGGGGCAGCGCGGCGTAGAGCAGGCGGAGCCCGCGGATGACGGCAGGCGTGTTGACGAAGGCGCGCTCGTGATAGAGCAGCACATTCTCATTGCCGACGGAGATCACGTCGTTGTGAAAGACCCCCGCATCGATGGCGGCGGGGTGCTGCTGGGCGAAGAAAACTTGTTTGGCACGTATTGCGTTACCTCGGGCGACGGCCTCGGAGGTTTCGCGGGCCTGACGCGACGCGAAGCGACGCGGAGTGCGGCCAGCTGAGGCGCCGGCGAGACCACGGTGGCCGTAAACAAAAAGGTGCAGGCCGCGGGCGGCGTGCGAGGAAGCGAGACGCGTGTGGTTGGCGGCGCCTTCATCGCCGAGCACTGCGCCGCCCGGCACAGGATAGTGGATCACGAAGCGCGCGGGATCGCGAAAGATGGCGCGGAGGGTGCGGGCGGTTTGCGGCGGCTCGATGGAACGGTGGAATTTGCTGACGAGATTGGCCGGAGTGAAATGCACACGGCCGTCGGTGGTGTCGGAGCTGGGCGTGACGGTCGCGGCGTTGGCGACCCACATCGCGGAGGCGGACGAGCACGCGGCGAGGAGAGCGGGCGACTGTCGCGCGGCGGCGCGTAAGATCGCGGCATCGTCGCGGCCGGTGAAACCGAGGGCGCGGAGCGTCGCTAAGCAGGGCCGCTCGTGCGGCGGGAGCACGGCCTGGGGCAGGCCGAGGTCGGCGAGAAACTTCATCTTGGCGAGTCCTTCCAACGCGGCTGCGCGCGGATTCGAGCAGGTGCCACGATGCGCCATCGACGCGATATTGCCGAGCGAGAGACCCGCGTAGTTGTGGGTGGGGCCGACGAGGCCGTCGAAATTGATTTCGGTAGCGGACATGAGGCGAGAAGCGGGGATGTGTAGGTAGCGGGCCGACCTCCGGGCGGCCCGTGGGCTGCAGGGTGATTCGCGCGACGCCGGGCCAGAACGCCGGGCCCGGAGGTCCCGGCGTTACCCGGTGAGGCCGATGGGAATGGTGGCGGGCATGTTCAGTTCGGGCTGCTCGATGCTCGCGACCGGATACGAGCAATAGTCGGCGGCGAAGAAAGCGCTGGGGCGGTGGTTGCCGCTGTGGCCGATGCCGCCGAAAGGCGCGGCGCCGCTCGCGCCGGTGAGTGGCTGGTTCCAGTTGATGAGACCGGCGCGGACTTCATCGCGGAAACGCGCGTAGAGCGACGGATCGTCGGCGAGCAGGCCGGCGGCGAGGCCGTAGCGCGTGGCGTTGGCCTCGGCGATCGCGGCATCGAAGTCGGCGACGCGGATGACTTGGAGGAGCGGGCCGAAAATTTCCTCGTCGGCGCGGGCCACCACGGCGGTCACGTCGAGCAGGCCCGGCGAGAGCAGGCCCGTGCCGTCTCCCAGGCTGGCGCAGGGCACGAGCGGGGTTGCGCCAGCGGCGATGAGCGCGGATTGCGCGTGCAGGACCGCGCGCGCGGCCGTCGCCGAAATCACCGGCCCCATGAACGGCTCCGGTCGATCGGTGAAGGGGCCGACGCGAATCGTGGCGAT
>JANNEY010000192.1:0-11352 GCA_031379235.1 Opitutaceae bacterium | reverse complement strand
CCGAACCCCGCCGGGTTTGCTCACCGTTTTTCTTTGGCGTGCATTTTTATCGGCGGGGTTCGGCGACCCCGCCCTGCAACGAGACGATTCGTTCTGTTTTCTCTGGAGGCGACTCCGAACGGCCCTGTTCCCGTTCAGAGGCCCTGCGTATCAGCCAGCCACACGAGTGATGCGAGCGCGGCGGCACCGAGTTGCAGTTCGCGCGGGTTTACTTTGTCAATGGAGTCGGCCGTCGTGTGGTGATAGTCCATGTAACGCTGCGAGTCGGGCGTGAGGCCGGCGACGGCCACGCCTTGCGCGAGCAGCGGGCTCACATCGGCACCCCCCGTGCCTTTGACGAAGGTGTGCAAGCCGTAGGGCGCGAACAGTGCGGACCAGCGGGTGTTTGCCCGCGTGTGCAAATCACCTTGCGTGCTGCCAAGGTTGAAGCCGCGCGGTTGGAAGCCGCCGTTGTCCGTTTCGATGGCGAGAATGTGCCTTTCGTTTTTCTCCTTCGCCGCCGCGGCGTAGGCGATCGAGCCGCGCAGGCCGTTCTCCTCGTTGGTGAAAAGCACGCAGCGCAACGTGTGCCGCGGCTTCAGACCCAAAGCGCGGAAAAGCCGTAGCACCTCGATCGATTGCACGACGCCGGAACCATTGTCGTGGGCGCCGGGCGCGACATCCCACGAATCGAGGTGGCCGCCGACGAGAATGATTTCGTCGGGCAACTCCGCGCCGCGGATTTCGCCGATCACGTTGTGCGAGGGGGCATCGGGCAGCCAGCGCGAGTAGAGCTTGAGGCCCACGCGGACGCGGGCCTCGCCTTTGAGCGCGGCGCTCAGCTGGTTGGCCGCGAGCGTCGAGATCGCAGCAGCGGGAATGCGCGGGGCGTCCGGTGCGTAGGTCATGCCGCCGGTGTGCGGCAAATCGTCGAGCGCATGCGTCATCGACCGGACGAGCACGGCCACTGCGCCCTGCCGCGCGGCCGCGGAAGCGCCCCGACTGCGCTGGTCGACCGCGCGACCGTAGGCGGTGCCGGCATTCACGATCGTCGGATCCAGCGGCCGGTTGTAGAACACGATTTTGCCGGCGATTTTTTCTCGCCCGAACGCGGCGACTTCATCCAAGGACTGCACCTCGATCACTTCGGCCATGACGCCATCGCTTGGGGTCGGCTCTGAGCCGCCGAGGGCGAACGCGTTGAGCGAAACCACCGAACCGCCGGCGTGCATCGTCACGGCCTCCTTCTGGCCGCGCTCCCAGTGGGGGACGAGCACGTCCTGCTTGTAGATGCGGTCGAGACCGAGGGAGCCGAGGGTTTTTTCCGCCCAGACCACGGCACCGGCGAGGTTCTTCGAACCGGCGAGCCGGCCCGGGTGCTGGGCGACGAGGGCACTGAGATTGCCGAAGGCTTGCCCGCGCGCGAGTGCCTCGGTGAAGAACGCGTGCAACGCCGCCTCTTCCGGGGAAGGTGTCTGCGCGCGGCCGAGGCAGGACAACGAACTGAATGCCAAAACGAGTCTGAGCACGGTGCGCATAGTGGGAGAATTTCGTTGCAGGTGCGGCGACTCAAGCGGCGAATCCTTCCTGAGTTTTCAGCCCATGAAACTTTCCCCCATCACACTCGCTGGCCGCCACGTGCGGCTGGAGCCGCTCGCATCCACGCATCTCGATGCGCTCACCCGCCACGGCGCCGATGCCGAGCTCTGGCGTTGGATGCCCTCGATGCGCCCGGACCCGCGTGAGTCGGTGCGGGTATGGAGTGAGACGGTCATGGCGATGCACGCTCGCGGTGAGCTCGCCGCCTTTGCGATTTTCGACCTCGCCCGCGGCGAAGCGGTGGGAGGGACGACGCTCTTTGATTATTCGGAAGCGCACCGCCGCGTGGAGATCGGCTACACGTGGCTGGCGAAATTGGCGTGGCGGAGCGCGCTCAACACCGAGTGCAAATACCTCCTATTGCGCCACGCCTTCGAAACGCTGGGACTGAACCGCGTGCAGTTGAAGACCGATGCGCGCAACGAGCGCTCACAGGCCGCCATCGCGCGGCTCGGTGCCGTGCGTGAAGGCGTGCTACGATCTCACATGATCATGCCCGATGGCTGGGTGCGCGACTCGGTGATGTTCTCAATTGTCGCCGCCGAGTGGCCGGTGGTGAAAGCGCGGCTGGAAGAGCGGATGGGGCGTTAGGCAGGGCGAAACGCGTGTGCCCGTGTAGGGCTGCCGCTTGCCGGCAGGCCGTCGCGGATATCATGTCCGGTGCGTGACGGTCCGGCGGCGAGCGCCGACCCTACACCAAACCAGCGCGTTGGGGGCAACGCGCTCCACCTTCAAAACCACTTTTTCTTCTTCAGATAGATCACCATCAGCACGGTGGTGAAGAGGGTGGCGCCTAGCGCCCAAGGGTAGCCGTAGTCGAGCTCAGGCATCGTCTTGAAATTCATCCCGAACCACGTGCCGATGACCATCACCGGAATCGTGACGGCAGTGATGGCGGTGAGAAACTTGATGCCTTCGTTGGCCTCAAACGCCGCCTTGTTCAGATAAATGTCGAACGCCATCATCAGGCGCTCGTGGTAGCTGGCGGCGGTGTCCTCAAGGCGCACGAGGTTGTCGTGCAGATCGCGGAAGTAGGGGAGCAGCTTTGGGCGAATGAGCTTGGAGTCCCCGCGTGCGAGGCGGCCAATCACGTCGCGCTGTGGGCGCACAATGGTGCGCAGCCGCGTGAAATCACCGCGCACGTGGAGCAGTTCGTTGACGAGCTTCTTTTGCGCCGAATCCGTGGCGAGCACATGCTCCTCCAGCTCCTCCAGCTCGGCACGGAGCTCCTCGACGACCGGCGCGTAGTTGTCGACGAGCAGGTCGACGAGCGTGTGCGCGATGCGGTCGGGGCCGCGCGGGCCGACGCCGGCGCTCTTCGCGTAGCGGTCAATCAGCGTGGACACGGAGCGGAGCGGCGCGGTGTGGTAGGTGACCAGATAATCCTTGCCGAGAAAGAGATCGAGTTCGGTGGTGTTGAACTTCTCGGTCCGCGTGAAATCGACCGCGTGCGTGACGATGAACAGATATTCCTCGTAGTCCTCGACCTTCGGCAGCGAGTTGGGTGCGACGCAGTCCTCGATGGCGAGCGGGTGAAATTGAAACACCCCCTCCAGGATCGCTTTGATTTCCTCGGGCGTGGGATTGTCCATGTCCACCCAGAGGAGCAGCCCCTTGTCGGCCCGCACCAACCGCAGTGCCTCCAATTCAAGATCCTGCCCGACGAGTTTGCCGTCGCTGAAGATGAAGGAGCGGATCATCGGGATTGCGGATTTCGGATGGGGGATTGCGGTTTGGCCGACTGGCTTGGCTGATAGCGACGGGCCAAGCGTCGATTGGCAAATCCGGAGAACAACGCGTCGATGTTGGGCAGTTGCACGCGCGGATAAGCCGGAGCGATTGCACAACCCGAAATCCGAAATCCGCAACCCGCAATTCAGAGCCCCAGTTTCGCTTCCGCTGCGGCGATGGCCGCGATGAAGGCTTCGGGCGTCGGGGCACTGAGAAACGACGCCCGGTCGGCGGGATCCTTTAGGATTTTGCAGAGGGCGCTGACGACGGCGAGGTAGTCGCCGGGCTTGATCTTGGGGGTGCCGAGCACAAAGAAGAGTTTCACGATCTCGCCGTTGGCGTCGAAGGCGATGCCGGTGTCGGAGCGGCCGACGGCGAGGACGATTTGCTTCACGTGCTCGGTGCGGGCGTGCGGCAGGGCGACGGCGTTGCCGAGGCAAGTGGTGTCGAGGCGGTCGCGCGCGAGCAGCTCGTCGTAGAAGCCGGCATAGTTGCCCACATCGGGATGGCCGTCGAGGAGCCGGGCAATTTCATTGAGCGCCGCGGTGCGTTTGGTGCTCTGCACGTGCAGAACGATGCGCGAAGGAGCGAGGAGCGAAGTGATGCGGCCGGCCATGCGACGGAGAGCGAATGCGGAAAGGCAAAAGAGGAAAGGAGAAAAGCGCCGCGGCCACGGCGAAAAATAATTTGCGCGATCTCCGCCGCGCACCGAGCGTCGTCCCATGCAAGGCTGGATCCGGATTGCGAGTGTGACGGGGATTCTCACGGCGGTTTCGCACGCGGCGGAGGAGCCGTTTTCCAAGGCGATTCCGGCGCAAGATTTCTCCGCCGCGGGTCTGGCCAAGCTGGCGCCCGAAGAGCTCGCGCGGCTTGACCGGCTCGTGCGTGATTTTAAGAGCGGTGCGCTCGAAGCCGCGCGGCGGGAGGCAGCGGTGGCGGTCGCAGCGCGGGAAAAAGCCGAGGCGAAGGCGGCGCGCGCCGAAGCCGAAGTGCGCACGGCCCAGGCCGAGGCGCAGGTCCGGGCTCAGGACCTGCCGGCGAAAAAATCCGAGGCTGGCCTGCTCGCGCAAGCTCGCGTGCTGCTCACGCCAGGCACGCAGATCGATTATGCGACACTGGAGAGCCGGATTGTGGGTGAGTTTCGGGGCTGGCAAGGCCGCACGATCTTCACGTTGGAAAACGGCCAGCGCTGGCAGTCTGCGGGTGAGACCACCTACGTCACGCCGCCGGTGATGAATCCGGCGGTAAGAGTCGGGCCGGGCGTGCTCGGGGCCTTTTGGATGAATGTCGAGGGAGTGAAGCAGCGCGTCAAAGTCGTGCCGCTCGCCGCCTCGAAGTAGGCGCGACGAGACGTTGTTTTCGGTGAAAAAAAAGCGGGGTGAGGGCACCCCGCCGGCAGCTTGATCAGGTTGCTGGCGGTGGCGCTTCGCCGGTGGGCTCGGCGTTGGCGGCCTGCTGCTCGTCGGTCTCGACGATGCGGGCGATGCTCAGGAGCTTGTCGCCGGGTTCGAGCGTGACGAGGCGGACGCCCTTGGCGCCGCGACCCGTCTCGCGAATTTCCTTCACCCGCGTGCGGATGCTCTGGCCCTTGGCGGTGAGCAGCATGACTTCGTCGGTCTCGCTCACACTGATCGCGCCAGCGACGTTGACGGACGCGTCGTCGGGCAGATCGATCGCGATGACACCGGTGCCGCCGCGCGACGTGAGGCGGTAGTCCTCGAACGGGGTGCGCTTGCCGACGCCATCCTCGCGGGCGACGAGCAGCAAGGCCTTCGGATCGCAGACGGCGATCGTCTTCACGAAATCTCCCTCGTATTTAAACCGCATACCGGTGACACCGACCGTGTCTCGGCCCTGATCGCGGAGGTCTTCCTCGTTGAAGCGGACAGCCTGGCCCTTGTGGGAAATGAGAATGATCTCATTCGCGCCGTTGGTGAGCACGCAGCCGACCACGGCATCGCCCTCTTCGAGCTTGATGCCGCGCAGGCCGCTTTCCCGGGTGGCGTTGGTGTAGTCGGCGAGGGTGGTCTTCTTCGTGATGCCGTTCTTCGTGGCCATCGCGACGTGCAGGCCGTCAGCAAAGTCCTTCACGCAGATCATCGCCGCGATCTTCTCGCCGTCGGCGAGCCGGAGGAACGACGAGACGGATTTGCCCTTCGAGGCACGGGTGCCCTCGGGGACGTCGTAAACTTTTTTAGCCAAGCACTGGCCCGTGCTCGTGAAAAACAGGATGTAGTCGTGCGTCGACGCCGTGAAGAGGTTCTCGACGAAATCTTCCTCGTAGGTCTCGGCACCGATCACGCCCTTGCCGCCGCGCTTCTGCGAACGGTATTCGGCGACGGGCGTGCGCTTGATGAAGCCGAGGTGCGAGACGGTGATGACGCAGCCCTCGTTGGGGATGACGTCTTCCATCCGGAATTCGCCGGCGGAGCCGACAATCTCGGTGCGACGGGGCGAGGAGTATTTCGCCTTCATCTCCAACAGCTCCTTTTTGATCAGGTCTAAGAGCTTCTGTTCGGACGCGAGGATGGAACGTAGCTCCTCGATGATCTTCATCAGCTCGAGATACTCCGCCTCGATCTTGCCGCGTTCGAGACCGGTGAGCTGGTAGAGGCGCAGTTCGAGGATGGCGTCGGTCTGGCGCTCGGAGAGCGGATATTTCGCCATCAACTTCACCTTGGCCTCCTCGCGGTTCGACGAGGCGCGGATGATTTTGACGAAGTCGTCGAGGTTATCGAGGGCGATGATGTAGCCCTCGAGGATGTGCGCGCGATCCTCGGCCTCGCGGAGACGGAACTTCGTGCGGCGCGTGACGACATCGCGGCGATGCTCGATGTAGCACTCGATGAGTTCCTTGATGTTCATCTGCTTCGGCCGCTTCTTGTCGAGGGCCAGGAGCGTGACACCAAAAGACGACTCGAGGGCGGTCTTCTGGAAGAGCTGATTGATGACGACCTTCGCCTGCTCACCGCGTTTCAGCTCGATGACGATGCGCGTGTTTTCGTCCGACTCGTCGCGGAGATCGCGGATGCCGTCGATTTCCTTTTCGCCGACGAGTTCGGCGATGCGAAGGACGAGGGTGTTGCGGTTCACGTTATACGGAATCTCCGTGATAACGATCTGCTCCATGCCGCCCTTCAGTTCCTCGGTGTGGGCCTTGCCGCGCGTGCGCACGATGCCCTTGCCCGTTTTCAAATAGCTGAGAATGCCCTCGCGGCCGGAGATGATGCCGCCGGTGGGATAGTCGGGGCCCTTGACGATGTTACAGAGGTCGTCGACCGAGATACGCGGGTTGTCGATGATGGCGCATGTGGCCTCGATGATCTCGTCGAGATTGTGCGGCGGGATATTCGTCGTCATGCCGACGGCGATGCCGGTCGAGCCGTTCATCAGCAGATTCGGCAACGCGGACGGGAGGACGGTCGGCTCAGTGGTCGACTCCTTGTAGTTAGGGACGAAGTCGACCGTGTCTTCCTCGATGTCCTTCAGCAGGTCCTCGGCGACCGCGTTAAGCCGCGCCTCGGTGTAACGGTAGGCCGCCGGTGGATCACCGTCGACCGAACCGAAGTTACCCTGCGGATCGATGAGCGGGTAACGCATGACCCAAGGCTGCGCCATGCGCACGAGGGTGTCGTAGACGGACGAGTCGCCGTGCGGGTGATAGTTCTTGAGCACCTCGCCGACGACACCGGCGCACTTGTCGAAAGGGCGGTTGTGGAGCAGACCCTCGCGCAGCATCGCGTAAAGGACGCGGCGTTGCACGGGCTTCAGGCCGTCGCGCGCATCCGGCAGCGCGCGCGAGATGATGACTGACATCGAATATTCGATGTAGGCCGACTGCATGATGTCGGTGATGTTGGCCGAGGCGAGTTTTTCGTTGGCGGTATACACGGGCGGGAGGAAAACGAGAGCGGAAGAGATTAAACGCTAAGGCGCGAAGACGCTAAGGTCGGATGAGAAGGCGAAGAAAGTGGATCAGACCTGAAGCTCAGATTGAGAATGCGGTGGATGCCGTCTTTGATCAGCGGGACGTTGAAGTTGATCAGAAGCCCGAGTGGCAGTTCGAGGAGTTTCAGGTAGGTGACCACCTGTGCTTGATGGATGGGCGCGATCACTTCGACGGCCTTGAGTTCAACGAGAAGCCGGTGGCCGACAATCAGGTCGAGGCGGTAGGCGGTTTCGATGGCGCGTCCGCGATAAACGAGGGGGAGGGTTTTCTCGCGCTCGACAGAAATACCGGCAAGCGAGAGCTCAATGGCGAGGCATTCTTGGTATGCGCTTTCCAGCAAGCCGGGCCCGAGTGCGCGATGAACGGCCAGCGCCGCGTGGACCGTTGCGGTGGCAAGAGCCTCAACGTCGCTCGGAACGATTACTTGGTTCATACCTTCGCGTCTTTGCGACTTTGCGTTTCCTGAGATCGGCTGGCGCACGCTCAGACGTCCAGGAACTGCACGTTGAGCGCGTTGTCCTCGATGAACTGGCGGCGGGGGGGGACTTCCTCGCCCATCAGCAGTGTGAAGAGGGCGTCGGCCTTGGCGGCGTCATCGATCGAGACTTTGAGGAGGCGGCGTTTTTCCGGGTCCATCGTCGTCTCGAAGAGCTGCTTCGGGTTCATTTCACCGAGACCCTTGTAGCGCTGGATGCTGAGACCCTTGCGGCCGTTGGCGCGGATCGTCGTGACGATTTCGAGGGGGCTCCGGAGCTCGATCTTGTTTTCGGATTTCTGGCCGGGATTTTCCGTGATGCTAAAGAGCGGAGTTTCCGTGGCGCTGAAGCGCGTGGTGTCCAGGCCGGTCGCGGCGATCGCCTTGAGCAGCTTGGCCATCTCGGTGCTTTCGTAGATTTCGTGGATGGTGACGCGACGCGCGGGCGCGACGGGTTTTTTGTCGCCGTTGAACGGGGCGGAAGAAGCGGCGCCATTTTCGGCCTGCTCGGTCAAGTCGGCATTGAGCCCGTGTTCCTGCAGGAACTTGGCGCGGGCGTGCTCGTCGAAGAGAAAGCTGTGGCTCTCCTTGTTGCCGGCGCGGATGCGCGCGACGTAGCGCGGCAGCGCGTGCGTGGCGGGATCGTGCGCGTCGAGATATTCGGCGAGTGGAGCCCCGTAGCGCGTGACGCCGGCGCCGAGTTTTTCGAGGGCGGCAAAATTCTCGACGATCTTGTCGATCTGCGCGGGCGCAAAGACGTGGGCGTCGGCGATCCGCGTGAGCACGATGTCCTCGGAACCAAGTTCAAGGAGGATGCGGTTGAGTTGCTCGTCGTTATCGACGTATTGCTCGCGCTTCTTGCGTTTGATTTTGTAGAGCGGCGGCTGGGCGATGTAGATGTAGCCGCGCTCGATCAGGCCCTTCATCTGGCGGTAGAGAAACGTGAGGAGCAGCGTGCGGATGTGGGAGCCGTCGACGTCGGCATCCGTCATGATGATGATTTTGTGGTAGCGGGCTTTCGCGGCGTTGAAACCGCCGACCGCCTCGTCCCCCTCGCCGATGCCGGTGCCGCAGGCGGTGATGAGGGTGCGGATTTCCTCGTTGGCGAGGACCTTGTCGAGGCGCGCCTTCTCCGTGTTGATCAGTTTGCCGCGCAGCGGGAGAATCGCCTGAAAGCGGCGATCACGACCCTGCTTAGCGGAGCCACCGGCGGAGTCGCCCTCGACGATGTAGAGTTCGGTGAGCGCGGGATCGCGTTCAGAACAATCGGCGAGTTTGCCGGGGAGGCCGCCGCTGGAGAGGGCGCCCTTGCGGACGGTCTCGCGGGCCTTGCGGGCGGCCTCACGGGCGCGCGCGGCGTTGAGCGCCTTGTCGACGATGCGTTTCGCGACCGAAAGATTGGTTTCGAAATACATCATCAGTCCCTCGTAGCTGACGGAGCCGACGATGCTCTCCACTTCGGGCGAGAGGAGCTTCACCTTGGTCTGCGACTCAAATTTCGGATCGCTGTGCTTGATCGAGATGACGGCCGCCAGGCCCTCGCGCACATCGTCGCCGGTGATCTGAGGATCCTTGTCCTTCAGGAGATTGTTCGCCTTGGAAAATTGATTGATGGCGCGGGTGAGGGCGCTGCGGAAACCGGAAAGGTGCGTGCCACCGTCGGGATTGTGAATCGTGTTGGTGTAGCAGAGGACCTGATCGTTGTAGGTGTCATTATATTGGAGCACGACCTCGACGTGGATCTCGGCTTCCTTGTCGTCGGTCTGGACCTTCATCTCCTTCGCAATACTGACGGGCTTCGGGTGCAGCGGGGTCTTGCCCTGATTGAGCTGCTTGACGAATTCCTCGACGCCATCCTTGTAGAAAAATGTCTCCGGTTTCGGCTCGGCCGGCCGTTCGTCGGTGAAGACAATCGTCAAACCTGAATTGAGGAACGCGAGTTCACGCAGGCGCTGGGCGATGCGGCCACCCTGGAACACCGTGGTCTCCTTGAAGATCTCGGCGTCAGGCTTGAAGGTGATGAGCGTGCCGGTGCCACGGGCCTTGCCGATGACTTCGAGTTTCTTCACGGTCTTGCCGCGCTCGAACTTCATGTGGTGCACCTGCTGATTGCGCGAGACCTCGACTTCGAACCACTCGGAGACCGCATTGACGCACTTGGCGCCGACGCCGTGCGTGCCGCCCGAGAATTTGTAGCCGCCCTGGCCGTATTTGCCGCCGGAGTGCAGCGTGGTGAGGACCATCTCGACGCCGGGAATTTTGTATTGCGGGTGGATATCGACCGGAATGCCGCGGCCATCGTCGCGGATTGAGATGGAGCCATCGACGTGAATGCTCACCTCGATTTTTTTGCAGTGGCCGGCGAGATGCTCATCGACGGAGTTGTCGAGCACCTCGGAGACGCAGTGGTGCAGTGCGCGCTCGTCGGTGCCGCCGATATACATGCCGGGCTTCTTGCGCACGGCCTCAAGGCCCTCGAGTTTGCCGAGCTGCGACGAATCGTAAGCGCCTGCGATCGGCTGGTTTTTCTGGGGTTCCGGAGTGGCGGGAGTTTCGGACATGAGGGAGGTTGCGAGAGGGATGAGCGGGCCGAAAATGAAAGGAAAAAACTCTCGGGAAACCGTGGGAGTGGCGAGGGTTTTTTTGGAAAAAAACCAACCCGCGAAGGCCGTTCTTTTCGCGATTAAAGGCTTGCGGTCTCCGGGGGTGGTGAGACCGGCGGGGAAGCACTGGCGCGAAATGAAGCCGGCCACCTTTCGTTTGACGGTGACGGGGCCACCAGCACAGTGGCGGCCCATGCTCAACCCCGCGATCGAAGCCCTCCTCATTCTGCAAGGCCGCGATACGAAACGGCTCGGATTGGAGGCGCAGTTGAAGCAAGTGCCGGGTGACGTGGCGCGCGTGGAGGCCAAGATTGCCGCCGAAAAAGCCGCGATCGATGCCGCGAAGCAGGAGTTGATGGGACTCGAAGTGAAGAAAAAGAGCCTTGAGACCGAAATCGGCTCAGCGGAGGCGAAGCTGGCGAAATACAAAACGCAGCAGTCGCTCGTGAAGAAAAACGACGAATATCAGGCGCTCGGCCACGAAATCGAAAACACCGACAAGGCGATCAGCGAATTTGAAGGGCAGGAATTGGAGATTATGTATGCGATCGACGAGGCGAAGAAGAAATTCGCGGCGGCCGAAGCGGTCCTGAAGGGTAACATCGCCGGCCACGAGGCGCGGATCAAGATGCTACGCGAGCGGGAAACGAGTCTCGCCACCGAGTTGAAGGACGCGCAGGGCGAAGTCGCCGTGGCGCGGGCGCCCGTCGATGCCCTCAAGCTTCGCCTCTACGATCGGATTGCCGTGCGCAATATGCCAGTCGTGGTCGCGCTGCACGGCGACAAATGCGGCGGGTGTCACCTGAAAGTTTCCGGCGAGGCCATCTCCGGGGCCCGCGGCAAAGGCATCGACCCCCTCGTGCAGCTCCCGACCTGCGATCAATGCGGGCGGATTGTCTATTGGGAGAACTGAGCGCCACGGCTTTCCGGTTTGGGTAGGGGCGTGGCTCGTCCACGCCTCAGGGCGCGCACGAGGCGCGCCCCTACGACGGGCCGGCCAAACCGGAAAGCCGTGG
>JANNEY010000188.1:0-11577 GCA_031379235.1 Opitutaceae bacterium | reverse complement strand
GTCGGGACCTCCGGGCCCGGCCACGGGTGAACCGCAGACCAAAACCGTCGGGCCCGGAGGTCCCGACGCCACCCTCAAAAGTCAATTTTTCACCAGCCGTTGGTATAAGCCGGAACGTTGCAGTTGAATTCAAGGTCACTCGAAAGTTTATCGGGTTTGAGGTGGGTCGTGCGCTCCGGCTAAGGCTGTCCGGTCAAATCGGGCGTGCCGTCTTCCGCACCATCCGCGCCATTGATTCCTCGGGGTTGAGGGCGGTCACGCGCGCAACATCGACCCACGCGAGATCCTTGGACTCGTTGGAGATGGTCAACGGCTCGGTGTCGTCCGCTTCGATCCTGAAGCGCAGGTCGTAGTGGTAGTGGCCGGGGTCGGTCTTGCGCGGCGGAATCCAATGGCGATCGAGATCGAAGATTTCGGCGGAGTCGACGCGGAGTCGCGTGAGACCGCTCTCCTCGCGTGCCTCGCGCAGCGCCACCGCAAGCAAGTCGCCATCGCCATCCGCGTGGCCGCCGAGCTGGAGCCACTTGTCGAGCTTGCGATGGTGAGTGAGGAGCGTCCGCGTGCGGTCGCGATTCACGATCCACGCGGAGCCGGTCAGGTGGCCGGGCCCGCAGGTGCGCAACAGGCAATCGGCGTGCGCCTCGACGAATAGCATCGTCTCCACCGTCATCGCCGCCTCGTGCGGTTCGAGTGGCTGCGCGCAGTGCGCGCGCAGCAGACGCAGGACGGGTTCAAGTTGCATGGGTCACCGCGTCTCAAACCACTTTGCCTCCGCCTTCGCGCCGGCGGCGGCTTCGATTTGGGCGAAGACTTCAGGGACGGTCGCGGCGACGCGGAAAAGATCCATGTTCGACGGTTTGAAGAATTTCTCGGCGAGCATCGTCTCGAAGAGTCGCAGCAACGGATCGTAGAAGCCGTCCTGGTTGAGGAAGACACAGGGCTTTTTCACGACGTCGAGCTGGCGGAGGGTGAGGATTTCCATGATTTCCTCGAGCGTGCCCCAGCCGCCGGGGAGGGTCACGAAGGCGTCGGCGCGCGTTTCCATGAGGAGTTTTCTCTCGCGCATGGTGATGACGGTGACGAGTTCGTCGGCTTCGTCGTAAGCGAGCTCACGGGCCTTCATGAACTCGGGGATGACACCGACGACGCGACCACCGCTCTGCGTAACAGCGCGCGCGATGGCGCCCATCATACCGGTCTTGCCGCCACCATAGACGAGGCCCCAGCCGCGCGCGACGAGTTCGCGGCCCAGCTCGGCGGCGGCGGTGTAGTATTTCGGGTCGAGCCGGTCGCTGGAGGCGCAGTAGACGCAGAGGAGCTTGGGCATGAGGAAGAAAGTTGAGAGCTGAGAGCTGAGGGTTGAGAGTTCAAACCCAATCCCCGCTCCCGTTCTGACTCTCAACTCTCAGCTCTCAACTCTCAACCCGACCGCGGCTTACCGCGGTCGCCTGGCGCCGTCGCCGACCGGCCATCTCCACCTCGGACACGCGCGCACGTTTTGGATCGCGGCCGAGCGCGCGCGCGCGGCACGCGGTGCACTGCTCCTGCGCAACGACGATCTCGATGCCCTGCGCTTCCGCTTGGATTTCGTGGCCGACATGCTCGAGGACCTACGCTGGCTCGGGTTCACGTGGGAGGAGCCGGCAATCGCCCAAAGCGCACGGCTGCCGCGCTACCGGGCGGCGCTGGAAAGGCTCCACGCCGCACGCCTCATTTTCCCGTGCACGCGCACGCGACGCGACGTGCTCGATGCCATCGGTGCACCGCACGAAGGCGGCGCGGACGACGAGCCGATTTATCCCCCGCAGTTTCGCCCGCCGGCCGACGCGCCGCTCCCGCCGCTGGGAGACAAGGTAAACGTGAACTGGCGCTTTCGCGTGCCCGATGGAGAGGCGGTCGCCTTTCACGACGGCCGTTTCGGCCCACAGCGCGCGCTCGCGGGGCGCGATTTCGGCGACTTCCTCGTCTGGCGAAAGGACGATGTGCCGAGCTACCAGCTCTCGTGCGCCGTGGACGACGCGGAACTCGGCATCACCGAAGTCGTCCGCGGCGCGGATTTGATCAAGAGCACGTTTCGCCAGCTCCTCCTCATCCGCGCACTGGGCGACAGCGCCCCGGCCTACTACCACGCACCGCTGATGCTTGATGAACGCGGCGAGCGGCTCGCGAAGCGCCACGATGCGCTCTCGCTCCGCACCCTGCGGGCACGGGGGGAGCGGCCGGAGGAAATCATCCGGCAGTTTGAGCAAGAAACCCTGAAGCCATGAAACCGAAGCGAAGAGTCTTCCCGGGTTCCTCGCTTCCTGCTTAATCCGTTTCACCATGGTTCCGAAAATCGGCGTCCTCAACATCTCCGACCGCGCCGCCGCCGGTATCTACGCCGACGAGCCGGGACAGGCTTGCCTCGCACTGCTGCACGAGTGGCTAGCGACGCCGTTTGAGACGGACTACAAGGTCATCCCCGATGTTCGCGATCTCATCGCTTCCGAGCTGCGTCGGATGGCGGACGAGGCGGGCTGCTGCCTCATCGTCACGACTGGCGGGACCGGACCCGCGCCGCGTGATGTGACGCCCGAGGCGACGCGCGACGTAATCAAAAAAGAACTCCCCGGGTTTGGAGAACTCATGCGCACGACCTCGCTGAAATATGTGCCGACCGCGATTCTCTCACGGCAAACAGCCGGCATCCGCGGCCGCACCCTCATCGTGAATCTCCCAGGCCGGCCAAAGGCCATCCGCGAAAACCTCGAGGCTGTTTTCCCCGCAATCCCCTACTGCATCGATCTCATCGGCGGCCCGCGGCTCGAGGCCAATGAAGCGGCGATGAAAATTTTCCGGCCGAAGGCGTGAGCGCGATCAAGCGCGGTTGAAAGTTGAAAGAGGAAAGTTGAAAGAGCTCTCGGACGGGGAACATGACATAGGGCGTGTTCACGGTTGCGGAACGACCGATTGTGCATCCGTTCAGCCCCCCGCCGCATTCCGCGGCCAGGAATTCGATTCCAGCCAGAAAAACATGATTAACTATTCCGCTCCCGATCTCACCCAGCATCCGCCGCGCAGCCTGCGCGTCCGCCTCGGCGGCTACGCGCATCTTTCGCGCCTGCTCGACAAGGCTCGCGCCGTGCTCGCCGGCAAGGGCGCCAGCTACCATTACAACTGTCCGCTCGACGAACTCTTCTTCGAGTTCACGGGCATCGGCCACGAGGAGATGCTCGCCGAAATCAAGACGGGCAAAACCGACGTGCAAATCCTCGAGTGGGTCAACGCGCGCTCGAAACGCCTGCGCCACGAAGTCGTCGCTTGGTCGGCTTGGGTCGAGCAGCACGGTCCCGGCGGCGCCGAAGGCCACGAGTGGGCCGCGAGCGTGATCAAAGACAACAAATCCGAGCGGAACGACATCCGTTCGTTCGCTGACATCCTCGATTTCGACGACTACATCAGCTACGGCGGCAAAGCCTGATAGATTTTCGATTTTCGATTTTCGATTTTCGATTTTCGATTGGCGCGTGGCTTCGGCTGCGCGCCTTTTCTTATGGTGGCGGGTTATCGCCCCGCCTGAAATCGAAAACTCCAAATAGAAAATCCTTAAAGCTCGGTGTATTTGTCCGATCGCCCCTTGGCTTTTTCCACGGGATATTTTTTCGCGTTGGCCGTCATCTTGGCCTCGATGGCGGCAGCCAGGTCGAGACCGGTGACGTTGGCAAATTCGAGCGCGTAGATGACGACGTCTGCGAGTTCGTCGGCGATTTTTCCGCGCTTCGCGGGGTCGCGCACGATGGCTTGCGACTGCTCGGGGGTGGCCCAGAGAAAGTGCTCCATGAGTTCGCCCGTCTCGGCGGCGAGCGCCATGCTGAGGTTCTTAGGGTTGTGAAATTGCTCCCAGTCGCGCTCGCGGACGAAGGCGAGGACACGGGTTTTCAAGTCGGCGACAGTTGTGGTGGTGTCGGTCAGAGCGGCCATGGCGCAAGGGTTGGCGGGAGCGCAGCGTCACGCAATCTTCACCGGCACAAAAAAGTTCCGGCTTGGCACAGAGGCTGCAAGAGTCACGGTCACAGTCGAATCATCCAATGACCGCGTCTCACCAACATCGCTTCGCCGCCGCCGGCACCTGCTCCACGCAGGGCCAGCAGCGTTGTGGTGCGATGGGACGGGTCATTTTTTCCGTTTGGAATAAAAAAACCGGCCCGGGCCTCCAGAACTAAACCTCCGTTTTCACGGAAACGTTTAGCCCTCTGAAAAGCCCGGCGGTCACCAGACCACCGAGGGGAAGCGTTTCATTCCTTTTTCCTCCCATGCACACGATCATCAATCCCGTCCCGACCCACCGTCGCACGAAGGCCGCCGCAGCCACATCCACCGATGTCTGCCGCGAGCCCGCCTACGATAGCCAGGATCACGGCGAGGTCATGAAGCTCGTCGTGTATGTGCCGGGCGTGGCTGCCTCCGGCGTGGAAATCGAAGGCCGTGGTGCCGACCTCACGGTGACCGCCCGGAAGGCGCACTTCGTGCGCGTCAACTTCTCGGCGCTCCACCTAGAGGGCGCGCAACGCGACTACCGACTCCGGCTCCGGCTGGGGACGGACTTCGACTACGCCAACATGGCCGCCGAGATTACCGGTGGGGTGCTCACCGTGACCCTGCCGAAGCGCCGCCGCACGGCGGCCGCCGCACGGCTCGCCCACGCCGCTTAAGACTGGGCCGGCGCCGAAAGATTTTCATCCCGGCGGTGGCGAAACGCGTGCCGGTTGGATCGCACCACCGATCCACCGCATCGCCCCGCCATCGCCGGGAAGTCTGCGGCTGGCTTTGGTCGTAGCGCAAAAACTGAAAACAAAAAAAGGCCGCGCTGATGGGCGCGGCCTTTGGAAATACGAATTACGACGCGCTCAACCGCCCTGCTCTTCAATCTTCACGGCGCGGTAGCCGCCGATGGTTTTGAAATAGAGCAGGATTAGCAGGTAAATCGCCGCCATCGCGGCCGGGATGTAGGCGTCAGCCTTGAGCGTGGCCCGGTCACCCGCTTGGTCGGCGGCAATGATGGCCTTTTGATCGGCGGTCTTTTCTTTCGCTTCCTTGGCGTCAGCGAGCTTCTTGCCGTCAATCGGCGTGGCCTGCCAGATGCCAAGGAACTTGGAGGGCTCGGCCGCCTTCACCTGGGCATACACGGCCGGGGCGGAAGCCTGCAGCGCTTCGGCCGCAAATTTGTCCTTACCGAAGCCGAGGCCAGGGCCGCCGATTAGGCCGGCGGACAGCATGCCGATGCCGCCCATGATGGAGATGGCGACGGCACCGGTGCGGGGGAAACGGTCAGAAGCGACCGCCAGCATCGTGGGCCAGAAGAAGGTCTTACCGACGGCGTAGATGCCGAGCGCGATAAGCGCCATACCGAAGGTCTGCATGCCGCTGGCGAGGTTCAGCCCGACCACCGCTAGAATCGAGCAGACCAAAAGCAGGCCAACCGGGGACAGCTTGAGCGTCTTCTCGATCCAGTGAGCGCAGAAGCGAAGGGCAAACATGATGGCCGAGGTCCAGAGGAAGAGCGCCTTGCCCTCGCCGGAGCTGAACAGATTACCCGTGATGTTCTGGATCCAACCATCGGTGCCGAGTTCGACCGCGCCCACCATGGCGTGCGCGATGTAGAGGAAGAACAGCAAGAGCGAGCCGATCGAAAACTTGGTCATCAGGCCCACCACAAGCACGAGGACGCCCGCGATGATGCGGGCCACGGTATCGGAAACTCCGAAGGTGCCAGCGACAAACAGGGACAAAAGGAAGCCCACCACTAACGCACCGAGAAGACCGACATCCTTAAACATCTCGCTAAGTTTCGCGCCCTTAACGGCGGCTTCGGATTTGGGCATATTCTGCCCGAGGAACATCAGTCCATAGGCCAAAGTCGGGATGAGATAGAGAGCCAACTGGATCTTCCAATGAATCTTGAGAACGTCATCAAGCCACCAGCCGAGCGCCACGCCGATGATCATGCCGAGGGGCCAGGAGGCGTGGAGAATGTTCAGATAGTGCGTGCGCTGAGTGGGGAACAGTGTCGCAACGAGCGGATTGGCGACGGCCTCAAGCGTGCCGTTCGCAAACGCGAAGATGAACATGCCAATCGTGAGAATCTGGTAGGCGTTCTGAGGCGTGCTGGCCATGAAGGTGACGACCGCCGAGACAATGTGCAGGAGAAACGCCGCGATAATCAAAGGCTTGTAGCCGATCTTGTCGCAGATGAGGCCGCCGATGATGATGCCAAAGCAAAACCCGGTAAACCCTGCACCGCCAATGGCCCCAATCTGAGTGGCGGAAAAGCCGAACTCAGAGGCCCAGTTGTCGAAGATGCCACCGCGAAGCGCGAAGCCCACACCGGCGGCGAGGATGGCCATAAAGCCGGCCCACAACAGCCGCTTGGCGTTGGGCGCGACTGCGTCGTTTGTAACTGAAGCATTACTTGTCATAGGAGGGGATTTTTGGGTTGGGACTGGAGGAAAAAGGAACGGAGGACCGGGGTGAGACGCACGCGCGACTCAAAGGGCAGAAAAATCAGGACACTTTCGTGACGGGGCGGGGTTGGGGAGGAGGGGCGACGAAGTTGAGAGGCGCGGGCGCACTCGGCAAGGGCACAATTCTACTCAATCGCCATCGCATCCGTGCCGATAACTCACGCGAAACATCTCCTCCCCGCGATGAAGACACCGCTCCACCTCTTCCAACTCCGGCCCGCTCCGACCCAGCGCGATAGCGAGACCGTGGAAGGAGTAACCCGCAGCGCAGCCCGCCAGGCCACGACGGTTTTTCGTGCCCCGGCCCTGCCAACGCCGCGGCAGTTCTTCAGCGAACTGCCGTTCAGCGTAAATTTCGGCCCCCGGCTCCGCGAACGTCCGTAGGCGGCCGGCGATCGACTTGCGGCAACGGCGGGCGCGCTGATTTTCGAAAATCGCACGACCGATGGCACAATCGAATCGAAGATCGGTCAGGGCAGGCGTCGCATCTCCCATGGCTTTTCCCGTTCCCCATCTCCCGCCGCGCCGCGCCGCCGAACCGCCCCCCAGCGTGGCGCTCGTGCGCATGGTGACGCACGACGATGTCGAATGGCTTCGGCCGATTTTCCGGGCCCCGCCTTTAGAGCTAAGCCCCAAGGCGTTCGACGCCGAGCGACTCGCCGCAGAGCTTCGCGGTATCGGTTTGGTCGAGCGCTAGCCCGAAAGTGTTGGGCGGGGCGGCTGTCGGCGATGCGGTTGCCGTGTGCGCCAGGGCATTGCGCGCGTCCGACGTGATTCGCGTTGCCCGCCGCCGCAGGATCGGGCCGCATGCTGATTGCTCGACCAGACCATGCCCGCTTCCGCGCCGTCCGCCGCTCCCTCCATCCCGTCCGCTGCCCAAACCAGCGCCGCCCTGCCGGTCGCTTTTCAGGTCCGCTCCGAATTGGTGATGCTGGCCTATCGCGAACTCGGACCCGGCGCGCTGGTCTCGCTGGGCGCAGCCCTCGCGCTCGCGGTCGGCATCGGCCGGGTCCTCCCCGCCATCGTGATGTGGATCGCGGGGATGTTTATCGTCGCCGGCTACGGGCTGTGGCTCGGGAAAAAATTTCGGGTCGCGCGGCCAGCCGCGGACGAAACGCCCCTGTGGGAATGGCGGCATCTCGCCACGACCACGCTCGCGGCTCTCGGGTGGGGCGCATCGGTCTGGCTGTTCCCGACGTTCAGCGGCGGCGCGTTGGGAATTTTTCACGCGCTCATCCTCGCCGGGCTGATCGCGGGCTCGACGCGGCTGCTTCTGGCACACCGGGCGAGCCACATCACCTTTCTTGCCGCGCTTGGCGCACCGATCGCGCTGCGGCTGTTCATGACGGGCGATGCCAGCGGACTGGCACTCGGCGGCGCGGTGGTGGTGATGATCGCGGCCCTAGCGCTCGCCGCCGATCGGAGTCATCGGTTGTTTACTACAGCGCTCACCGCCCGGTGCGAGCAGGCCACGCTCGCCGCGGAGCTCAAGGCCGTCGCCGCCGGCCGCGATGCGCGGGAAGTGGAGCTACGTGAGGCGCGCCTCCTGGCCGAAGCGGCCAGTCGCGCCAAGGGTGAATTCCTCGCCACCATCAGCCACGAAATCCGCACGCCGATGAATGGCGTGCTCGGAATGCTGCGCATCGTGCGCGAGACGCCGCTCTCGATCGAGCAGCGCGACTACATCAAGACGGCCGCCGATTGCGCCGAGAAGCTCCTCGTGTTGCTCACCGATGTGCTCGATTTCACCAAGCTCGAGCAGGGCCGCCTCGAACTCCAACAAGCCCCTTTCCCGCCCGCGACCGCGGCCAGCGCGGTCGCCGAACTGATGCACGCCCGCGCGCGTGACAAGGGCCTGCACTTCGACCTGCAAATCGGCGCGGATTTGCCGGGCGCAATCATCGGCGATGCCGCGCGGCTCCGCCAGATCCTCGGCAACTTGATCGGCAACGCCATCAAGTTTACCGAGCGCGGCCGCGTCACGCTAGCCGTCACGTGCGCGCAGCGCAGCGCCACGCGCGCCGAGCTGCACTTCACCGTCACCGACACTGGCATCGGCATCGACTCCGCCACGCTGGAGCGGCTCTTTAAACCTTTCACGCAGGGCGACTCGGGCCTGAACCGTCGCTACGGCGGAGCCGGCCTGGGACTCGCGATTTCCACCCGCCTCGCTGACGCGATGGGCGGCATCCTCCAGGTCCAGAGCACGCTGAACCAAGGCACCACCCTGCGGCTCGTGTTGCCGTGCCGCCTACCCGAGGGCGCAGGCCTCGCGCTCGCGGTGGCTGAACCCGCCCGCCCCGCCCCGCCGGCGTTCCACGCCCGCGTGCTCGTGGTCGAAGATGACGTCGTGAACCAACAGGTCATCGAACTCTTTTTGAAGAAACTCGAAATTACGCCGCGCATCGTGGCCGATGGCCACAGCGCCGTCGCCCGCGCGACCGCCGAGACCTTCGACGCCATCCTCATGGACTGCCAGCTGCCCGACATCGACGGCATGGAGGCAACGCGGCTCATCCGCCAGAAACTCGCCGGCGGTCGGCCCGTGAAAATCATCGCCCTCACCGCCAATACGGGGAAAAAAATCCGCGAAGAATGTCTCGCCGCCGGCATGGATGATTTCCTCACGAAGCCCGTGCGCTTCGAGACGCTCGTCGAGGCGCTTGAGCGGAACCTGCCGAAGAATTAAACGTGTTTTAAAAATGATTGTCATCGCGAGGTGCGCGAAGCGCGCCGCGGCGATCCAGCTGGACTACTTCGTCGCCGCGCGGAGCGCGGCTTCTCGCAATGACAGAATTTGAAACCAAGCCCTGGCCGGCGTTTTTACCCCGCCGGCGTTTCCCGCACGATCCAATCGACCCGCGCGTCGCCCCCGGGTGCCTGCGCCAGCAAGGTCACCAGCGGTTCGAGGATCGCGCGCGCCACGATGTCGAATTGCCACGGCGGATTAATCACGAGGAGCCCGCAACCTTTCATTTTCAAAAATGAATTCAGGCCCGCGATCATGAGTTCACACGCGAGGGTCGGTGGTGGATTCAACTCGCGGACCACGGCGAGAAACTCATCGACGCGCGCCCGCTGCGTGAGCGGATACCACACGGCGAAGACGCTGCCGGCCATGCGTTCCAGCCCTTCGCGCAACGCGCCCACGACCTGTGCAAATTCATCCTGCGCCTCAAACGGCGGATCAATCAGCACGAGGGCCCGCCGCTCCGGCGGCGGCAGGCACGCGCGCGGCGCGCCGTAGCCGTCGGCTGCCTGCACCGTGATGCGCGGCAGCCCGCCAAATTCGGCGCGCAGCGCGGTGCACTCCTCCGGATGTTTCTCCCACAGCGCCAGCCGATCGACGGGCCGCACGAGGCGATCTAAAATCGCGGGCGAACCCGGATAGTAGCGTGGCGTCGGCCCCACGTTTCCCGCCCGGTGATCGAAGTCGCGCACGAGCGCCACGTAATCGGCGAGCGGCGGGGGCAACGTGGCGGCATCCACCGCCCACAACCGGCCGATGCCCGCGGGCCACTCCGGCTGGCGCGCGAGCGAATCGCCCGTCTGCGCCACCTCCAGATCGTAGGAGCCGCGGCCCGCGTGCGTGTCGACCGCGAGCAGGCCCTTCGGCTTTTTTTGCAGCGCGCGCACGAGTTGCACCAGCAGCGCATGCTTCATCACGTCGGCGAAATTCCCCGCGTGGAAATGATGGCGGTAGTTCATCCGCGCCTTCGGTTCGCGCCGCTCACGCGACCGGGATTTTCACCACCACTTTCCGCACGAGCGTGGCGCTCGCCCCAGTGCGCAGCGATCCCATGTGCGCATCGGCCGGAAAATAAATCGCGGCCAGTCCCGGCGCGAGGCGCAGGAGCGACGCCGCGCCGGTGTCTTCATAGATGATCAAGTCGCGCTCGCCGTTATACGCCTGCTTCACCGTCAGCCGGGCAAAATCGCTCACTTCCATCACCTCCTCGCCCTCCACGAGCACCTGCAGGTCGATGTATTTCCGGTGCGTTTCAAAAAATCCCTCGGCACGCGGCTTCGTCAGGTAAACCTGTTCGAGCCCAAACGCCCCGCCGGCGATTTCGATTTTTTTGGTTTCGCCCGCCGGGATCGCGCGGAGACGCGCCCGCGCTTCGCTGTCCGGCCGGAGCAGTTCGGTCACGTAGGCGAATGCGTTCGCGAAGGCGGGAGTCTGCGGCGCTTGCGCGCGCAGGGTGGCAATCGTTCCAAATAGGGCCATGCCGCGAATGCACCGTTCCGCCCGCGGCGTGGCAAGCCGCGAAACCGCATTGCGCGCGAAGACGCGGAGTGTTCTTCTCCGGCTCCACCACTCCCATGAAATTAATTACCCGTCTGTTTCTCGCCGGCGTCCTGCTGGCCCCCGTGGCGCTCCTCGGCGCCGCTTTCGAAGGGAAGATCACGATGAAGATGACGCCGGGCCGCGGCGAGCCCCAGGAGATGAGCTACAATATCAAGGGCGACAAGATGCGCATCGAGATCGCCACCAAGAAGGGCGGCATGGGCGGCATGATCATGGACGGCGAAAAAAAGGAAATGATCATGATGATGGACGATCAGAAAATGTATATGACGATGGCGATTCCCGACGTCGCGGCTGAGGCCGCCGGGAAAAAAGGCGAGGACGTGAAGTTCGAGAAAACCAACGAGACGGAAAAAATCCTCGGTTACACCGCCACCAAATACATCGCGACCCAGAAGGACGGGACGAAGACCGAAATGTGGCTCGCCGAAGGCCTCGGCAAATTCATGAGCGCCAGCCCGGGCAACCCGATGACTGGCCGCCGCGCCGCGCCGCCCGAATGGGAGCGCGCCCTCGCCGGCAAAGAACTCTTCCCGCTGCGCGTCGTCGGCAAAGACAAAGGCGAGAAGCAGACCTTTCAGATGGACGTCATCGCGATCGACAAGAAATCGCTCCCCGACTCGATGTTCACGCCACCTGCTAGCGACCAAAAATTCGACATGGGCGGCATGATGAAGGGAATGATCCCGGGATTCGGGAAGTAATACCACCGGCTCTTGTTTATTAGACTTTTGTCATCGCGAGGTGCGCGAAGCGCGCCGTGGCGAT
>JANNEY010000098.1:0-17666 GCA_031379235.1 Opitutaceae bacterium | reverse complement strand
GCCCAAGCGCGTTGGGGTCAACGCGCTCCACCTCAAACCGCATGAGCCCGGCCAAGGCTGCGCACCACGCCGCGGAAACGTCCGCCGTTTCCCCGTGAAACACCCGAGGAAAAAATCCCGTTGGCGGAGCGTGCTTCGCTGGGGCGCATGGTCCGCGCTCGTGCTCGCGGTCGTGGTGACCGCGTGGGTGCTTTTCCTTCCCGTGCCGCTCGGCTGGGCGGTGCGGGCCGGCCTCGCGCGATCGCTCCCGCCGGGCAACCCGCTGCGGGTGGAGGTGGAGGCAGTCACGTTTCGCTGGCGCTTGAGCGAGCCCACGCTGGCGCTGGAGATTCGCGGGCTCGACGTGACCGCGCGCGGCCGGCCGCTGGCCCAATGGCGCGACTTGATCGTCGAGGTGCCGAAGGCGGGTCTCTGGCGCCGTGAATTTGGGCCGGCGAAAATTCTCCTCCGCCAGCCATTCCTCACCCTTGATCAGACCGAAGCGGGCGCACTGGCCCTCCTCGTCACGCCGAAAAGCGCCGCGCCGTCCGGCGCTCCGCTCGACCTCGCGGCGTTCGCGCCTGTCTTGCCGGCGCCAGGTGCGGCGACGCTCCTCGTAATCGAGGGCGCGGTCGTGCGCCTGCGCAATGCCGCGGGCGAGGCGCGCCTGCCGTTCGGCGAGATCAGGACGATGCTCACCCGTCGGGCGGATGGGCCGCTCGGGCTCGAGCTCGATTTGCCGCTGGCCGACGTGAAGACGGCGCCGCGGCTTACGGCCCGCGCCACGCTCGATCCGCGGAGCCAGCGGGGCGACTTTTCGCTGGGACTGCCGTCGTTTTCGACCGCCGCTTTGCCGGTGGTGCCCGGGGCGCCGCCGTTGCCGTTTCAGGGCACTGTCTCGCTCGATGCCAGCGGACATTTTGATCTCGCGAAAATGAGCGTGGAGGATGTCGCGGGTGGCGTCGTCGTCACCGACGCCGAGGTGGCGCTGCCGCCCGATCTCACCGCCGGGAAGATCCGCGTCGATCGGCTTGAGCTGCGCGGCCGGGTCGATGGCCAGACGCAACGCGTGGTGCTGGAGACCGGCCGGGTGCGCGCCGGCTCGCTCGAGGTTAATGTCGCGGAGCTGGACGCGGCGCTGGGCGATCGGCCGAGTGGGCGCGTGCGACTGGAAATCACCGGGCTGCAAGGCCGGGAGTTGCGCCGCCTGCTCACACCCGCGCAGCGCGCCCGCATCGCACTGTCGGATGAGGCGATCGATGCGGTCGCGTTGGAGCGGCTGACGCTTTCGGGCCGCGCCGAGATCGCGCACGGCGCGACTGGGGTGTGGGCCGCGCAAGGGATGCAGTTTGAGGGCCGTGCGGAGATTGGCCTCGGCGGCGAACCGCTCGTCTGCACGGTGAGCGCGAAACAGGCGAGCCAAGGGGCCGATATCCAGTTGGAAGTAGCCCTGCCGGGATTTGTGCCGGGTCGGTGGCCGGCCGCATTGATCGCGGGCACGCCGGCGGGCGCGATCGGAGTGCCGCTTTCGTTTTCAGCGCAGGCCACGGTTTCCGCCACCGGCGAGCCGCGGGCGGCGCGCGTCGCGCTCACCGGCGCGGCCGGCGCCGTGAAATCGCTGCAGCCCGGGCTGCCGTCGCTCGACGTGCGCCGGCTCGAGGTGCGCGCCGAGAGCGATCGTTTCGATCGGGCGTGGCGTTTGCCGATCGCGCGGCTGGAACTCGCCAACGGCGCCGCTCTCGAGCTCACCCGCGCCCGCGCGGAGCTCATGCCTTCGCAAATCGCTGCTGAAGGTGAGGTGCGCGCAACGAAGCTGGCGGGCGATTTTCTCGCGCTCTGGTTGCCGGCCGATGCCTGGGCGCCGCTCACCGCCCGCAATCTCCCGCCGCCGGAGGTGGCGCTCGACGAACTTACCCTGCGCTTCAAAGCCGTGGCCGCCGCGAAGGCCGGCGGTGGTTGGCAACCAAAGTCGCTGGCCGCGGACGCGAGCGCGCAGGTGCGGCTGCATGCGGCGCGGCTCAGTCTCACTACGAACGTCACCCTGCCGGAAGCGGGCACGCAGCTTGACGCCAGCGTGACGCTGGGGGAATTCCGCCCCGCGCAGCTCGGGCTGGCGATCGGCGACGGGCTCACGACCGACGCGATCGATTTTCCGGTGTCGCTTCGCGCCACGGCTCGCGCCGGGCTCGATGGGCAGCTCACGGCCGCGAGCCTGCAACTCCGCGCGGGCGCGGGTCGCGTGAAGACACCGCCTGCGTTCGGCGGCTTGGATGTGCCGTTCAAGGGGCTGGCCCTCGACGCCGGCTACGATCCCGCCCGCGCGCGGGCCGAGGTGAAATCGCTACGCCTCGAGGCAGGCGGCCTCCAATTCGATCTGACCGATGTCACCGCCACGACCGTGCCACCTCACGCGGCGACGGGGAAGATCGAGCTGGCGCCGTTTGCGCTCCGCCCGCTGCTCACCTTGTGGCCGGCGCACCTGCAACCGGAGCTGCGGCGCACCGTCGAGTCCTCCCTCATTGGCGGGGAGTTTCTCGGCGCGCACTTCGACTGGGCCGTGAAATTCGATCCGGCGGCGCAGCCCGCGGTGAGCATTGCGCAGCTCAAGGGCGAGGCCCGTCTCGCCGCGATCGATGTGGCCCATGCGGCGGTCCCCGGCCCGATCGCCATCGGCCGCGTGAGGGCCGCGGTGGATTTTCCGCGCGCGACCGTGGAGCTGCGCGACGTCGCCTTGCCGGGAGCGCGGATCGCGACGGCGCAGGCGCAGCTCGCCGACTTGGATCGCCCGCTGCCGTCCGCGAGCCTTGCGGCGAAATTTGAGTCGGACTTGGTCGCCGCGAACCGAGTGTGGAAGTTCGACAAGGAGAATTTTGCAACCGGCACGATCAGCGGCGAGATCACCGCGCAAGCGCCCTTCAGCCTCGAGACGGTGGCGTCGCGGCTTGCGCTCGATTTCACGCGGGCGCAGGTGAAGTTGCCGGGCTTCGTCCAAGCCAAGCCCGACACGCTGGCGATCGACCTGAGCGCCGCTCACCCGCTGGCGAACGATCGGCCGATGACGGCGAATTTCGCCCTCGAGACCTCGCCGTGGCTGGGCGCGCCGGTGCGGCTTTCGGGGCGCGCGACCTTGGGTGCGGGCGACCGCCAGCCGGAGGCGATCGAACTCGCGAACTACGAGCATGGGCGCACGCGCTTGCAGGCGAGCTTCCGCCAGCCGACCGCGACGCACCGGGAAATTTCGGTCACGGGCGCGTATCTCAACCTGGCGCCACTGCTCCGCGCGGGCCTTGCCGCTGCCGATGCCATCTCGGCCCGACCGGCTGCGCCGGATTCGGCCGTGGCGACGATCAACGCCGCCGCGGCGCCGCCGACCACGATGAAAATCGATGCGAGCATCGCTGAGATCGAGTTTGGCACGGGGCAAAACGCGCGCCGGTTCGAGCTGCACACGCGGATTGATCGCAATTGGCCGGCTGACTTCACGCTGACCGCCATGGCCGGCGCGGACGATGCCCTGAACGTTTCCCTCACTGGACCCGCGGCGCATCAAGTCTTCAAATTCTCGATCGGGGACGCATCCGTCTGGATGCGGACGCTGGCCGCTTCATGGAACGAGGTGCCGCCGGCGCCCGGCCAGTTCGGCTCGCTGGTGCTCCAGCTGGCCAAGGTGCCGACGATGCTCGCAGGCGGCGCCGTCATGCTCGAAGCCGACGTGCGGCGCGGCGAGCCGGAGTGGCTGATCGGCCGGTTGCGACTGCAGCGCGCCGTGCTCATTCGCGCGCCTCATGTGCTGCAGTTGCTCGCGCTCAAATCCGGCCGCTCCCTGCAGGATTCCCCGACGATCGAGGATTTCTCCATCGGGCGCCTTACCCTCAGCCGCACCAGCGTGAGCATCACCGACACCGCCCTCGCCGGTTCCGGGCTGATCGACAAGATCAAGCTGAAGTCCGCCAGCTACGGGCTCGCGGACGAGGCCCTGAAAGTGGACGGCGAGTATTTTGGCGTCGGCTTCGACATCCTCGGCACGCGCGCGGATCCGAAGATCTTCCTGAAGGACAGCAATCCGCTCATTCGCGCCGTCGGCACGATCAACGAGTTTGATTTCGACACGCCGGCGCCGGCCCCGAAATCCCCTCCTCCGCAGCCCCGGCCCTAGCGCTCAGGCTTGGGGCGAAGCTCCGCTGTCAGTCGTGGGGGTGGAGCTGACCTTGGTTTCCGGCAGGGCGATTTTCCGCGCCTTCGCCTCGGGGTGCTGGCGGTAGAACAGCGCGGTGTGGCCCACGGCGCCGACATACACGCATCGGCCCTCATCGGCGATTTTTTCGCAGAGCGCGGCGCGCTCGTCCCGATCGGAGCCGAGAAAGCGCAATTTCACGAGCTCATCGGCGCGCAACAGTTTTTGCAGTTCGGCGAAAAACTGCGGCGTGAGGCCGCCTTTGCCGATCTTCAGGCCGGCGTCGAGTTTCTGGCCGAGGCCGCGGAGGTGGGATTTCTGCGCGCCGGTGAGAGGGAATTCATACATGATTTCAATCAGGCTCACGTAAAGGCGCGTGGGCGCCAAGACTTCATTCTAACCACTAATCCTAGCCACAATTTCAGGAAATAATTTGGAATCCATTCCCGCCATTCCCTGAAATTGTGGCTCGGATTAGTGGTTAAAAAAATCCAACGGCAGCTCGCGCCACTGCCCCGGTGGGAGATCGCCCAAGGTGAGGTCGCCAAATTTTTCGCGGTGCAGGGTGAGGACAGTCGTTCCGCTCAGGGCAAACATCCGCCGCACTTGATGATACTTTCCCTCGGTCAGCGTCAGCGTCGCCTCGCGGGCGGAGACGATCTGCAGCTCGGCCGGCGCGCACGGCTCTTTTTCGCCTTCGAGGAGTAGGGTGCCGGCGGCAAACGTCGCGACGAGTTCCGGCGCGAGATCGCGGTCCACGGTGGCGCGATAGATTTTGGGGACTTTGTGCTTAGGCGAGGTGAGCCGATGAACAAGCGGCGATTGATCGGTGAGCAAGAGGAGGCCGCTCGTCTCCTTGTCGAGGCGGCCGATGCTCGTGACGATCGGGTTGCGCCGGCGCCAGCGCGCCGGAAGCAACGAGTAAACGCCCGGCCCCTCGCGTCCGTCATGCGAGCACACGAGGCCGAGTGGTTTGTGGAGGAGGAGCAGCAAACCCTCCGGATGGTCGAGCGGCTCACCCTCCACGAGCACGTCGGCGGCGTGGACGCGCTGCCCAAAGTCGTCGGCTGGATCGCCGCTCACGGTGATAGCACCGGACTTCACCCAGTCGCGCGCTTCACTGCGCGAGCAGTAGCCGAGGTTGGCGAGGAGTTGGTCAAGACGGCGCATGGGCGGGAGTGGAATGGCCGCAAAGAGGCGCAGAAGGCGCAAAGGAAAACGTCGCGCAAGGGAGCCTCACGCCAAGGACCCAAGGGTCGCAACGGTTCAAACTTGTCTGTTCCTTGGCGTGCTTCGCGGCCGGGGCGTGAGACAATTTGGTTTTGCCTATCGCCCGGCTTGCGCCTCCGACGAGTGGACTCGAACGTAGTCATCCGGATGCTTCGCTGGACTCTACTCATTGTCGCCTTCGCGTTCCTCGCGCTGGGATCACTCACCGTTTTCAAGACCCCCGACTGGGTGCCGTGGCGGCTGGGGGTGGCGGCGGGTGAATTCGGCCACTGGCTCGCGGCGGCGACGCTGACGCTCGCGCTCTTTGCGTGGTTCGCGCGCGCCGACGCGGGTGCGTGGGCGGTGGCGACCGGTGTGCCGGCGCTCGTCGCGACGGTCTTGTTTTTGAAACCCACCTGGCAGGCGTGGCGCGTGGCGGGGGAATTGCCGGCGCAACTTACGGCGCAGTTTGGCGCGCCCGCGATTACACGGCCCGCTTTCTCGGTGCGGGGACTTTTTGAAAATGATGCCGCGCCCGTCGCGATCGAAACGCTGGAAGTGGCGCCCGGCCTGCCGCTCGATTTCTACCGTCCGATCCGCGCGGCGGGCGCTGGCCCGGCGCCGGTGGTCGTCATGATCCACGGCGGCGGGTGGGACAGCGGGGATCGCCAGCAGCTCGCGCATTTCAATCACTGGATCGCGCAGCAAGGCTATGCCGTCGCCGCGATTTCCTATCGGCTCGCGCCCAAGCACCAATGGCCCGCGCAACGCGACGACACGCTCGCCGCGATCACATTTTTGAAAGCGCACGCCGCTGCCCTCGTGATCGATCCGACGCGGCTGGTGCTGCTCGGTCGCTCCGCCGGCGGGCAGATTGCGCAGGCCGTTGGCTACACGGCCGGCGATCCCGCGATCCGCGGCGTGGTCGCGCTCTACGCGCCGTCGGATCTGATCTTCGGCTACGTGAACACGCACGAGGACGACGCGATCAAATCCCCCGCGCTCATGCGGCAGTTTCTCGGCGGCACGCCCGACACGGCGCGCGCGAACTACGAGTCGGCCAGCTCGATCTTTTTGGTGACGCCACGTTCGCCCCCGACGCTCCTCGTGCATGGCACGATCGACGCGGTGTCGTGGTATCGCCACAGCGAACGGCTCGCGGCCCGGCTGGCCGAGGCGGGCGTGCCGCACGTCTACGTTGCGCTGCCGTGGGCGACGCACGGCTGCGAGTTCAACCTCCACGGCCCCAGCGGCCAGCTCACGACGTTTGCGCTCGAGTGGTTCCTGGCGGCCGTGACGAAGTAGCGGAAGCGGTGCGCTGCTTCCACACGCGCGCGATCTCGAGCAGCGCGAGCGGGCCGAAGATCCACACCACCTGCATCGGGAAAATTTTCCGCGCAATCGCCTGGTGGTAGGCGGCGAGCGCGGCGGCGAGGTAGGCGAGGCGGTGGAGATTTTTCCACGCCTTGCCGCCCATCCAGCGAATCGCGGCGTGCAGGCTCGTGATCGTCAGCGCAAAAAGAATCAGCAGCGCGCCCAGGCCGAAGAGCTGAAAAGGCTTTTGGATCTCTTTCCAAAACGTGCCGAAGCCGCCGTCGTAGGAATGCAGCATGTGCGCGGTGAAATGCAGGATCGCATAGGCAAACGCGCCGACGCCCACGAGCCGGCGATGGCGGTTGAGCGCCTGCGCCACGCCCCACTTGGGCCAGAGCACGCGCAACGGGGTAAAGGTGAGCACCGTCGCGAGCACGATGCACGCGATGAAGCCGAGATGAAGCAACGTGGACTTCAGCGGGTCGGCGTCACTCGGATCCGGCAGGAAGAGTGGCTTCAGCGCCCACGCGGCGGGCGCGACGAGCAGAAGCCAGACGACGAGCTTGGAACGGAGGAGTTTTTCGAGGAAGAGCACGGATGAAGAAAAACAGTGAACCGCTAATCGTCGCTAATTCGGATTAGGGCGTGTTTTCAAATTCTGTCATTGCGAGAAGCCGCGCCCTGCGCGGCGCCGAAGCAATCCAGCTGGATCGCCACGGCGCGCTGCGCGCACCTCGCGATGACAATCATTTTGAAAACACGCTCTGGCGGAAATTAGCGGGGATTAGCGGTTCCAAAATCGTCAGGGTCCGCTCAGTAATTTTTCCGCAGATCCATCCCCTTGTAGAGCTCGGCGACCTGGGCCTCGTAGCCGTTAAACATGAGCGTCTTTTGCCGGGAGCCGAAGGCCCCGCCGGCCCCGATTACACGCTCGCTCGCCTGCGTCCAGCGCGGGTGATCGACGGTCGGGTTCACGTTAGCGTAGAAGCCATATTCGCTGCGCTGCAGCGCCTGCCACGTGTTCACCGGCTGCTTGGCGACGAAGTCGATCTTCACGATCGATTTGCCGCATTTGAAACCGTATTTCCACGGGACGACGAGGCGCAGCGGCGCGCCGTTCTGGTTCGGGATCGGCTTGCCGTAAATCCCGGTGGCAATGAACGACAGATCATTCATCGCCTCGTCAAGGCGCAGGCCCTCGAAGTAGGGCCAGTTGAGCGCCGAGCCGCGCTGACCGGGAACGTTCTTCGGATCGTTGAAAGTGGTGAACGTGACGAATTTTGCCTCGGGCTTCGGGTCGGCAAACTTGATGAGCTTGGCGAGCGGGAAGCCGTCCCACGGGATGACCATCGACCACGCCTCGACGCAACGGAAGCGATAGACGCGCTGCTCGGCCCCACCCATCTTCGTGACGAGATCGTTGGCGTCGATTTTGAGCGGGTTGTTGATGAGGCCGGAGAGCTCGACGGTCCACGGCTCGGTTTTCCAACCCTTGTTGGCGTTGGGCTTGGGGTCGGCCTTGTCGGTGCCGAACTCGTAGAAATTGTTGTAGCTCGTGATGAGCTCGTAGTTCGTGGGCTTGAGCGCCGGGTCACGGTAGTCGGGATTGACGCGCGTGGGAAAGCCCGCGGTCGTCGCGCGCAGATCGTGCGGGGCGAGGGCGAGGGCGGCGCCGCCGAGGCCGAGGGTCTTCAGGAAGGCGCGGCGGTTATGGTAAACGGATTCCGCGGTCGCGGCGGATTCGGGGAGTTCCCAGGAGCGTGGTGTGCGGATGAGCATGGGCGGGGGAGGGTGCGGGTGGGAGAACGGAGCGGGCGGAATTATTCCAGCGGATTGTTTCTAACCACTAATTGAGTTTCAGCAATGGCTGAAGCTTTGAGCAAGCGCTGCGGCTAATCGCCACAGCAATTTCGATGAAGGGCCTGCCAATGGCAGGCGTTTCAGTCTGCCATTGGCAGACCCAGAATTTCTTCCGAAGGCGATTAGCCGAAGGGGTGAAACAAATTTCGGCCATTGGCGAAATCCATCAGTGGTTAACCTCATCACCACTTGCCACGCAACCCGCCGAGGATGAGGCGCGGCGTGCCGATGTTGACGACGCCATCCGCGCTGCGGCCGGTCTCGACGCGGGCATTGCCGAGATTCTCGGCGGTGAGAAAAAGTTCGAGCTGCTTCGTGAGCGGCCGGCTCACGCCGAGGTCTGCGACGACGACTTCACCGAGGCGGAGCAGGTTTTCGTCATCTTCAAACTGCCGCCCAATCCACCGTGCGCGCGGCGTGAAGACGAATTGCCCAGGCGCGCGCCACGAGGCGCCGAGCGCGGCGCTGCGGCGCGGCACCTGCGCGACGCGTTTGCCGACGAGCGCGGGCGCGACGGAAGCGCGGCGCACGGTGGCGTCGTTGAAGAGCGCGTCGGCCGAAAACGTGAACGCGGAAACCGGCGACCATTTCGCGGAGAGTTCCACGCCTTGCGTGCGCGTGCGGTCGAGGTTGAGCCGCTGCCGCCCGAGTCCGCCGGCCGCGAGCGTGCCGACGATGGGAAACGTCCCCGGCCCGCGCGCGATGGTGACGTTGCCCACGGCGTCGCGGAGATCGTTCCAGAAGGCGGTGGCCGAGAGGGTGAGAATTTTTCCTGGACCGGGCGAATGAGAGAGACGAATGACATCAGGCGGGAACACTGCGCGCAATGCCCACTCGGCGCCGATTTCAGCGCTCGTCCCGCGCTCGGTGCGAAGCGCTGCGTTGGCCTCCGTCACATTCGGGCCTTGGCGGAATGGACGGTAGAGTTCGTTAAGCGTGGGGCGGCGGAATGCTTGCTGCGCATGACCACGCACGCGAAAATCTTTTTTGGGATCTGGATTCCATACTAAACCGACGCTTGGGCTGAATTCGGTGCCGCTGTCCGTCGCGTAGTGATCGTCGCGGAGCGCGGAGCCTGTAACGCGATCAGTTTCACGGCGGTGGCCACCGGCGTCGCGCCAGAAATCGAGTCGACCGCCGAAGGTAGCGTGCAGTTGTTTCGTCATTGGCTGCTCATGCAGCACGAACGCGCCGACGAAACGTTGGTCGCCGCCCGCGAAGCGCTGGCGTGTAAAGTTCCCGGCTACGAAGGTGAAGTTCTCCCGTGTTTCGCCGCGCACGGTGCGAACATCGCCGCCCGCGCTTGTGCGTGCGCCCTCGGCTTGTCGCCATGCGCCGCTCCATTCCGCGCCAAGCGCGGTCGCGGGCACGGCGAATTGATCACTCGCGGGCGTCTCGGCGGTGCGTGTGGCGTTCACGCCGCTGAACGTCGAGGCGAACGACTGATCCTGCGCATAGGCGGTCGCGTGCCACGCGAAGTCTTTTTCCGTCGAACTAGCCAGCGCGGCGGAGAGGAATTTTTCCCGCGATCCGTTGCGCGTGTAGGGCGTGCCGTTCCCGCGGAATTCTTCGAAGCCGCGTGCCGTCGCGGAAAACTCAAGTCCTTCGCCGACCGGTGTGCGCCAACGCGCGGCCAGCCAGCGGTGCCGGCTCCACGCCGCGACATCGATCGGGCCGCGGCGCTCGGGCGCGACGAGCGAAAAACCATCAGTCGCAAAGGCGCGGCCGAGCACCTGCACGGTGCCGCGGCCGACGGGTTGCGTCGCGACGACCTCGATGCTGCGCGTGTTGAAATCACCAAAGGTGGCAGCGGCGCGCCCGGAACCTTTCGTTTCCCGGATTGGGCGGTATCCCGAAAAAGCATCCCCCGGCTCAGCCGATCTCGTATATTTCGTGGTATGGGGAGGCGACGTGAACAACTGCACGACACCACCCAGCGCCGCGTTGCCCCACGCCGTCGCGCCGCCACCGGGGACAAGCTCGGCGCGCTCTAGGCCTTCGCGCGGGACCTTCGTCCATGCGACCCAGCCGCCGAAGGGATCGTTGAGGGGCACGCCGTCGAGCAACACGAGCGAGCGGCTGGCACCGCTCGGGCCGAGGCCGCGGAGCGACACGCCCTGAGCGGTGGGATTGGCGGTGAAGCTGTCGCTGCGGCGGAAGAGGCTGAACCCGGGAATCGCGCGGAGCGCGCCGTCGAGCGTAGCCGTGGGTGCGGCTTGCAACGCCTCGCGCTCGATCTGGCGCACGGTGGCGGCGACGTGCTCCGGTGCTTGCGGCAACCGGGAGGCAGAGACGACTTCGGCGGCGAGCGTGACGACCTGCGCCTGCGCCGAGTGAGCAAAAAAAACGGCGCTGAAGATCGTGGCCGCAGCGAATGAGAGGGACGTTGCGAAATCGCGGCGCATGGCGGGGAGAGGGTGGAAGGGTTGACGGCTGGCGCAAGGGGAGGTTTTGCGGCGGATGTCGCCGGGCACATCGCAGTTTCTGGCAAATTCCACTGGCCCGAGCGGTTTTCGTAGGGGCGCGGCTTGTCCGCGCCCGTCGGAAAAGGCGCGCACAAGGCGCGCCCCTACTTAAAACAAGAAACTGAGATGCGCCCCTCGCGCGCGGTGCCCAGAGATTAGGCTCGGCAAGCGTCCCGGCATTTGGGATGGGTGGGGTTCCGCGCTCGGCGCGGGCAACACTATGTCACTTTGGGAATATAAGGTTATCACCAGCGGCAAAGGCGGCTTCGCCGCGCCCGCGATGATGGAGAAATTTCTGAACGATCTCGGCCGCGAAGAGTGGGAGATCATTCAGTTTCATTCGCATCCGGACAATTTTCTGGCGTTCACCGGCCTGGCCCGACGCTCGACGCAGCGCGACTGGACCCTCCAGGATGCCGCGGCTGCGGCCGCGAAGGTCGAGGCGGAAAAGCTCCGCGCCGAGTTCGAGGCCAAGTTCAAGGCCGCCGCGAGCAACGCCCCCGCCGCCGCGGAGGAGCGCGCCCCGAGTTTCCTCGAGGAAAAAGCCGCGCCCGACGATGGCTTCCGCAAGCCCGTGGACACCTCGCGCGACGACGATCCCGAGGCACACGACGACGACAAGACAGACGATTGGGACAAGCTCACCGCCGCCGAAGAGGATGAACTCCCGACTTTCTTCGATGCGATCAAGCCGCACCTCCGCCGCAATCAGCGCGGGCCGGGGATGTCGGTCGGCGTCGATTATCTGGCGAAGAAATGGGACCAGAACGAGGACGACCTCAAGGGGGCGCTGGCCGAGTGCGGTTTCGTGCTGCCGGCCGACGAAGACTCCAAGGCGGAATACGTCGAATACGACGGCGATCTTTACTGGCTCAACATCAACCGCCGCGGCGAACTCTGGATCAACACGAAGGAGAAACCGCGCCCGGTGTTCCGGCCGGTGAAAGCTGCGCGGATCGAAATCGAAACGCCGGCGCCGGCCCCACGCGACGAGAGCCGGGGGGCGAACGAGCCGCGGCCCGAGGGCCAGGCCGCGGAGAATCCGGAAGCGGGCAATCGCGCGCCGGACACTGGGGACGTGCCAGCCGAGGCGGCGAAGCCGGAGCGCACGGACCATCGCAACCAGAAGGCCGCCGCGCCGCTGCCGACGGGTGCGACGCTGCTGGAAAAAATTAAACCACACATGCGCCGCAACCGTCGCGGGCCCGGTGGCTCGGGCAGCATGACTTTCCTGGCCCGCGCCCTGCGCACGAGCGAGGCCGACCTCACGGCGGCGATTGCCGCACTCGGCCTGACGCCTCCCGCCAATCCGAACGACAAACCCGTCTTCCTCGAAATCGGCCAGGAACTTTGGTGGTTCAATGCCGACTCGCGCGGTGGCCTGTGGATCAATGGGCGCGAGAAGAAGCAGGGTGAGACCGCGGCTTCCGCCAGTGCCGCAGAGCCGTCCGCGGCCGAAACCGCGGCCACAGCGGCGGCTGCGCCCACCGCGGCTGAAGTGGCTTCCGTGCCGACTCCGACCGCGGCGCCAAGCGAGGTTCCGCCCGTGGCGGCACCGGCAACGTTACCCGAGGCCGTGCCGGCGGGCAGTGGCGTGCTCCCGGCCGTGCGCTTGCTCCTGAAGGAAACCAAAACGGGTTCGGTCGCCGGCAAGGTCGAGCGGCTGGCCGACGAGATGGGCCGTCCCGCGGATGAATTGCTTGCCGCGCTGATCGGTGCCGGACTGAAAGTTCCGGAGAAGCCGCGCGAGAAGCCCGTCTTCGTCGAACATGCCGGCGAGATTCTCTGGCTGAACAAAAACGCGAAGGACGAGCTGTGGCTCAACGCCAAGGCTTCGAAGTTTTCCGACAAGGAAGGCGACGAAGAAGGTGGCGAGGCGGCTGGCGAAAAACCGCGGCGTGGCGGTCGCACTCGCGGCAAGAAGGCGGAGTGATGCGGGCAGGGCGGGTCACAGACCCGCCCTTTCGCTCCGCGCGTCGCCCTGTTTGTCATTGCGAGGAGCGGAGCGACGAAGCAATCCATCTGATGTTTAGCTGGATTGCCGCGCCCGGCTGCGCCGGGCTCGCAATGACAAAGTAATTCTCCACTGCGAAACGTCATGACTCCTGCCGCCACCACCGTCCCGTCCGCTGCCGCGACGAAGAACTACCTGATCACGCAGCTCGACACGGTGCCCGCCGTGCCGTGCCCGTGCGGGCACTCGCGCCGTGGTTTCGCGACGCCCGACAACAAGCTCGCGACGATCCATCTCGTCGACATCTCGATCGATGCACGGACGCACTACCACAAAAAGATGACCGAGATCTACCTCGTGCTCGAGGGCGAGGGATTCATGGAGCTCGACGGCGATCGCATCGCCGCGAAACCCATGATGTCGATCTTCATCAAGCCGGGCTGCCGCCACCGCCTCGTCGGCAAATTCAAGATCGTGAACGTCGCGATTCCTGCGTTCGACGTGCACGACGAGTGGTTTGATTGAGCGGCCACCGCGTGGCGGCGCGGAATCATTCCGTGGACTCGACAACCGGGCAGGGCGGCGGATGATTTGCGCTCCGTGAACAAAGCGACCCAGGCCATGGCGGCCACCCGGCCGGCGATCGGTGATGCTCTGCTGGTGACGCGCACGTTTCTCTTTACCGACATCGTAGGCTCCACGGCGATGTGGGAGCGCGAGTCGGAGCCGATGCGCAAGGCGCTGCACCTGCATGACGACCTGCTGACCGCCGCCGTCCTGCATTACCATGGCCGCGTGTTCAAAACCGCGGGCGATGCGTTTTGCGCGGCCTTTGAACGGGCGGTCGACGGCGTCGGCGCCGCCTTCGAAATTCAGCGCGGCATCGATGCGGCTGTCTGGCCGACGAACACGCCGCTGCGCCTGCGCATGGCGCTGCACACGGGCCCGGCCTACGTGCGGAAAGGCGACTACTTCGGCACGACGCTCAATCGCTGCGCGCGCCTCCTGACCTTGGCGCGCGGCGGCCAAACCCTGCTCAGCTCCGCCACGGCGCGGCCGCTGGGCGCATCGCTGCCGGAAGGCATGAGCCTGCATGATCTCGACCTGCACCGGCTGCGCGATCTCCCGCGGCCGATCCATGTGTTTCAACTGATGCACCCGGGACTCGCGTCGGGTCTGTTGGATGTCGCGGAGCTTGCCGGCGGCAGCAAGCCGGCGCCGCCATCGTTGTCGCGTTTTGCCCCGATCGAGCTCTTCGATGTTCCGACGCTGCCGGGCGTGGTGCTGCACGCCTTGGAGGTGATGCAGGATCCGAAGAGCGACGCCGAATCCGTGCAATTGGTGATCAATCGCGATCCGGCCATCTCGGCGAAAATCCTGCGCGTGGCCAACTCCGCGTTTTTTGGCTTCGCCCGCCGCGTGAGCACCATTGCCGATGCCGTGAGCATCCTTGGGTTTGCCAATGTGCAGGGTATGATCATCGGGGTCGGCGCCTTCGACGCCTTTCGCACCGAGCGCCTTAAACTAGGGGATTTTTGGCACCATTCGATCGCCACCGCCACGGCGGCCCGCCTGCTGGCGCAGCGTGTGAACAGCGGGGTGGAGGAGGCGTTTACCGCGGGCATCTTGCACGACATCGGGAAACTCGTCTTCGCCGTGCAGGCCGGCGCGGGCTATCAGCATGTCCTGGACATGGAGCGCGAGGCCGGCGTGAGCGCGCTCGAGGCCGAGCGCACGCTGCTTGAGTTCACCCACCCCGAGGTCGGCGAGGCTGTGGCGCTGCGTTGGAATCTGCCGCCCCGTTACGTGGCCGCCATCGCCCACCACCACGATCCGGCCGCGGCGGGCGAAGAAACCAAATTCTGCGCGCTGATTGGTCTCGCCAATCTTGCCGCCCACGCCGTCGAGACCGCCGGCTACCTCGTGCCGGCGCGGGAGGCGGAACGGATCGCCAATTTGGAACGGCTGGGCCTCGGTGCGTCCGATTGGGACGAGTGCATTGCGAGTCTCGTCCAGTCGAAGGCCGAAATCGAAGCGTTCGTCGCGGCGATTCGGTGAGGGGCGATTGTTCGGATCGCTTAAAAACGCTACGCCGCAGGTTTGTCGTGCTGGCCTGTGCGCCACGATGGGGTGGCCCATCTCGTCGTCAGATCGTCGTTCAGTTGAGTTTCGTAATTATTGGCGCGAGGGCCCGCCACCACGCGGATTCGGCCGCGAAGGGAGTCAGTAGATGGATGGGGATCAGCGTCAGGCAGAGCCATCTCGTCGCGGGATGAATGTGCCCGAGGGTGCGGCGATCATGCAGGATGAGTGCGACGAAGAACAGGTCGGCGGTGAGATTGGGCGCCCAATCGGTCAGTGGCGCGAAGGCTGGGACCTTGATGAACCAGGGTCCAAAAAACCAGCGCGAGATCGCCGGGCCGACCAAGGCCAGCGCCGCACCGAATGTGAAGCGGCGGTGCCAGTCGACATGACGGGTGACAGCCACGATCCCAGCGATCATCAGCACAGCAAAGCTAGCGAGGTCGAGGACGTTGTAGAGGGTGTTGTCATAGGGATGGGCGTCTCCTTCGCGGATCCGTCGATTGATCGCCGCAATCGTCAGGATGATCCCCAACGGAATCATGAGCGCCGAGATCGCGACACCGGCCAATCCGAGCTCGCGGTGGCGTGCAGTGCGACCGGTGGCGACGAGATGAGTCTGCCACGCATAGAGGCCCACCCATGCAAAAAAAACGAGGCCGTGAATATGATAGACCGGCGTGAAATGCCGGGAACCGGTCAGTGTCGGACTGAAATAGGAGAGAGGAAAGGCGAGGAGCACCATCGCCAGCATGAGCAGCGCGCTCCGCGCAAAGAATTTTGACTGCAAAGGGGCGACTGATTGGGCGTGGCTGGTTGTGAGGGTGGCCATTGGGTAGATTATTTCTGTTCCCCAAAGGTCGCGCGGATGTAGGCGAGCACGGCGCGGCGCTGCGGGACGGAGAGCATCGCCTCGAAAGGCGGCATGCCCTTGGTGTCCAAACCACCGCCGATAATCTTGAGCAGCTCGGCGTCGGTTTTCGCGAGGCGCGACTTGTCGTCGCGGAAATTTGCCGCGCCGCCGGGAATGCCGCGGCCATCGGGCTGGTGGCAGGCCACGCAATAGAGACGGTAAGTTTTTTCGCCGGAGGCGATGAGCGCGGCAGGATCAGCGCCGGCCTTTGCGTCGGCTTCCTTGGCGCCGAGCGCGGCTTCGTCGGGCCGCGGCAGGCGCGTGGTGTCGCCGATCGCGCGCGTGCCGTCGCGGAGGCGATTGGCGGTGTAGTAGGCGAGCGGGTTGGCGAGCGGCACGTTGTCGGCCGTGCGCAGCGCAGCGACGGAGAGCTCGTAGACAAAACCCGGCTGGAGATCGGCGAGTTCGATCTCGACCGAACGGCCGTCGGCGGCGGGCCGCGCCGCGCGAATTTCGGCGCGCGTCTCGTCCACGCGCGGCGAACCGTATTTGGACTGGTAGTAGAAACGGAAGCGCGTGACCTCGAAGTTCGCCGTCGTGGCGAGCGTGGCGGCGTCCATGGGTCGCGTGAAATTCAGGCGGAAGCCCCGCTCCGTGATCGCGATGTCGCGCACCTCGGGGGGCACGGTGCCGTCCCACACGACCCGCTGGATGCCGTCGGCCCCCGCGCCCCAACCCGACGAGGCGCCGAGGTAGTAGCTGCCGTCGGGCGCGAAGACTCCGCGCGTGATGCCCGCGATCAGTTTTTCGCCGGTGGCGAACGGCGCGTTTTCGTTGCGGCCGAGAAACGGGAAACACGCACCCTGCCACACCCCCGCGACTTGCTCGAGCGCCGAGCGCACGACGAGCCGCGTGTAGTCACCGGCGAAGACCTGCCCGGCGAAGGGCCCGAATTTTCCGCCGGTCGTGTCCCACACCGGCTCGCCGCCGGAGACGCCCATCGGCCCATGCGGAAAGACGACCGCCGGTCCCTTGTAGCGCTGCCACGCTTTTTCCACCGTGAACGTTTTCAGATCGAAGCCGGGCTCCCACTTCAGCCCGGAGACCTGGCCGTGGAAATCGCCGGGCGCGACATGGAGCAGGCCGCACGAGGGTTTGAATTCGCCCTGGTTGTCGTTGACGAAGAGTTCGCCTGTAGGGCTGAGGCCGATGCCATTGGCCTGGCGGAAGCCCGTGGCGATCGGCGTGAACGTGCCGTCAGGCGCGATCTTGATCGCCCAGCCGCGCCACGGCAGATCGGCGTAGGGGCCCGCGGGATCGATGACCGGGGTGGGATCAAGCCGGCCGCGGACTTCGGCGGGCGAGACCGCGAGCTTGTCGCCACGCGAGGAGAGGCTGATGACACCGTAGAAATTTCCCGCGAGGTCGCGGCGCAGGCCGAAGAAAAATTCGTGGTAATTGTTCGAGATGCCCCACTGGCCGCCGAGCGCGTCGAAGGTCTCGGCGACGCCATCGCCGTCGGTGTCCGCGCACTTGAGCAACTCGGGCCGGTGCGCGACATAGACCACGCGGTCGGATTCGACGACGAGGCCGAGGGGTTCGTTGAGCCCGCGCGCGAAGCGCCGCCACGCGCCGTTCTGCGGGCGCATCCAGATTTCGCCGTAGCGGGTGGTGACGACGAGCGTGCGCGTGGGTGAAAACCCGATGCCGACGATGCCGCCGCGCATCTCGGCGGGGCGCGGGACGTTTTCGATGCGGTAGCCAGCGTGGGCGGCG
>JANNEY010000069.1:0-32507 GCA_031379235.1 Opitutaceae bacterium | reverse complement strand
CAGCTGCGCGTCGTTCGAGACAAGCATGCCGCCGCCGGACGCGGTGATGATCTTGTTACCGTTGAACGAATGCACGCCGCAAAGCCCAAACGATCCCGGGGCTTTGCCACCGTAGGTTGCCCCAAGCGCTTCCGCGGCATCCTCGATCAGCGGGAGGCCGTGTCGCGCGCACGTCGCGGCAATCGGCGCGATGTCGGCGCTCTGACCGTAGATGTGCACGAGCACGACCGCCTTCGGCCGCCGCCCGCGTTTGATCCGATCCTCGACAGCTTCGGCGAGGAGGGCGGGCGCCATGTTCCAGGACTGCGCCTCGCAATCGATGAACACCGGCTTCGCCCGTTCATAGAGCACGGGGTTGATCGTCGCGGAAAAAGTCAGCGTCGGACAGATGACCTCGTCGCCAGGCTGCAAGTTCAGCCAGCGCATCGCGAGGTGCAGCGCCGCCGTGCCAGAGGAAAGCGCCGCCGCGTAGGCCGCGCCCACGCGCGCGGCAAACTCTTGCTCAAACGCATCGACGTGCGGCCCCAGCGGCGCAATCCAGTTCGATGCGAAGGCCTCGGTCACGAGCCGCAACTCGTCGCCGCCCATGTGTGGTGACGACAAGTAAACGCGAGATTTGGAGTTAGGCATGGAGATCGAAACTAAATTTTTCGCGCCCTGCGTCAGGCATCGCGCGGAGCGGCCAGACCGAGTTCGGCGAGCGCCGCGAGCAGCTCGTGCCAGCCGGCCTCGTTGGCCAGGCGTTCAAACGGCACCGTGCTCGAGACGCGGATGAAATACTGCTCCTGACTGCCCGACAGCGCATACGAGACGGCGTCGCGCCACCAACGGAAGCCATCGGGCCGCGCGTTGAGCCGGTCGCCATAGTCGTAGAGCCGCTTGCCCACCAGATGCCAGTAAAGCACATGCTCCCGATGCTCACTTGTCCCGGGCGCGCGAAAGAGCCGCCACTGCGCCGCCCGGAGCACGGTGCTCGGCGCGGTGACGGTTTCGTGGAAGCGGCTCGCCAAACACGTCCAGCCATTTTCCGTCCAGCAGCGATCCGGCGTGTGCGAAGCGACTTTCTGCACCGGCATCCGGCTCGGCGCCCAATAGGCGACATAGACGCCGACGGTCGCGCCGTTGCGCCGGTAAAGCCGATAGACGTAATCATCGTAATTCAGCGTGCGCTCCACGGCGGTCTTCACCGATTCGTTCGGCCCCAAAGGCTCATCCTGCACCGTCCAGCCCGCGAGCTTGGACGGAATCTGCTGCTTGAGAGCGACGGACCGGCTCGACCGTTGGCGATCGGCATCATTCACGCCGCGCATGCGCACGAATTGCAGCGCGCCCCCGGCCAGCAACACCACGGCCGCAACGATCAGGATAACGCGCGATTTCATTTCGAAAGGAGGTTCACCCGCTGCGCTGTGCTGGCGAGAAACAACCACACCCCGAACCACACCGACACGCAGCCATTCATGAATGAGGGGCCGCTTGCAAAAACATGCACAGCTCGGTGAGCAGCTCCACCTCACGTTCCGCGGCCTCCGCCGCGGCCGCGCCATAGGCCGCGTGTTCGCCACCGCGGCGGCGGATTCGCACCGTTCGCCAGCCCAGCGCGCGGGGTGCGATGAAATCTTTGCGCGGATTATCCGCCACGTAAACAAACCCGTCCGGACGGCCTGCAAACGTTTCCATCACGCACTTGAATCCCGCAGGACTTGGTTTCCAAAATTCCCGCCCCAACGCATCCGTCAGAATTCGGCAGCCGATGCGTTGCTCAAGACCGAGCGCGGCAATTTTTCGCTCTTGGACGTCGCGGTAGCCATCCGTCACCAGCGCCAGCCGAAATCGTTCGGCCGCCCAAGCCAAACATTCGGCCGCATCCGCACCCAAGGTCAGCACCGGGCGGTGCTCCCGATACGCCCGCACCAGGCCGGCGATGATCGTGGCCTCGGGCGCGAGGCCAAACCGCGCCAACCCCTGATCGAAAATTGTCCCGCGCACGCCTTCGTCCAACAGCTTCATGGCCTCAGCCGCAAATCCTCGGATGCCACGCTCCGTTTCGAGCCACCGCCCCGCGGCCTCAAATCCGCCGCGCACGAAATCGCGTTCAGCAAACAGCGTGTCATCGAGATCAAAGACCAGCGTGTGGATGGGCCAGGGGCCGCTCATTCGAGAAACACCGCCGTGTCGTGGCGCAGCATCGTCACTCCCGCCTTCCATTCGTCGTTCGCGGAAAGCGGTAGCCCAGCCGCTTCCTCGACCAGCCATTGCGCAAAGCGCGCGCCCGCCTGGTGCGCGAGCGGATAGCCGCCACCGAAGCGGGCGTTGAGTTCAAACAACGCGGCCTCCCCCCGCTCCGTCACAATCGCCTGAAAACATAGCGCGCCTCGGGCGCCGCCCAGCACGCGGGCGACGTCCCGTGCCATCGCCCGCAAGCTTGGGACCTCTTCGGTCCGGCCTTTCGACACTTCGCCGCCCCGTGTCTCGATCCGCAGGTGCGGGATGGCGCACCGCATGACCCCGCTGCGATCAAAAAAAAGGTTCACGGTGTATTCGCGCCCAACCCAGAGTTCCTGCACGATCGCCCCCGGCATCGCGCGCACCGCGCGGACCGCTTCCTCAGGCGAATGTGGCCAAACGATTCCGGCCGATGAGCTGCCCGCGCGCGGCTTCACGATCACGGGCCAACCCAGCGCCGTCGCATCTGCCTCATAGTCGACTCCCGTGACCGTGCGGGGCGTGCGCACCCCCGCCGCGGCAAAGACCCGCGCCGTCTGCTCCTTGTCGCGGGCCAATGCGATGATTTCCGGGGCAGACACTGCCACCTCCACTCCAATGGCCGCAAACCGCCCGCGGTTTTCACTCAGCACCGCCAGCTCCGGATCAATAGTCGGAATGATCAGCCGGATTTTTCGCTCCGCACACAGCGCCAGCAGCGCCGGGATAAAATCCGGAGCATCGCAACGCGGCACGCGCAGCGCCCCGTCTGCCAGCTGACACGCCGCACTGAGCTCCGGCCGAAGATCAGCCGCCCAGATCTTCACGTCCACTCCGAGCCGGCGGCCCGCGTCGCGAAAGCACTCAATCAGCTGCCCGCGCCGCCCCGCCGATGAAATGAGAATGCTCAAACTCATGTTTTTTGGTCCATTCTGATCATGTGCCTGTGGATTGAAATCGGCCGCACGCCAACCGGCTCGTCAAAGCGAAACGCCCTCCGCAACGATGCCGGGACTGGTTCATAGCGCCCGCGCATAAAACTCCGCCAGTCCATCCGTGATCCGGCGCTCGTTAAACAAACGCAGGACGCGCGCCCGCGCGTTGAGCCCGAGTTGCGCCAGCGTCTCGGGTTCGTTTGCGATCCGCTCCAAACAACGGCGCAGCGCTTCGACGTCCCCCGGCGGATGCAACAACCCGGTCTTCCCCTCCTCCACTGCATCCGTCACGCCGTAGATTCTCGAGGCCACGGCCGGACAGCCACACGCCGCCGCCTCGATGATCACGTTGCCGAATCCTTCGCGATGGCTCGGTAGGCACAGCGCATCGGCGGCAGCGAGATAACGCTCGGGCTGCGCCGTCGCACCGACGAAGCGGACGCGGTCCGCACACATGGCGAGCGTGGTCTTCAACCCAGCCTGCAAATTTTCCTCGTCGGGGCCGACGAGTGCGAGATGCACCGGGGCGCGCGTTGCAGCCAATCCGCGGAAAGCCTCCGCGAGCTCGCCCACACCTTTGTCACGCTTCAACCGCCCGAGAAAAAGCAACAACCGCGCCTCCGCCGGGACGCCGAGTTCCGCCCTCACCTCGCGCCGTGCCGTGGCGTCCGGCTTGAAGCGATCGAGATTCACGCCGCAGATCGAGCCATCCCCGATCACGGCAATGCGGGCGCGCGGCACGATTCCCGCCGCGACAAGAAAGTCCGCCTGTGACGGGCTGTCCGCCAGCAGATGCGTCGCCCGGCGCACCATGACTCGATCGAGTTGCTGTAAAAACCATCGCGCCAAGCCTTGCTTCGTCGCCCAGACCTGACCCGTGAACGTATGCACGCGGACGCCGACGCCCGCCCGACGCGCCGCCAGCATCGCAATCAGGCCGGCCTTGGGCGTGAACGAGTGCACCGCATCGAAACGCTCCGCGCGAAACAACCGCACCAGCTGCCGCAGCGCCGCGAGATCGCGGAGCGGGCTGATGTTTCGCGCGAGCGGCACCGAGTAAAAACTCGCCGACCCGGAATCCGCGGCGCGTGGCCGGCCATTGGCTACGACTGCGACCGCATAGTCCGCGCTGAGCCGCGCCGCGTGCGGCGCGAGAAACGCATCGAAGGTCGCGGGCTCCGCGCAAACGAGGCAGATGCGTTTACGCGCCATGGGAGACGGCGGCCGAGCCGGGCCGCGGAAACAGCCGCGCACATTCGGCGATAAAAGCCTGCGCTTCGGCACTCAGTCGTTCGGCGCCGTGGGCGACATGGGCCCGTGCGCGCAGTGTCCGCCGATACGCCGGCGGCCACAGAAAAAATGGCAGCAAGCCGACGAGCTTTACCCACCGGCCAAACTGCGCGCGCGTGAGCGCCGGACCGCGCGTCAGCACGCCTTTCCGCGCCAGCGCCCGGATTTGCTTCAGCGCGTAATAGTGACCGGCGAAAGCGTCGCCCACCCCCACGTTCGCGTTTTCGTGGTAAACATAGAGCGGCTGCTCGCAGAAGAAACCGCGCCGCGTGTTCGCCAGGGTCAGCACCATCGTTTGATCCTGTGCCCGCCGATAAGCCGGATAACCGATTTGCTGGAGCAGCGCAGTGTCGCCGCAGAGCGAGGCGTGGGGAAAATCGCGGGGGTAGCCCGCCGTCGCAGGCCCGCGCACGCCCGTCACGCGGTAATCGTGATCGATCAGCAGGAGGGGCGAGCCGAGGAAATCGTAGCCCCCCGCGCGCGCCGCCTCCGCGCGCGCCAGCCGGTCCGGCAACGAAAGATCATCGGCATCGAGCACGGCGGTCCACCGCCCGCGCGCCTGTTGCAGCGCGAAGTCACGCGCCAGACCGCGCCCGCGATTTTCCGGGAAGCGATGATAGCGAATGCGCGCGTCGCCCATGGTGCCGATCAACTCGGCGGTGCCGTCGGTCGAGGCATCGTCCACGACCAACCATTCCCAATCAGTCACACTCTGGCGCGTCAGCGACCAATGGCACCGGCGCAGATACGCCGCAGCCTGGTAGGTCGGCGTGATGATCGAGAAGGCGGGCGCGCTCATGCTCAAAACGTGACGCGATAGTGGCGACACCACAGCGCAAACAGCGCGAGGCCGAAAATTCTTTCCGGGTTCGCACCACGGCGGCTCTCGGCGAGGACCGCTGCGACCGCGGTCGGGGAAAAGCCGGGCACCGGATTCTCGCGGACGATTTCGTGCAACGTCGCGTCAGAGCCCTGTTGAAACCACGCGGCAAACGGCAGCGAGAAACCCTGCTTGCGCCGAAAATCGTAGCCCGCGGGAAACAGCCGCCGCGCGAGCAGCTTTGGCAGCACCTTCCGCTGCGACCACGTGGTCTTCAGCCGATCGGGCACGGCGCTGAAGGCGAACTCGATGATCGCGTGGTCGAGCCAGGGCGCGCGCACTTCGAGCGACGCCAGCATGCTCGCGCGATCCACCTTGGTCAGGATGTCCTCCACGAGATAACCCGAAAAATCCGTCCGACACAGCCGGTCGATCAGCGTGCCCTCCGTCAGGGCGAAGTCGGCCGCATCGTGGGCCGGTTTTGGCGCGGGCCCGAGGAGGGCGGCGACATCTTCGTCGAAAAACAACCGGCGCACGTCCGGCGGCCGGCCTTCGATCAGCGCGAGCAGGGCCGGCAGGTAATTGCGCCCGCGCAGGCCCCGGCCGTAGCAGCGCAACAGCGCGGTGGCCGCCGACCGTTTCCACGCTTTCGGCAGCGCCATGATCGCGTTCGCCCGCGCGAGAAAATTCAGCCGCGCATAAATTGAATAGCCGCCGAACAACTCATCACCGCCATCGCCGCCAAGCGCGACTTTGGCGTGACCGCGAATCAACTGGCTGACGAGGAAAGTCGGAATCATCGACGAATCCACCATCGGTTCGTCGAATTGCGCGGCGAGCCGGGGCAGCACCTCGAGCGAGGCCGGTTTCGCTTCAAGTTCGTGATGCTCGGTGCCGAAGTGCCGCGCGATCTCCGCGGCAAAGGGCGCCTCGTTGAACCGGCCGAATCCAGGAAACGTCATGGTAAACGTCTTGATCGGCTTGGCGCCGGAGCGCACCGCCAGCGCAGTCACGAGACTCGAATCGATGCCCCCGCTGAGCAAAATTCCCACGGGCACATCCGCCACAAGTTGCCGGCGCACGGATTCGCCGAGCAGTTTTTCCAGCCGCTCGGTCAGCTCGCCCTCGCTGGCCGCGTCCGCATTCGACGCCAGTGACGGCAGAGACCAATAGCGGCGCACCACGCATTCCCCGGTGACCGCATGGAACGTCAGCGTATGCGCCGGCGGCAGTTTGCTGACGCCGGCCAGAATGGATCGCGGTGCCGCCACATAACCCAGCTCCAAAAAAGATCGGAGCGCCGTGGGATCGACCCGGCGCTCAAACGACGGATCGGCCATCAGGCTCTTCAGCTCGGAGGCAAAGCGCAGGCCCGCCGCGTCGTGCCGATAGTAGAACGGTTTTTCGCCCGCCCGATCCCGGGCGGCGAAAAGTTCCTGCGCCCGCGGGTCCCAGATCGCGAAGGCAAACATGCCGCCGAGCCGCGTGACGCAATCGGGGCCCCAGCGCAGGTAGGCCGCGAGCAGGACCTCGGTGTCGGACTCGCTGCGAAACGAGTGCGTCGCCGCGAGCTGCGCCCGCAGCTCGCGGTAGTTGTAGATTTCGCCGTTGAAGACCACGCCGCAGCCGGTCTTCGCCTCCACCATCGGCTGGGGCCCGCCCGGCGTGAGATCCACGATCGACAAGCGGCGATGGCCCAGCGCCACACGGCAGGCCGGGTCCGCCCACGCACCGGCGGAATCGGGACCGCGGTGCGTCATCGCATCACGCATCGCCAGGATCAGCGGCAATGATGCTTCGCCCCGCGGAGAAATGATTCCGGCAATGCCGCACATGGCGCGTTAGATTTTTTTTGTGCCGTCCAGCGGCAGGAATTCCCGCAGCACGTTTTCAAACCGCGCGCGGAAGGCCGGCGCGGTGAATTCATTTTTCCAGCGTTGCTGACCCGCCAGGCCCAGCCGCCGCGCCTCCTCTGGCCGCTCCAGCAATTGGCACAACCGCCCCGCGAGATCACCCGGCACGTCCAGGTCGACGAGGAGTCCCGTGCGTTCGTGTTCGATCACTTCAGCCCCGGCGTCATGCCGCGAAGCAATCACCGGCAGCCCGTGCCGCATCGCCTCGATGTAGACCAGACCAAAACCCTCGCCGCGACTCGGCAGTGCAAACACCGTCGCCCCGCGATACTCAGCGGCGAGGTTTTCCTCCGGCACGAAGCCCGCGAACTCAACGCGCTGCGCCACCCCGCACGCCCGCGCACGCTCCTGAAGTTGCGGCACGAGTCCGCCCCGGCCAACCAGACGCAGCCGTGCGTCCGGATGCCGCGCCAGCACGGCCGGCCAGGCTTCGATGAGTTCGCGCTGGCCCTTGTAATCCTCCCGCGGCTCCATCCGGCCAACGGCCAAAACCACCGGCGGACGAGGCGCGCCCGCGAGCGGCAACGCTGCGGCCACCGCTTCCGTGCCGAGCCAACAGACCCGCGCGCGATGGAAATCGCCATGACACTTCTCAGCGCGATCACGCGTGTAGCGGGAATTGGCGACGAGGAGGTGGGCCCGCCGACACGCCGCGATACTGCCGGCCCGGGCATTTTCCCAAACTTCGATCCCGTGGAGGAAAATCATGTTCGGTCGCCTCGAGCCCGAAAAACGCCGGTGAACCTTCGCCAGATAGGCGGCGTCATAGATGAAGTGCCCGGGCCGGCGCTGCGCGCTCCAAAGCCCAAGCGTGAAGCGGAACCGCGAGCCGCCATAACATTTCACCGGCCCGGAGAACGGGCCGCCGGCCGGCGGCGTCGCATCGGAAAAGACATGCAGCTCGATCTGCGCTTCCGGCCAGCCGGCCTTGAGCCCGCCGGCTATCAACCGGTCGACCCGCGCGATACCGCCGTTGCCCTCGACGAGAGACTGGCAGGCCAGAACGATGCGAGGTGGCGACACGCGCGGTTTCAGGAACGTTCGCCGCGCTCCGCGGCCGCGAGCGGCCCGCGCGGCGGGATGGCGTTGTCACTGCGCGAAAGGCGCACAGGAAAAATCCGCGCGGCCACGTAGAAAAGGCCGCCCCACAGCAGCGTCTGCATCACGAGATAGCGCAGGTTATAGGAAAAGCCGTAGACGCTCATCTTGTCGTAGGACGAACCCAACAGAATCGCTAGTAGCGCGAGCACAAAGTGCGGTTGATCCCGGAACACGTGCCGGATGGCGCGCTCCACCCCGCCCCACAACCCGCACAGAATGCCCGCCAGCAGCAGCACGCCCCAGATGCCACCGCGCGACCAGCCATCGGCCAGCAGCGGAAACGGCACCGTGCCGCCAACTGAGACGGAGAAGCCGTAAATTCTCGCCGTGCCCAGGCCAAACTCGCGCTCAAGGCTTTCATCGAGGTGTTCGTTGGCATCGCGAAAGAGCGTCGACTGGTTTGTGAAGCGGAGCTCGGTGCCAAAGTCGCCCCAGCCCCGGAAGGGCACGCGTTCGGGGGAAAAATCCAGCGAGACGAAATTGCACCACATCACCATGCGCTCGACGCCACGAGCGAGGGTCGAGACGATGTTATCCGCGCCCGTCGAGTCACCCATGAGCCGACGCATCTCGCTCGCCCGGGCCAACACATCGCGTTGGAAATCAGCCGTGCCTTCCTTGCGCACGTTCTCGATGCGCGCACTGACGTAGAATGCCGGCACCACCAAGACCAACGCGACGACCGCCGCCCAGGCGCGCGCGCGACGCGAAAGGGTAACCCAAGCTCCAAGGCCAAAAAATACCATGGGCAGGAAAAGCAGAGAACGTGATCCTGCCGAAAGGGCGAACAGGCCGCCGATGACCATCGCTCCGGAAAAAACCGCCGTCGCCACGCGATACCGCCGCCAGCACAGACCGATGAGCAGTGGCGTCATGAAAAACGACAGATGAAAGTAAATGATCGCCGGGGTCAGGAAGGGCACCCGCACGAACACCGTGCCGACAAAATAAAGCATCAGACCCACGGCAAAGGCGCCGAGGACAAACTCAAAAACGGGGATGCGCTGCCGGTTGACCTGCTCCAGCAGCCCAAACGTGCCGGCGTTTTTCCGGCTGCTGCACAGCCAGCCGCAGAGCAGTGCGATCAGCGGGATTATCGTCTGGCCCAGCGCGATGGCGAACGGAGTGTCATTAAAGTTAAGCGCCACCTCCGGTCCGATCTGGATGAGCGTCGAACCGGTGAGAATCAGGTAGGAGGTGAGCCACAGACACTGCATCAGAAAAAAAACGGCAATGCCGCCGAGCAGAACTTGATCGCGCAGCCGCCGGTAGAAAATCCGGATAATCCAAGCGTTGATTCCCGCTGCGAGCAGGAGCGCCAGCCCGAGTTGCCACGAAAAATTGTCCATAATCGCGTCCGCTATCGCCCGGCGTTCTCGCGGTGTTTGCCGGCGATGGCCGCCCAGTCCCGCAGCATGATTTCCCGCCAGCTGTAGCCGGAGCTGAGGCAGCGCTGCCGTCCCCGCGCGGCCACCTGCCGCCGCCCGGAATCGTCCGCGAGATAGCGCCGCACTTTGGCCACCAACTCGGCCTCCTCGCCAAAGAACTCCGCCTCCTCGCCCTCGTGGTAGTGCCGCTGGTGTTCGGCGGTGCGCGGCGCGAGGAGGAAAGTCCCGCAGGCCGGAATTTCATAGCTGCGACCCGCCGTCTGATTGTAGTTCCACTCGGACACAAAGCACAGGCCGATGCGGGCAAGCTTGAGCGTCCACACATATTCCTGATCGCCAAGGTTGTCGTTCACGTGGCCCGCGAGTTTGGGATTGGCGCGCACGCGTTCAAGCCAGCGGCGGCCAAAAACCTGCACGGGTAACCCCGCGTCAATCAGCGCGGTGATGCCGCGCTCCGTGCGCGGCTCGTGGTGGCCCACGAAAATCACCTCGCGCTGCCAGCGGGCAACCAGCGCCGGGTCGCCGATCGCGGCGGCATCGAATCGGCGTTCGTCATAGCCCAGTTGCGTCAGCACCACGCGACCGGGCATGGCGCGTTGGAGCCGCTGGAAGTCGGCTTCGTTGCTCGTCACATAGTGATCGTAGAGGGGCGCGTTGGCGGCGAGGCGCAGCCGCGTGAGCTGCAGGCGGAGGTTTCGGGGCCACAACGCATCCGTCACATGATGCGCGAGGCGCACCCCCGCGCGACGCAGGGTCCGGAGGGTCGCGGCGGAGACCCACTGGCCTTTGTCGATCCAGATAAAATTTATCCGCTGCTCCTGCGTGAAGGACAGCAACTCGCGATTCAGCCGCCGCGAACCGGCGCCCAAGCCGGGGAAATGTTCGAGCCAGCGCGCCGGGCCGCGCCCACGCAGCGCAGCATCAGTGTCGAGCGAGAACACCGCCGGCTCTACGCTCTGCAGCGCGAGCAACCGGGAGTTGCAAGTCCCACCCGGCTCGAGCGAGCCCACATAGCCGATGCGCAAAGGTGAGGACATCACGACGCCTGCAACGGTCGGCAACCCGACACCACATACACCCGCGTATGGATCGCGTTACCCAACCCACCCGTTTCGATCAAATCAAAGAGCCGCAACGCCGCGCGGCAGCCCTGCCACAGCAGCCAGCGCAACGTCGCGCCCGGCGCGCTCCAACCCGGCACCGGCCCTGTCTCGCGACACTCGATTGCCGCGAAACCAAACAGGTCCAGCAGCCGCGCCGTGCAATCCGGGCTCAGCGAAATCTCGTGCGTGAGATCGCCGTAGCGCACGCGCATGCCGGCCGGCGCACTGGGATTCGGCATTTGCAAAATCAGCCGCCCACCCGGCTTCAAAGCTGCGTGCGCCGCGCGGATGAAGTCCAGCGCCTCGCCCTTTTGGAGATGCTCCAGAATATCGATCGCGAGAATCAGGTCCCAGTGGTTTTCGTGTTCGCGCAGCGCGGCCAGCGCATCGCCACACCGCACATCGAGTCCCGCCTCGCGCGCTTTCTCGGCCTGCTGCGCGCTGATGTCCACGCCCTGAGCCGCATTGAAGCCGAGGCCGCGGAAAACCTGCAACATCTGTCCGCCGCCGCAGCCGACGTCGAGAATCGCCGCTTGAGGCGAGGCCGGCAGCCAGCGCCGGAAAAACCAGCGATACGCACGCGTCCAGTGCGCCACCAGATCCGGCCGCTGGTAGCCGCTCGCCTGAAATTTGGCGGCGTATTGGCGATAGATGGTTTCGCGATAGTCCATGTTGGAATCTAGAGAGACTTACCAGTCGGCGGCCGTGTCGTCCACCACGCGCACCCACGCGCGCAGTGCCTTGAAGTCAGCTTCGGCCACCGCCACCCAATTTGAATAGCAGAAATTATCTAGCCTGCGGTCGTAGCGCGAATACCAGAGCAGATCGCGCGCGCGGAGCTTGCAGAGGCGGTAGCCCGCGGGGGCCAAAAGGGCAAAGACGTCACTGAGCGAAACCCGCGCGGGAATCCAGGTCTTGTTGTATTCCCACTGGATGAAACGAATGCGCCGGTCCTCGATCGTGCGGCGGAAGCCGCGGAGCACACTCACTTCGTGTCCCTCGACGTCGATTTTCAGAAAATCGATCACCCGCAGGTCTCGCTCGCGCACAAAGGCATCGCCGGAGATGGCCGTGACGGTTTCAACGCTCACGGAAGTGTCACCGGGCATCGCGTAAAGCGAATTGGAACCGGAAAGCACGCCACTCACGCGCACCTCGCACCGGCCGGATTGATCGGAGACAGCGGCGTTCACACATTCAACGTCCGGCTCGGCGGCGAACCGCGTGCGCAGCGCGCGAAACGTGTCGGCGACCGGCTCGAACGCAAAGACCCGTCCCCCTGCTGTCGTCCGCACAAATCGTTCGGCCCAATCGCCGATGTTCGCCCCAACATCCAACGCCACCGGCTGCGGGCCGAGCAGCCGGCGCAGAATCACGTCGAGCGTGCGGTATTCGCCATTGCGCTCGGGGTCGTCGAGATTCTCCCCGCGCGCCCGCCAATAGAGGAAGCCGCCGATCCGATTGAGCCGGCGGCGACCCAGCACGGTTTCAAGCCCCGCGATCGTGAGGTCGATGAATTTGGCTTTGAACTGATTTTCCGTCCGCATGGAATTATCCCGACTGGAACTATCGCGCCGCACTGGCCGCAGCCAGTGCCTGAATTTCGCGCTGCAGCGCGCCCGAGGTGAAAATCAAGGCCGTCGCATACGCAATCAGTCCGCCAAATCCGGCCCACCACATCGAGGTCGTCACCACTTGTTGCGCGCCCAACGCCACACCAGCGCCGAACAACAGTGCCACCGCAACGGCGGCTCCTTCCCGCCATAGGCTCCGCCGTGCCTCACGTCCCATGCGCAACGCCTTTACGGCGAGCCACGGGAAAAGCCACGTCGCCAGCAACAGTCGCGGCAGCAGCGCGCCCAACATCAATCCGGTTACGCCGTAAAACTGCAGGCCAGCCAGCATCCCCACGATGGTCAGCATACTCAACCCGCTGTTCACCCGGCAGAAGTTGGTCGTGGCCCCGCTGGCCCAATAGAGATTCGCAAACAATCCCGAAAAAACACTGGCCCCGAGCAGGAGCGCGAGAATCACCGCCGCGTGTTCGCCGAGGTAGTGCGCGGGACCAACCCAGATGCCGACCAGCGGTTGCAGTAAAAACAGCGTTCCGACCACCGCGCCGCCCAGCAACCAAAGCAAGCGCCGGCCGGCTTGCGCCACCACTTCACCGAGTCGCCCAGATTCGCCCCGTCCCGCCAGAAAACTGACCGTGGGTGACACCGCGACTCCTGGCCGCTGAAACAGGCTCACCAGCATGTCCACCGGACGTTTCGTGAGCGCATACGAGGTCACCATCCCGCCATCAAGCACACGCCCGATCAAAAAAAGATCCGCACTCATCGCCAGCGTGCCGGTGATTTTCTCCCAGCCGGACCACGCCAGCGCCCGCAGCTCCACCGGCGAATCCCGCTCATCGTTTTGCGCTCCGTCACACCCGGCCGGTAACCGCGCCAACTCTGCCCGCACCAGCCGATACGAAAGCGCCGCCTGCAAAATGCCGCGCACCACCATGCCGGCGGGCAGCGCCAGGACGCCCCGACCAGCCCACAGCAGCGCGACCGTCGCGCCGATGCCGGCGAATCCGCTCGCGACCGCGATCACCGTGTGCGGCCGCGCATCGCGCAACGCCACGCCGACCGCGGTCGCGTAGTTGGCCAGCAGCCCGAGCGCGACGCCCACGACCGAAAGAAAGAGCAACCACCAACCCGTGCCCGCGATGACCTGCCCCTTCGGATCGATCACGTGCAGCAACCAGCCCGATCCCGCGGCTCCGATTCCAACGACCACGATGGCCAGCGCAAGGCTCAGCCTCAGTCCTTGCCGCACGAGCCGGGCGGCGTGCGCCGCGCGCGCCGCACCCAGCGCCTGCGCGATACGCTGCTGCATCAGTGTCGCCACCCCCGGATCGACGACGGCGATCCAGGTGGCCACGCCACTCGCGACCAGCCACACGCCGAATTCCGCGCTCCCGATGAATTTCAGGTAGAACGGGACGAGCACGATGCCCTGCGCGAGCATCAGCCCCACGGTCGAATACTGTAGGATGAGATTCCAAGTTACTTCGCGTCGGTCGGTCGTCTGTTGCGCAGCCGTCATGCGTGCACCGGGTTGCGGTGGGGATGCACTGGCCAAGCTTCGCCCCGTCGCTTCCCTGCGGAAGAAACCAATCGATCCTTCGGACTATCAGAGGCCGTCAATTCGAGAAACGAAACGCGCATCCCGACTCTCAAAATCGGGTGCGCCCGCCGAAAACCATCGGCTGACTTGAGCCGCACCCTAAGTCGCTTACAAGCCCGCCATGACCACCCTGCACCTGGCTCCACGTTTTCTCGCCGGCCTCGCCGCGCTTGCGTTGGCATCCACCCCTGCCCACGGCGCGGCGGCCCAATTCGGGTTCATCCAAACGGACGACCCACGCTCGGATGCGAAAGACGTGGGCCCACGCGTGCACGCCAAACGCGGGCGCCCCCCTGATTCATGACGCCGCGTATGACCCGGCTCGCGGCGGAGGGCGTGCGCTTGCGCGCGGCGTTTCTCAGCACGCGCTCCCCCCCTGTAGCGGCGGATCGGAAGTGTAGGGCGGGGTCGCCAAACCCCGCCGGTTTGAAAGCGTGTTCGACTTCGCCCTGAGGCGGGGTTCAGCGACCCCGCCCTACGACCGATCCATTGCGGCTACTCTTTCAGCGCGTCCCGAGAGTCGACGTGGAAACTGCGTTACGATTCAAAAATAGCAGCGCGGCCGCGGCCGGCTAAAGCAAGCGACGCCCAGCACGGGTCATCTCGGCCGGGATGCGGCGCAGTCATTCCATGGGCCGAAAGGCGCATTCCCTTGCAAGGGGCCTTGCGCTACAAGCGTAGCGTCGTCTTTCGCCCCACCCCACCATGACCTGGCTCGCTTCCCTCATTATCGCGATTCTCGCCGGTGTCCTGGGGGTCGCGTGCACGCTCGTCGTTTTCAGTTTCTGCAAGAGCTGGTATAGCCTCTCAGATTTCGAGGGTGCGGCGGGCTACCTCATGATTGTTTGCGCCGCGCTCGGCGGAGCCGTCGCTTTTGCGGCCGGCCTGATCACCGCGCGCTTGGTCGCGGCCGGCGTGGCGCCCGGATTCTTCAAGGGCCTCGGCCTGGCCTGCAGCGCGGTGCTCGTGCTCTCGCTCGTGGCCGCGGTGATATTGTGGGTGCGCTCCGACCGCGGTCCCAAGCTGCCGGGCGATAAGGTCGTGTCCGTCGGCCGATCGCTCGTGCTCGCGATTGAGGTGCGTGGCCCGAAGGATTTCAGCATCCCGAATGCCTTCGACGAAAGCCTCGCAGCCGCCGGCCTCTCCCTGCTGGGCGTGGGCCGCCAGCCCACCGGAAAATTTCGCCTGGGCGAGGCCAAGGAAGTCAGCGGTCAGTGGATCATCCCGGCCACGGTGCCGCTGGTCAGCCACTCGCGGGAAATATTCCTCGAGGCGCGGTTCAGCCGCGAGCTGTGGTTTCGTTTCCCCCTGCCCTTGCGGCGGGCGACGATGAAGGACGTGGGAAAATGGAGCGAGTGGATTGAAGCCGAGCCCGGACCGGCGGGAGCGCCCGTGTTCAGCCTCCGCTATCGCGTGGAGTGATGCGCGCGCCACGGGCGCGGCGGGAGCCCGCACGGATCGCGCCGCCCCGCGGCCGCGGATGATCGCGCGCGGTCGCCGGAGGGTGTATTCGTTTCTTGGTGGCCGTTCGACCAACCCCCGAATGGCTAATTCCCCTGCCCGCTTTTTTCTGCGAAACTGATCTCGTTCCAGAAACAATTCCTTCAATCCACGACGCTCGCTAACCAAATCAAAAACATGAAGTCCCCCGCCGCTACGCCCCAACTCATCGAAGCCCCCGCCTCCGTCGCCGGTGGCGCCCAATACCAGCATCTCGCCTACGTCGATGCCTACGACGCCGTGCTCAACTGCGACTACGCCTTCGTCGCCTACAAGGAAACCGACAGCAGCGGCGACTGGCGCGTGCGCATCAAATCCTCGCAGACCGCCGGCGCGGTGTTCGAACCCGCGATGATGAAGAGCAACGCCCGCTCGACCGGCGCGCAGGGTAAGCCGTGGTTTCAATGGGGCTACAGCTTCGATGTCAGCGCGGGCGACGCACGCCACATCCAATTCCGCGTCCACGTAAAGGACGGCCAGCCCTCCGAGATCGAGATGTTCGTCCAGCTCCGCAAAGCCGACGGCTCGGCCGACAAGGCGAAGTCCGTGACCTTCGCCTGGCCCGCCTAAGGCGCCACGCTTCGCCCCGAAAGCGCCTTCGCTCCCCGCGCCCACCGCGTGCTGAATCGCGGTGGGCGCGAGTTTCGTTTCCCCTCTGAAATGTCCGCCCTTTTCCGTCTCTCAGCCAGGTATTGCGTGTGTTTCGCTGTCCTCGCCTTGTTGGTCGAGGGTCGCGACAGTCACGCCACCCCGGCCACCCCCGCTTCCCAGAAGAAAAACTCGAAGTCCATGAGCGCTTCCCTCCCCTCCAGCGACGACTATCATGTCGTCGCGCTCGCCGCTCACGCCGGCCTGACCTGCCGTTTCCTCAAGCCCGCCGATTTCAGAATCGCCGACCTGCCCGCCGATGAGGTGGATTTTTCCAAGGGCGCGCAATTCATGCCGCTCGCCGTCGCCATCACGCAATACGGTCCGATGGTCTTCACCGTCGCGGCCCGGCCGGCCTACGAGGACGGCGTCGTCTCGCAATGGCTCGAGTATATCTGTAAGGCCGAGGGCTACGCGCACACTCCGGTGAAGGCGACGCGCATCGGCGAATATCCCGCGGTCACGTGCGACGCCACGCAGAAGACCGACGACGTCACGATGAAGATGCGCTTCGTGCTCTTCGAGGACGGAGGACGCATCTTCCAAATGTCCGCCATGGCGCCCGAGCCGCTGTGGGACAGCGCGATTAAGAAGATGGCGCCGATGCTCGCGTCGCTTGAACTGCACGAAGCGCGCGGCACCAAGGTCGCGCTGCTCCCCGGTGGCCCGGTGCCCGCTGCCCAACCCGCGGCGAAACCCGCCGAAAACTCCGAGGGCAAAGCGGCCGCGACGGCCCAGCCCGCGGCGAAAAAAAAATCCAAGTCTGCCGCGCCGGCCGCCTCGCCGGCCGCCGCCGCAGCCGCTCCGACTGCGAAACTCACGCCCGCCGAACTGGCCGCGCTCGCCCTCGCCGAGGACGCCAGCTCGCTCGACGCGGAGCACACGTTCAACGCCAATCTCCGCAGCCGCGGCGCCGGCCTCGTGCCGCGCGTCGTCTCCGTGGACCTCAAGGGCAAATTCGCCACCGTCGCGGCGGGCGCGGTCGTGGGGATGTTCCACGTCCCGCTCGGCTGGCACGTAATCGACGACGGCAAGCGCACGCTCGTCTTCGACGCCGACGGCAAGATGCAGGTCAACCTCAGCCAGCGCCTCAGCGAAGGCGCGTCGGCGAAGGACTTCGCCCGCGCCCTGCTCGATCAATATCTCTCCACGCAGCCTGACCTCCCCATGGCGGTGTTTGAGCTCGACGGCATCGCGGCGGCCGGCGTGCGCGGGGTGATGATCGACGGCGAAAAACTCGATCAATGCTTCTTCGTGCGCGACCTCGGCCGCGAGGGGCTGCTGCTCGTCGGTCGTGCGACCGCCACGGCGGCCGACTCTCAACGCGCCTTCGACCTCGCCGGCGACATCGTGGCGACCTTCGACGCTCCCGAGGCCCGCAAATGAGCGCTGTCATCGACAACCTCCACATCGATCACCGAGTGACCGTCATAATCGACTTCACCGATTCAGCGGGCGTCACGATGCGCGCCGGTGAGAGCGGAATCATACGCGAACTCTCGTTCGATCAAATTAAGCTGCAAACCCACATCGGCATCGAGCGCGAAGGCGGGAAAGTGGCGCTGATGTTTCAATCTAAGGCCCGGCAAGTCGCGCGCAGCATGCGGGAGATTTTTGAAGTGGGAGACTATGTCCCGGTCCCGGGCACCGAGCGAGTGTGGCGCGATCCCTCCGCGCTAAAGGAACGGAAAATGATCGTGCCTCCGCAGCCAACCGCCGCCGACCTCAAGCGAAATCAAGGGCCGGTCTGGGCGCGCGAGGCCACGAAGCTCGAGGACGCCGACCAGCTCAAGGACGCCGAGGAGATGATCAAACGGTCGGTGGATCACATCGGCTACGCGGCCTCCATCGCCGAGATGTATGCGCGGCGCATGCGGCAGTTCCAACGCGCGGGCGACGAGCCGCGCGCCATCGAGGCCTTCACGAAGGCCGTCGACTGGATGGGCACCTATGCCGGCTTCGCCACGAGCGGCGGCGAAGGCGAGGCGCTCTCGCGCGAGCGCGATGACTTTCAAGCCGCACTGGCGCGTGAATTCGGCTACGATCCGACCGAGCCACCCTCACCCCCGATCATCGCTTCATGAAATCACTTCTCCCCATCGCCGCGATGGTCGTTACGGTGTTCGTCACATTGTGCGCCGTCGTGTTCTGCATGGCCGGCGGCGCCAACTCCACCCCCGAGCAAATCCGCGCGCTCAAGCTCTGGATGGCCGGGCTCACGCTGCTCGGAGCAGCCGGTGTCACCGCTGGAATTTTCCTGCTGCGTGCGGGTCAACACGGCTGGGCCGCAGGCGCCGCGATTCTCCCCGCGGTGATCATGATCCTCATTCTCATCGTCGCGCTGATCATCAAATAAGCCGGCCTCGGCGGACGTCGCTCGGGCGGGCACTTTCCGCCTGACCGCTGTCCGCCACACGGAGCCCAACGCGCGCCGCTGCCCCATCCTTTTCCAACTATGACTCCATCCGCCATGTCGCCTTACCAAATCATCGGCAATGTCTGCGCCGCCCTTGCCGTCGTCATCTTCCTGTGGCCGCTGCAAAAACTGCTGTGGGCTCACGCAGAGAAGAATCTGAGCAACAATGATTGGGTGACGCCCATCCTCTTCGCCTTGATTCCCCTGTGGCTGCTACTGATGGGCGCGCTGCTCTGCGCGACCGCCAGCGGCGGATTCGACTGGCTGCGAGTGGGCCGTCCTTTCGTCTACGCGCTCACGGCCGGTGCGGCCGTCGGACTTGCGGCCGCCTCGTTCCTGGCCATCGCAATGTATATCCGTCCCGGCTTCATACCGCGCGTCATCTTCACGCCGGGGATCTACCTCGTGCCGCTCGGCACGGTGCTGCTGGTGGTCCTGAGCCTCAATCCGGGGCTAGCGCCCGGAGGTCCGCCGTCTTGGTTGCGTTGGCCGTGGGCCATTTGCGCCGCGTTGAGCCTCGTCGTCTGCGTGGTAGGCTTCGGCTACTGGATCGTTAGCACGGGCACTGGCGGGTTGAGGAGCATTGCCCACCGAATTGGCAACCCCGGTCCCTCGGAACAGGAACGTCTCGCCAAAATCTCCGCCCTCGATCCGGAGGCTGATTTCAGCGACCTGCTCTGGCAGGCGAATCGAAATGCAAGCCGCGCGGTGCGCGAAGCCGCCACCGCTCGTCTGCGCTCGCATCCTGAATTTCTGGAAACGCTCGCCGCCGTATTGGAGACCGGCCATGTCGAGCCGGCGGTGGGTTTCCTCCACAGCGCCACGCTAACTACCGCTGAGCAAACCCGCCTCGCCCGCCCCGCGCGCAAGGCGATGGAGCGCTGGGTGGAGCGCATTCCCGCACCCAACTACACGACGAAGGACAACCTCAAGCGCTTGCGCCGGTGGGGTGCGGAAATGTTCCCCGTCCTCGTGCAAAAATTTGCCGGCACCGGTGTGGATTTCGCCCACGTCATCGCCGACTTCGAGGAGCGCGTCGGTGCCACAAAGTGAGGTAACGACTGAGTCACCCCCGCCATGAACTCCCTCACCGGCATCCTGCGGGCGAACCCCGGGCTCATTGGCACCGCGGCGCTTGGCGTCGGCATGGCGGTGGTGCTCACGCTCGTCGCGCTGATTATGCGTGGCGGGGGAGCGTCCCTGCGGCCGATCGTTTTCATGGCGGTCCTGATGCTGCCCATCGCCCTCGTGCTGTTTATCGGCGAGCTGGTGCGGGCGCGCCAACCCGGGGCCGAAGCGAAATCGACCGTCAACCTGACGGTGCGTGACGGGCGCTTCGCGGAGCGCGAAAAACTTTTCGGCGCCGACCTCCCCGCCGCGCAGATGCGCGACGCCAAGATGGTCTTTCCGGAATTTTTCGCCGAAGCCGAACTGGCCGAGCTCGGCCTCGTCGGCACGGGCGAAACGGTTGTAGCCGCGCAGTTTCCCACCGCTGAAGCGGCGAGTCGCTGTGCAAAATTTCTCTGGCAGACGTTTCAAATCACCAACACGAGCGGTGACGAAGAACGCGGCTGGCGCGGCTACCGGCGGAAAAATTCCGACTACATCGAGCTGTTGCGCACCGGCCGGCACGTTTTCTTCTGGACCGCACTGACTAAGAACGCCGCCGCGGCGCGGCGCGCCGCAAACGCGGCGGTGACCGGCCCGGCTGCGCTCGGAGCCACCGCCGCAGCCGCCGCGTTTCCCGCGCTCCAGCCTCTCGGCGCGCTCTTTGCGCCGACCGGGGTAAAAGTCGCCGGCCTGCTGCTAATGGTCGCGCTCTACGTCGGCTGGTTTTTCAAGGGGGCCGCTTGGGCGAGCAGTTCCCCGGCGCACGCAGGTGCACCCACCGCTTCCGCTCCGACGCTCGCCGCGCGCCTCGAAGCGATCAACGCCCTCGACGTCCCCTTCCGCATCGAACGCGGCGAACGGCCGAACGAATTCTTCGCCACGTGGCGCTACGCCGACGCGAAGTGGGTGGACCACGCCCGCGCCCACGGGCTGCGCCGCACCTTCCGCATCCAACTCACGTTCGATGAGGCCGCGCACACCGTGCGCGCCACCGACTACGTCGCCGGCTACGACTGGTCGGCCGGAGCCGACGGCGCGCGCATCCAGTGGAACGCCGCGCTCGGCATCGTGTTTTTCCAGACCGAGCAGCGCCGCGTCTTCGGCCTCCAGCTCGACGAACAGGGCCGCTTCAAGCCCGAGCTCTCCTACGCCTACAAATTCAACCTGCAGGAAATGAAGAGCCCGCTGATCGACGCGGTCACTCGCGCCGGCTGGAACTGGCGGCCGACCGTGTGGCAGGGGCCGGTGTGGCTGCGCTGGCTGACCGAATAATTTTCCAGCAATTCAGCCAACGCCTTCATGACGATTCTCGGCAACATTCTCCTCGCCCTCGCGGGCTTCATCTACGTGCTGCCGCTGCAGTTGGTGCTGCATGACAACACCCCGAAGAGAAACGACGGCGGCGGCGCGATCTGGGCGGCGATCTTCATTTTGGCGCCGCTTTGGATTCTGCTGACGTCGGCCACGTGCGTCGCGACGGCCAAGGGCGCGCTCGACTGGAGTGGTCGCGAGCGCTCGATTCAATACCTGCTGGTGCTGGTGACCGGCCTCGCGCTGGCACTCGCCACGGGGTTCAGCTTCGTCGAAAGATTCGAGCCCGTGTCCCATACGCCCGTCTGGCTGCGTCTCCTCGCGGGCGGCGTGGTGCAGATTTTCCCGCTCGTCACGCTGGTCTTCGGCGCCCTGGCGCTCAACCCCGGCCTCGCGCCGTCCGTGCCGCCGCTCCTCGTCCGCGTCCCATTGCTCGCCATGTCGGGCGCCAGTCTCGTGTTTGCGGCCGGCCTGGCGGTCATGCTCCTTGTCTCCGTCCAGAAAAACGCCGTCGCGCGCGGCGCGGCTGAAGTGGAGTTTCACAACAAGCGCGACCGCGACGTGCTCGCGCGGGTGGAACTGCTCACCGTCGAGGACGGCTTCGTTGAGCTGCTCGGCTTCGCCAATCGTTTCGAAAAGGAATACATCCGCGCGATCGCGATTCAGAAAGTGCAGGCGCATCCGCAACTCACTGCCGCGCTCGCACGGATTCTAACCAACGGCTTCGCGGAGCAGGCTCTCATCTATCTGGATGCCTGCGACGCCCCCGACCCGCAGGCGCTGGCCGAGCCCGTGCGCACGGCGATTCTCACGCTCGCAGGAAATGCGCGCGAGGGCGTGGAAAAAACCCACACTTTCTATGCCGCTCAGTTCGACTGGAACACGCGGCTCATTCTCTCCGTCGCCGACAAGTTCGCCGCCCGCGGCGTCGACTACGCGCCCGCGATTCGCGAGTTTCGCGCCGCGCTGGATGGACCGCGCGGCAAGGACTTTGATTTCACCGCGCGCCGTCCGCTCGACGCGTGGCTCGCCAAACACGGCGGCCGGTGATGCCCGCCAATTCACGCGCGGCAATTTGCATCACCGCCTCTTTCCGCAAACGTCGATGACAACTCTTTCCCCGCCGGCCACCCGGCAAATCCACTTCCGTGACCGCCGGCCGCCACACGAAGTCCAGTTCGTGCTCGAACGTGAACTGATGACGTTGCTCCAGCCTTCGGTGGAGGACTCGCGTCTGACCTTCCGCGCAGCCTCAAAATCGAACGGGGTGGCCTATCGCGTGCGTCTGCAGCTCGAGGCCGCGCTCCTGCTGACGAATTGCTACCTCCTTGAATTCGAAGCCGCCGAAAAGGATCTGTCCGCTGAGCGCCCCGACGGCCGGGGCAAGGCGCTGGACGGTTGGGTGGATCTCTGGACCCGCGACTTCAAAGGCAAAGCCGCGCCCGAACCTGGCACAGGCTCGGTCGAGCGCGCGCAAAATCTGATCGAACGGGCGCTGGCCGCGGAAGCCCACCTCACCACCGTTCCCGCCGTGCAGCAGGCGATCCTGGCGGCGCTGCGGGAAGGCGCGACTTACTCGACCGCCCACAAGGAGGGTGGCACGAATATCCGCTATCAAAGCGACTGTTTTGTGCGCGCCGACTACGGCGAGTCCGACCGCCGGGAGGTGTTTCGCGACGAAACCGCCTTCTTGAAATTCCTGCGGCAATTCTACGACTGGGAAACTTCGCGCAATACCTACCCGCAGAAAGTCTCCGACTTTGAGGCGTGGAAGCTGTTGCTTCGCCTGCTGCAGGAGAAACGCTAACAGGTGGTAACCGTTAGCGCAGGTTTCATCATCTCAACTCATCCGTGTATGCCCGCTTGGTTTCCCCGCTCGATCTTCGGCGCCGTGCTCGCCGCCATCTACATCTCGGTGGCGGTCTATGCCGTCGCCAGCGATCGCACCAGCTCGGGCGGCGGCGGATGGATCACCCTCAAGGGCATGGGCGCGGCAATTGTCACGCTGCCGATCACATTTCTCGGCGAGGCGCTGGGGATGAAGCCTGACTACCGCCGCAATCTCGACATGGCCTTCGCCATCGGCACATGCGCGTTGCTCGTGTATTTCATCGGGGCCGGGCTCGGGTGGCTGGCTCGGGCGCTATTCGGCAGCGGCAACCACGGATGAAACGCATGTGGGCCTTCGCCTTCCTCGCCGCCGGCGCCGACCCGCTGTTTTTGAAACGCGGATAATTCTCCCCACAAAACCACCCACTCCATGTCCGGTCTCTCCACCTTCTTCGTCGCAGCCCTCACCGGCGCGCTGGGCTTCACCGCCTCCATGGTCGTCGGCAGCGCGTTGAACGGGTGGTTTCGCCTTAGCAACAGCAGCGACATCGGCGCCGCCTGGCTGATAATTATCATCGGTGCCGCGGGCGGCCTCGTGTTCTTCGTCCTCGGCCTCGTGGTGGGCAACTCTGTCGCGCCCCAGCCCGAGCCGGTGTTCTTCCGGGCCCTCGGGATTTCCTGCGGCACTGTGCTCGCGATCGGAGGCGTTGCGCTCCTCGTCGGTTGGCTGCGCGCCGACCTCCCGCCGAAAATCGACGGCCAGGCGATCGCGCTCGCGGTCGAGCTGCGCGCGCCGGCCGAGTTTTCCGTGCCAAAGCTTGGCAGTGAGTCCGACGCCACCGCCGGTGTGCGCGCCCGCAACGGCCGCGTCGGATCGTATGGCCATCTGGATTTGAAGCGCGCCAAGCAAGTCGACGGCCAGTGGATCATCAACGCCACCGCGACCCTGGGGACCAGTTCAACGACGAAGGTCATGGAAGTCTGCGTCGGGAAAGAAACCAGCCTCACGTTTCAGCTCCCGCTCCGCGCCCACCCGAACCGCGACGCCATGGAGGAGTGGAGCCCGTGGATCGTCGCCGATCCGGCCGCAGGTCAGGCTGAATTGTCACCTGAAAAGAAGTTCCAGCTGCGCTATCGCGTAAGGTTCGACGCACGGAGTCGCGAGGAAATCGAGTCGGAGCGTGCGGCGGAAGAGCAGGCCCGGTTCGACGCCCTCGGCGACAACACACCGATCGAGGGGTGGATTGACTACATCCGTGCGGGCGACATCGCGGCGCGCATCCCACCCGCCGTGAAGCGCATCGCGGCGCGCCCCAACCATGCCGCCGAACTGGCCGCGCTCATGGTGGGGGAGAACGATGTTTCCGCCGCCGCGGCCCTCCAGCTCGTGGCGCATTTCCCGCCGCCGCAACCCGCGTTGGTGCCGCACGTGGCCGCCGCCGGCCGCGACATTGCCCGTCGAATTCGCGAGGTGAACGCCGGCGCCGTCGGGGACGAGCCCACTACTTCCGGCGGACACGGCGCGTCCCTGCGCTTCACCGCCTGGATGCAGGCGGTGCGCGCGCTGCGCGAAAAATCCGGCGGCGATTTCACGCCCGAGTTGGGCGAGATCCTCGCGCTGTCCCGCATGCGGCCCAAAACCGCACTGCTGCAGGACAGTGTGCGCGGGGTGGCGAGCCAGGCATTGAAAGAATGGGCGAACGTCGACCCGCTCCCTGGCGATCCGCCGCCGCGCTGAGCCTCCCATGGAAATCCCCGTGAAATATCAGAAGGAAATCGCCGCGTTTCCCGCCGCGCTCATCCAGCTCATCGGCGAAGAACTCGGGGCGGGAAACAGCATCGTCGAATTCGCGCGCGCTTTTCCCGCCCCACGGGATGGTGCCTGCGTGAAACTGGCCAAGCCCGTCAGCACGCGGGCGCGCGAAAGCTCACCCGGCGTGCACTTCCGCGAATGGAACTCGCTGAGCCACGCCGGCGAATTCACGGACGCGAAGCGCCGCTATTTTGTCCTCGAGCCACCGCACCCACCCTCGATCGAAAAAAACATGGACTCCATCCGTGCCGAGGTGGTCGCGCGCGAGCGCGTCTCAAGAACCGACCGCGATTTGTTCTACTAGCCGCCAAAGAAAACCCGCCCGCCCACGCCGGCTAAGCCGTCCGAATCTTCCCTCAACCACCATGTCCTGGACCTCCTCCTTCTTCGTCGCTGCTCTCACAGGCGCGCTCGGCTTGATTGTCGCCGGCCTCGTCACAGCCGCGTGCAGCGAATGGCTCCACGTCTCCAGCCGCGAAGGCGCCGCCGGCTACCTGATGGTCGCCGTCGCGCTGGTCGGCGGCGCCGTCGCGTTTGTCCTCGGCCTCGGGCTCAGCCGCATGGTGGCGGGAATGCCGGAGCCCGGATTTTTTAAGGCGCTGGGAATTTCCTGCGGCGCCGTGCTCGCGCTTGGCGGTGGCGCCCTCGGCCTCGGTTGGCTGAAGGCCGACTTCTCGCCCAAGATCGATGGTCAGAACCTTGAACTCGCGATCGAAGTGCGCACGCCAAAGGGTTTCGTCCTCCCCAAGAGGACGGAAGAATACGGCATCTACGCGTGTGTGCGCGTGGCGGGCAGTCGCCGCTACCAGCCGCGAGGCGAACTCGCTCTCGCTGATGCCAGGCAGGAAAACGGCGGCTGGCTCGTGAGCGCTGTCGTGCCGCTCGGCACGAGTTCGTCAAACAAGGTTTTGGATGTCCATTTCAGCGACACCCACGACCTCAGCTTCCGGTTGCCGCTACGTTCCCATCCCAGCCGAAGCGATACGGAGTGGAGCGCGTGGGTCGACTCCGCTTGGGATGTGGGCCAAGCCGAGCCGCCGAAAGAGAAAAAATTCAACCTCCGCTACCAGGTGCAGCTCGTCGTGCCCCCGCCGCCCGCGGAAGATCCGGCGACGAAGGAAGCCGCCGCAGAGCAGGCGAAGTTCGACGCGTTGGGCGCGCATTCACCGATTCAAGACTGGTTCCCCGCGATCCAATACGGCACCACCGACGCCCGGTGGGCCATCGCCGTCGGACACATCACAGCCCGGCCGAGCTACGTCGCCGAGTTGTCCGCGCTGATGGTCGCGACTGAGGACGAGCTCGCGACGGGCGCACTCTCCCTTGTCCCGCGTCTCCCATCGCCCCAACCCGCTCTGCTCGCGCCCATGGCCACGGCCGGCCGGCACATCGCGGAGCTGATCCGGAAATTCAACGCCACCACTCCCGAGCAAGACCCGAATCAGCGTGGGGCGGACAGCGTGGCGGCCCGCTTCGGCGCGTGGAGCGACGCGGCGCGGGCGCTGCGGGAGAAATCCGGTGGCGATTTCACCCCGGAGCTAGGCGAAATCTTAAAACTCTCCCGCGTGCGGACCGACAGCAATGCGATGCGCACCAGCGTCCGCCGCGTCGCAAGTTACTGGCTGAAACAATGGGCCAACATCGACCCGCTCCCCGGCGATCCGCCGCCGCGGTGAACTGCGCCATGAAAATTCCCGAACAGTTCGCCAAGGAACTCGCCGCGTTTCCCGCCGCGTTGCGCAAACTCGTCGAGGCCGAACTCAAGGCCGGTAACGCCATCGCGGAGCTGTCGCACGGCTTTCCCGCCGCGCCGTGCGGTGCGTATGTGAAGCTCGCCAAGCCCGTCGGCCCGCGCCGGCGTAAGTCCGCCGGCGAGGTCGCTTTCTACGACCGCAACATGCCGAAATACTCCGGCGAGTTCACCGACGCGAAACGGCACTTCTTCGTCCTTGAGCCGCCGCACCCGCGCGAGCCTGAGCCCGACATGAACGCGATCCGCGCCGAGCGCGAAGCGAAGCAACGCGCCGCCGACGAGAAACTCTTCAAGGCCCAAGCCAGCGGAAAAAAGAAACGGGAGAAACCCTACGTGCCCGCTACGCCCTCGCCGCTTCCGTCCGTTCCGGCGGCCGCGCCCAAAGAGATCCGACCTACCACCGCGGTCGATCGGTTTCGCGAGAGCATGAACGTCACCTACGAACGCTGGCACGAGGGCATCGGCTACGATCTCACTATCCTGAAGACCGCGACGCCCGAGGAACTCGTCGAAATCGAAGAGCTCCTCATCCCGCGTGCGACGGACGACTGGCGCGATGTCGAGGCGCTCGCCGCGCTCGATTCACCGCGCGCGCGGGTGGCTCTGCGCAAGGCTCTGAAGAGCTCCAATCATCAGGTGCGCACGGCGGTGTTGCAGCACGCGCCCGCCCTCGTCTCCGAAGCCGAACGCACGGCCGCGCTCGTCGCAGCGTTGGAGGGCTCCGACACCTACGGCGGCCTCACGCAAGCCTTGCTGCAAATCGAGAGCTTTCATCCGCCGCAAATCGTCGACGCCCTGCTCCGCGGCGTGCTGAACCGCACCGACGGCCCGCCGGTGCATTTCGCCGCGATGCTCATGTTTATCCACGGCAAGGCCAAGACCGCCTTCGACTGGGACCTCCGCCCGTTCTTCCTCGAGTTCAGAACCGACGGCGGCACCAAGCGCCGCGAGCTCTTTCGCGAACTCTGCGCAAAGATTGGCGTGGATCCCGAGCCGTTCCTCGCCGCGAAATAACCCGCGGCCTTCTCCGCATTTATTTCGACCACCACCCGATCCTATCCATGCCCTCTCCCCTCACCGCCATGTATCTGCTCGGCATCGTCATCGGCGTGACGGCGTTCCTCGTTTCGCGCGGCCCAGATGGAAATCTCTTTCTCTTCCTCGCCTCGTTCGCCGTGATCGGCGCGCTTTACGTGACGCTCGCGTGGGTCACTCGCCACCAGCCGATCTGGCTGCACCTCGGCGCGCATGTCCTGCTCTTCGTCGGCGTCGCCGCGCTCGGTATGGCGCCGAAGCCCCATCTCAACGAAATGGGCGGCATGCTCTATTTACTGCTGCCCGGCGCCATCCTCGCCATCATCGCGCTCGCCTGCGTGGCCCGGCTGTTGGCCCGCTGGATCTGAGGGAATCGCAAACACGCGCCGTGTGCCGTTCTGCCGGAAAATTCGAGCGCGCCACTTGGACCGCGCAGGCGCACGGGCAGGACTTGTTCGACGCGTGGGCCGCCAAAGTCTCCACCACCGTGACAAGCACCGCGCTGCGTCGCGCCAGTTCGTGTTAGGGCACAGTGATTGAGGCTGACCCGCCTCCCCTGAAACCATCGTGCGTGTCGTCCGCCAGCTCGTCCTTTTCTTCACGATCGCCTTCGCGCTCACGCGGGCGGTCGGCGGCGGCAGGATGTTTTGGCCCGGCCGGATCGAGTCTGTGATCTTGGCGTGCTCGGGACCGGCGCTCGCGCACTGACCACGCACCGGCTCGCGCCCAGGAACTGCCGGGCGTTTCGATTGAGCGCCAGCTGACGCCGCACGTTGCTCCGCCGCCACCGCCGCGGGCGTGGCCCGTGTTCTGGCGCCCGAGATTGGGTTCGCCGCCATCGCCACGGTCGATCCCGGCAAGCTGCGCTTGGGGCACGCTCTTCGCGGTCGGCAACTACAAATGCTCCACGGTGCTGATGGCCCGCTCACCGAAGAACCGAGCCGGCGGCGGATTCGTGCGCGCCGAACCAGCGGATTCTTGATCAAGTTTCCCGGGCAAAATACACGCTCGCAGGGGACGCAAGCTTGCCGTCCGCCGCCGCGTCGCATCATATTTCGGGGCGTTGCGTCTAGCCTGACACTCCTCTTCTTCCCCATGGCCGCCCATTCGTCTTCGCCCTCCCAGGCCCCGTTCGTCTCCACCCGCCGACCGCTCTCGCGCCGCCGTTTTTTGCAGGGCACGGGCATCGCCCTGTCCCTGCCGTTTCTCGAGTCGATGCTGCCGAGCTTCGCGCGCGCCGCGTCGTCATCGTCGCCCCTCGCGCCGGGCGCGAAGCCCCGCCGGATGTTCGCGATCTGCAACAATCTCGGGTTGCTCCCGGATCAATTTTTCCCGACGGGCGCGGGGCGCGACTACCAGGCCTCGCCGTATCTCGAAAAACTGCAGGCGCACCGCGGGGATTTCAGCGTGTTCAGCGGCGTCTCGCATCCCAACGTCGATGGCGGCCACCCGGCCGACATCTGCTTCCTCACCGCGGCGCCGCATCCGGGCAGCAGCTCGTTCCGCAACACGATCTCCCTCGATCAGCACATCGCGGAACGCCTTGGCACGCTCACCCGTTTTCCGTCCCTCACCCTCGGCGTGAACACCCGCTCGCGCAGCCTTTCATGGACGGGCACCGGCGTTGCGATTCCACCCGAGGACAAAGCCGCGGAGGTCTTCAAACAGCTTTTCCTCCAGGGCACGCCGGCGCAAGTCGCCGCCCAAGTCCGGCGGCTCGACACCGGCCGCAGTATCCTCGACACCGTCGCCGGCCAAGCCAAGGACCTCGAGCGCAACGTGACCGCCCGCGATCGCGATCGGCTCGACCAGTATTTCACCAGCGTGCGCGACTTGGAGCACCGTTTGCAGGCTTCGCAGGGTTGGGAAACGAAACCGAAGCCCGTCGTCAAAGCTCCCGTTCCCGTCGATCCCGCGAGCCCCGCGGCCTACATGGAAAAGGTGAAGGTCATGTATGATCTCGCCCGCCTCGCCTTCGAGACCGACTCCACGCGCGCGGTCACGCTGATGCTCGACAGCGTCTCGACGCCGGTCCTCGAGATCCCCGACGTGAAGATCACCGACGGCTACCACAATCTCTCGCACCACGGAAAGTCGGAGACCAAGCGTTCGCAGCTCAAGACCATCGACGAACTGCACATGAAACTCCTCGGCGAACTCTTCGCCGACCTCAAGGCGGTGCGCGAGGGCGAGCAGTCGATGCTCGACCGCACGATGGTGCTCTACGGCTCAAATTTCGGCGACGCCAACCAACACACGTGTTTCAACATGCCGGTGATTTTCGGCGGCGGCGGCTTCAAGCACGGCCAGCACCTCGGTTTTAACACGAAGCAAAACTATCCGTTGCCGAATCTCTTCGTCTCCATGCTCCAGCGGATGGGCATCGAGGAAGATCGCTTCGCCTCCTCCACGGGCACGATGCGGGGCTTGGAAATGGCATGAACCGGTCCGCCCTCGTTTTCACCGCGACGCTCCTCACCGCCGCCTCGTCCACCGCCGCCTCCGCTTTTCCGCCGGCCGCCGCCTTCATCGAGCAGCACTGCGCCAGCTGCCACAACGACACCGACAAGGAACAGGGCCTCGACCTCACCTCGCTCGCCTTCAACCCCGGCGACCGCGCGAACTTCGATCTGTGGGTGCGCATTCATGACCGCGTGCAGGCGGGCGAAATGCCGCCGGCGAAAAAGCCGCGGCCCGAACCGGCCGAGGCCACGGCATTCCTCGGTTCGCTCGCCGGCCCGATCACCGCGCACGAAAACGACGTCGCCATGCGTGAGGGCCGCGCCACGCGCCGCCGGCTCAACGGCTACGAATATGAAAACACGCTCCGCGATCTCTTCAACGCGCCGTGGCTACAGGTGAAGGGACTGTTTCCCGAAGACGGCGAGGCTCACCGGTTCAACAAGCTCAGCGACGCGCTGGATGTCTCGCACGTCCACATGTCGCGCTACATGAGCGCCGCCGACTACGCGATCCGCCAGGTGCTGAGCGTGCAGTTCTCGCAACCACCCACGACCACGGTGCGCCACTACGCCCGCGATCAGCGCACGCTCACGAGCAAGTTTACCGGCAGCATCTTCAACTCGTCGCCGGACCGCATGACGTTTCCCGTCATCGGCCTCAACACCCCGCAGCCCGACGTGCGCTGGCTGAACGCGCCGCTCACCGATTCCGCGCGCCGCGACGAGGAGGCCATCGGTTGGGTCTCGAGCAACTACGTCACGGGCTTCACCTACCGGTGGGACGGCTTCCGCGCGCCGGTCGCAGGGCGCTACCGCGTGCGCTTCAGCGGCTACACGCTCTGGGTGCCGCCCGGTGGCGTCGCACAGAAGTTTGCCGGCGAGAGCGACCGGAAGGGCATCCCGCTGAAGCCCAATCCCAACGTGGGCAACTACGACGCCGTGCAGCCCGGGCGCCGCCACGAACCCATCACGGTTTACACGCGCAACGGCGTCCTGAACCGCCGCCTCGGAGAATTCGATCTTACGCCCGAGCCGGCCATCTACGATCTCGGCGAGGTGTGGCTGCTCGCCAACGAGACGCTCGTGCCCGACGCGTCGCGGCTCTATCGCTCGCGGCCGAATAATTTCCGGAATCCCGCGATGACGCCCGAGGGCGCGCCCGGCGTGGCCTTCCGCTGGATGGAGATCGAGGGGCCGCTTTACGACGACACCACCGCCGCCGGCTACCGCCTCCTCTTCGGCGATTTGCCGTTGCGCGCGGCGAAAAACAAAACCGGCGGCGTCGCCCTCCCCACGATCGCAAGCGGCGATCGCCGCGAGGGGGGCCGCAACGCCGGGCAGCGCCTCGTTCCCCTCGAGGAGACCACCGTCGAAGTTGTCTCGGAGACTCCCCGCGCCGACGCGGAACGCCTGCTGCGGGCATTTCTCCAGCGCGCGTATCGCCGGCCGGTCGCGCCGGCCGACGTGGCGCGGTTCGTCGCCCTCTTCGACGACCGCACGAAAGCCGGGCTCAGTTTCACGGAGGCGATGATCGCGAGCTACACCGCCGTGCTCGCTTCGCCGGGTTTCGTGTTTCTCGACGAGCAGCCCGGCCCGCTCGACGATTACGCGCTCGCGACGCGGCTGGCGCTCTTCCTCTGGAATTCGGAACCCGACGCCGCGCTCCGCGCCCGCGCCGCCCGCGGCGAATTGCGCCAACCCGTCACGCTGCGCGCCGAGACCGAGCGCATGCTCGCCGACCCGAAGTCGCGGCGCTTCACCGATGCGTTTCTGGATTACTGGGTGGACCTCCGGAAAATCGAGGACACCACGCCGTCGACCACGCTCTACAACGACTACTATCTCGACGACGCGCTGACCGAGGCGGCGCAACTGGAGACCCAGCTATTCTTCGCCGAGCTGCTCGGCCGCGATCTGCCGGCGCGCAACATCATCGATTCTGATTTCGCCTTTCTCAATGAGCGCCTCGCGATCCACTACGGCATCGCCGGCGTGACCGGCAGCACCCCGCATCGCGTCACGATTCCGGCGAACAGCCCGCGCGGCGGCCTGCTGACGCACGCGAGCGTGCTCAAGGTCACGGCCAACGGCACGACCACCTCGCCCGTGCTCCGCGGCAGATGGATCGTCGAGCGCATCCTCGGGCTGGAGATTCCGCCGCCGCCGCCGGTCGCAGCCGTCGAGCCGGATATCCGCGGCGCCGTCACCATCCGCCAGCAACTCGAAAAACACCGCGACAATGCGAGCTGCGCCGCTTGCCACCGCAAGATGGACCCACCGGGCTTTGCGCTGGAGAGCTTCGACATCATGGGCGCATGGCGCGACCGCTACCGCGGCGTGGCGGAGGACAAGCCCGTCGAAAAAGGCCTCGGCAAAAACGGCCAGCCCTTCGAATTTCACTTCGGCCTGCCGGTGGATGCCGCGGGCGAACTGCCCGACGGCCGCCCGTTCCACGACATCCGCGAATTCAAGCGCCTGCTCCTTGACCGCGAAGTCGATGTCGCCCGCAATCTCACCAAACAGTTCATGATCTACGCCACCGGCGCCCCCGTCCGCTTCAGCGACCGCGCCGAGATCGAGAAGATCGTGACCGCAACGAAGCCGAGCGGCTACGGCGTGCGCCAACTCGTGCACGGCATCGTGCAGAGCGAGTTGTTCCGGTCGAAGTAAGTTGTAGGGCGGGGTCGCCGAACCCCG
>JANNEY010000061.1:0-4811 GCA_031379235.1 Opitutaceae bacterium | reverse complement strand
GGTCGAGGCGCGTTTGGCCAGGGAATCCGGTTCGGCTGAAATGCTGTGGTGGAAGGCCGCCCTCCTTGGCCGGCTGGGAAGACTTTCAGAGGCGGAGTCGGCTGCGCGCCTCGCCGAGAGCATCGATCACGAACCGAACCTCCTTGATTTACTGAGGACGCGCGCGAACGACCGCGCACTCTCTCTCCTTGAGAGCGAAGAGAACAAGGGTTCCCGGAAATGGACATGGGCGCACCAGAAATACTATCCACCCTTCGAAACCGTGCGGGGCGAGCCGCGTTTCCAAGCCATGCTCGCGCGCGCCGAGGCTGACCCGCAGCGTAACCCGCACGCCGCTACGCGATCGCCAACCTCAAATGCAGACTCGCCGGCGGTGCCGAACGACAAGTCCATCGCCGTCCTCCCTTTCGCCAACCTCAGCGACGACAAGGACAACACGGCGTTCTTCTCGGACGGGATGCACGAGGACATTCTCACCACGCTCGCCAACGTCCCCGACCTGCGGGTCATCTCGCGCACGTCCGTGATGGAATATCGCAACACGACGAAAAAAATTCCGCAGATCGCCCGCGAGCTGGGCGTCGCCTATATCCTCGAGGGCAGCGTCCGCCGCGCCGGCAACCAGATCCGCCTCACCGGGCAGCTCATCCGCGCGGCCCAGGACGAGCATCTCTGGGCCAAGAGTTACGACCGCGAGCTCACGCCGAAGGACATGTTCGGCATTCAGGCCGCGCTCGCCACCGAGATCGCGGGCGCGCTGCAAGCCGCCATCTCGCCGGCCGCGAAGAAACTCGTCGAGCGTCGCCCGACGGAAAATCTTGCCGCCTACGATCTCTACCTGCGGGCCCGGGCGCTAAATTGGATGGGAAGTAATTTAGGGCCGCGAGAAAAACTCCTGCTCCAGGCAGTCGAGCTCGATCCGAATTTCGCCGAAGCTTGGGGCCTGCTCGCTGTTAATCACGGTGCCTTCATCCTCTTCAACATGGAGAACACCCCGGAGCGGCTGAAGCTGGCCGACGCCGCCATCGCCCGCGCCGTCCGACTGGCGCCCGATTCGCCCGACGTCATGCTCGAATTCGGAAGCTACGCACTAAATGCCTACCGCGACTTCGCGCGCGCCGTCGCGCAATACGAAAAAGTCATCCGGCTTCAGCCCAACAACTCCAAGGCCTACCGGCTACTGGGTGATGTCCAACGCCGCCAGGGCCGCTGGTTGGAGTCGTTGGTCAACTTCCGCAAGGTGGCGGAACTCGATTCGGGAGACTTGTCCTATCTGAGGACGACACTCTTCGCGGGCCGACGCTGGGAGGAGGGGCTTACCGTGCAGCGGCGAATGTTCGCCATCAAGGGAGAGGAGCCACGACGAATGTGGGAATTGGTGCGATTCATCTTTGCCGCGACCGGATCGACCAAGGAGTTGGAGGAGCGGGCGGCACAAATGACTCCCGAGGTGCGCGATTCGGATTGGGGCACTTTGGCGCTGAGAGAACTTGCCCTGATCAAGGGCGATTTCCTTGAGTGGAAACGACTCGATGCGCGCCAGACGAGCCGCAATTCCGGTGGGCTGCCGGCCATCGAGGCGATGGTCGATGCGGCGTTGGTTTTCGCGGCTCACGGAGACATGACCGGCGCGCGGGCCCGGCTCGGCAATGAACGGGTGAGCGTCAGGGCCGCCGTCGAGCGCGAGCCGGCGAATGAACGGCTGCGGACAGCGTTGGCGCGAATGGAGGCACTCCTCGACGAGAGAGCGGCCGCGGTTCCCGAGCAGGGTCCGGCCGCAGAAGGTAAATCAGAAACTCCGGACGCCCAGCAGAGGTGGCAGCGCAGCTACAACCTCGCGGTGATCCATGCCTTGAGGGGCGACAAGGCTATGGCCGTCGCTGAGCTCGCCGAACTACTCGGACTCCCCAACCGCAGTGTTGATGGGTTCAGCGTCCACACCCTGCGCGTCGATCCGGCCTTCGCCAACCTGCGCGGCGACGCGGCGTTCGAGAAGCTGCTCAAGGATCCGAAGAACCACGCGCCGCTGTTTTGAAGGCGGTGCCTGCAAGTAGGCGATGGCTTGTGTAGGGGCGCGGCTGGTCCGCGCCCTTTCCGGCAAGGCGCGGACGAGCCGCGCCCCTACGAAATCGCCCGCGAGCGGGCTCCTGCCTCAGGCACTTCACGATTTCCATGCACTCGGCGTGCGGCCGGTTTGGCGGCGGAACCAGCGGGCGAAGTAATTCGGATCGTCGAAGCCGCACTGTGTCGCGGCCTCGGCCACGGTGGGCGCGGTGCGGAGCGCGGCTTCGGCGGCTTCGAGGCGGACGCGGTCGCGCAGCGTGCGCAGGCTGAGGCCGGATTCGCGTTTCAGTTTCCGGCTGAGATGATCCGGGTGGTAATCGAGGTCGCGCGCGATGTGGGCGAGCGGGCGCGGGGTGCGGAAATGTTCGCGGAGTTGCTCGAAAAGCGTGGGCGCGCGCGCGGGCGCGGCGGGAGCGTGGCCGAGGAGGCGTGCGACGACGGCGAGGATCGCCGGGTAGTCGGCGAGCGTGAGTCGGCCCTTGCGCGGGACGCGGGAGAGCAGGGCGTGGAGTTCGTTGAGCGTGGCGGGCGAGAGCGTGCGATGCGCGGCGCGCATGCGGCTATGGCCCTCGTGCTCATAGTCGAGCACGAGGCAGAGCGGGCGGCTGCGGCCGGCGACAGAAAAGCCGTGGGGCATGCCGGCGGGAATCACGAACAGATCGCCGGCGCGGGCGCGGCGGCGACGGGTGGCGACGGTCTGCACGCCTTCGCCCGTGAGGTAGAGGATGAGCTGCGCGTAGGCGTGGCCGTGCGCGGCAACCTCGGCGTCGCGGTGGCGGTTGAGCTGGAGCTTGCGCAGCACGAAGCCCAGTGCGTGGATTTCGATTTTCTGGATGAGGAGAGGACTCCAGGCGAGCATGGGGTGAAAGACGAAGCTGAGAGTTGAGTGCTGAGTGCTGAGAGTTCAGACGTGCTGATGGATTGCCGCGGCGCTGCGCTCCTCGCAATGAGATGGTCGGGTTTGTGCTAGCAAAGGTCGGGAGTGTGCTAACGCAAGCCGGGGCTTAGGTGTAGACTGCGGCTAGCGTTTAACCTCAACCAACCCTCGAAAACCATGACCACGCACAAAGTCGGCATCATCATGAACGGCGTCACCGGACGCATGGGCACCAACCAGCACCTGCTGCGCTCGATCAAAGCCATCATCGACCAGGGCGGCGTCAAACTCGGCGACGCCGAGGTCATCATGCCCGATCCGATTCTGATCGGGCGCAGTGAGTCGAAGCTGGCGGCGCTCGCGGCCCGCGCAGGCGTGAAGCGCTACTCGACCAACCTCGATGTGGCGCTGGCGGATCCGGCGAATCAGATCTATTTCGATGCGACGCTCACCGGGCAGCGGCCCATCGGCGTGCGCAAGGCGATCGCCGCGAAGAAACATATCTACTGCGAGAAGCCTTCGGCGACGACGTCCGCCGAGGCGCTCGCGCTGGCGAAGGAAGTGGCGGCGGCAGGGCTCAAGAACGGCGTCGTGCAGGACAAGCTCTGGCTGCCGGGATTGTTGAAGCTGAAGTATCTGATCGACACGGGATTCTTCGGAAAAATTTTGTCGGTGCGCGGCGAGTTCGGCTACTGGGTCTTCACGGGCGAGCACGAGAAGTTGCAGCGGCCCTCGTGGAATTACCGCAAGGAGGACGACGGCGGCATCATCGTCGATATGCTCTGCCACTGGCAGTATGTGATTCAGAATTTGTTCGGCGAGGTGAAGTCGCTCACGTGTCTTGGGGCGACGCACATTCCGCAGCGCTGGGACGAAGCGGGCAAACCCTACAAGTGCACGGCGGATGATTCGGCCTACGCGACCTTCGAGTTGGTCAATGGCGTGATCTGCCAGTTCAACTCTTCTTGGGACGTGCGGGTGCGCCGCGATGATTTGCTCACGCTCCAAGTGGACGGCACGCACGGCACCGCGGTCGCGGGCCTGCGCAACTGCACGGCGCAGCACCTCTCCGCCACGCCACGCTGCCTCTGGAATCCGGATGTGGACAGCCCGATCAAATACATGGACGGCTGGACGACGGTGCCGGACCAAGGCGTTTACGACAACGCGTTCAAGGTCCAGTGGGAGCTCTTCCTCCGCCATGTCGTGAAGGGCGATCCGTTTCCGTGGTCGTTGCACGAAGGCGCGAAAGGCGTGCAGCTCGCCGAGCTCGGGCTCAAATCGTGGGCGGAGCGCCGCTGGCTCGATGTGCCGAAGCTGGGCTGAAAACAGGCCGGTTGGAATGTTTACCGCTCGTTTCCAAAACGCGGAATTTGCGCTGGCAAATTCCGCGTTTTGCTTAACGTGAGTTCAACTCAACCTGTTTTCACCATGATTATTTTCCTACTCGTCCTCATCGCGGTCCCCTTGTTGTTCGGCCTCTACGCGCAGATGCGCGTGATGAGCGCCTACAAAAAGAATCTCGAGATTCCCTCGCGTGGCGGGATCACGGGGCGCGAGGCCGCCGCGGCCGTCATGGAAAGCGCGGGCATTCACGACGTCGAAATCGTCGAGGTCGAAGGCATGCTCAGCGACCACTACGATCCGACGCACAAGCGCCTCGCTTTGTCGCCCGACAACTACCGCGGATCCAGTCTCGCGGCGGTGGGTGTCGCTGCGCACGAAGCCGGCCACGCGATCCAGCACAAGGTCGGCTACTCGATGATGTCGGTGCGACAGACTATGGTGCCGGCGATGCAAATCGCCTCGCCGGTGGCGGGCATGCTGTGTGGCTTTGGCATTTATCTGGCCGGTGCCGCCATGGGCGGCC
>JANNEY010000049.1:0-16980 GCA_031379235.1 Opitutaceae bacterium | reverse complement strand
TCGCCGCGCGCGACCCCGAGCGCGAACGTCGCCGCCGCCAGCCCCAGAATGATCCAGAGCACGAGCTTGCTGAACTGCGCGATCTGTTTCGTGAGCGGCGTGGACAATTCCACCGCTCCCGCGATCAGCCCGGCGATGCGGCCGGTCTCGGTCTGATCGCCGATAACGCATACGACGCTCTCGGCCTGGCCGCCGGTGACGAACGTGCCGGCGAAGGCGAGGTTCTTGCGGTCGGCCAGCACGGTCTCCGGCGGCAACACGTCGGGCTGCTTTCCCACCGGGAGCGATTCGCCGGTTAGCGCGGATTCATCCACCTGCAGATTACGAATGTCGAGGAGCCGCAGGTCCGCGGGCACGCGATCACCGGATTGGAGCAGGACGACATCGCCGGGGACGAGCGTCTCGGAAGGGACGCGCAGTTTTTTCCCATCGCGGCGCACGGTCGCCTCGGTGACGACCATTTTGGCGAGCGCCTCGATGGCGGTCTCGGCCTTGGATTCCTGGAGGAAGCCGACGATGGCATTGAAGAGCACGATGCCAAAAATGACGGACGCATCCACCCACTCGCCGAGGACCGCCGTGACGACGACCGCGAGGAGCAGGATGTAAACGAGCGGCTGGTTGAACTGCTTGAGAAACTTGAGCCACGCCGGCGTGCCGCGCCGCGGGGTCACGCGATTCGGGCCGGAATCTTTCTGACGCTTGCCAACTTCATCCGCCGAAAGGCCGGTGGACAAATTCACTTCGAGCGTCCGCACGACCTCGTCGGCCGGCAAGTGATGCCACACCTGATCGGCGGCCGTGGTCTGCCCTGCCTCGCTCGCTGGTGGCGCAGCGGCGGCGGGCGGCATCTTGCCTTCGGCCTCCAACCAATTCTGCACGTCACGTCCTTGCGGACGGCCTTCCTTCACGTAGATGGCGTAGGCCCGCTTCGCGACGTCGTCTTCCGCCCGCTTTTTTACCGGAGGATTTTTGGGCGGATGATCGGGTTCGGACATCGGCTGGGTGGAGTCGGCGGATTCGTAGGCGGGGAGGCGGTCAGGAATACGCTTTCGCGACGTATTCCTGAACCATCCGCTGGGTGTTGAAGTGCGAGGCGTTGCGCGCGATGGCCTGGCGCATCACTTCGATGAACGCGTCGCGGTTGCCATAATAGAGCGGGACGACGACGTGCTCCAGTTGGTGATAGAGCGAGGCGGCATCCTGGGGCGTGCGATTCTCGGCGGCGGGTTCCTTCCCGCCGGCCGGGCCATCAACAGCCCAACCGGTGACGCCCTCGATGCAGCCCTCGATCCACCAGCCGTCGAGCACGCTGAGGCTGGGCACGCCGTTCAGCGCGGCCTTCATGCCGCTCGTGCCGCTGGCTTCCATTGGCGGCAGGGGGGTGTTGAGCCACACGTCCACGCCGGAGGTGAGGAGGCGGCCCAGTTCCCAGTCGTAGTTCTCCAGATAGACGAGGCGCACCTCCGGTCCGAGCGAGTCGCGAGCCTGAGCGATGTGCTGGATGACTCGCTTGCCCTCGTCGTCCCCCGGATGCGCTTTGCCGCCATAGACGATTTGCAGGCGGCCAGCGCGGGCCGCGATTTCTTTCAACCCAGGATGCTGCCAGACTATGTCGTTCGTTTTTCCCGCCGGGATCATCGGGGCTTCCTCTGCAATTCGCGCACAGTCAGCACGGGACAGGGGGAATGCCGCACGACCCGTTCGGCGGTGCTGCCGAGCCAGACCTTCTTCAATCCCGTGTATCCGTGCGTAGTCAGGACGATCAGGTCCGCGTCGAGCGTCTTGGCCGCCTCGCAGATCGCTTCATACGGCGAACCTTCCCGGACGGCGGCGGAAATCTTGCTGCCGGTTGATTTGCTCAAGCCTCCGGCGATGCGTTCCAAGTCGGCCCCGGCCTGCTTCATCAAGGGCGCGAACGAATCGGCGTTCAACCCAGGAGCCCAAAGGTCATCGACGGGGGGCCTTTCAACGGCGTGGAGCAAAACGACCTCGGCCCCGCAGCGGGCGGCCAGAAGGGTGGCCCAAGGCAGGGCGGCTTTCGAGACGCCCGAGAAATCGATCGGGACGAGAATCTTCCTGAGGCGGAATTCAGCTGTCTTGCGCGTCCGCTTGGACTTGGAGCGGGCAGGGACGGTGAGCACCGGACACGGAGCGTGGCGCACGACGCGCTCGGCGGTGCTGCCGAGCAGCACGCGGTCGGCCCACGTGCGACCGTGGGTGGCGATGACGATCAGTTCCGACCCGTGCTCGAGCGCCGCCGTGGCGATGGCGTCGAAGGCGTTCCCCGTGCGCAAAGCGACGGAGAAGGTGACCGCCACCTCACCTTTGCCCTCGCGCTCCGCCATCGTCGCCAGTTTTTCCCGGGCGGAGGCCACCACCTCCGAATCCTCGCGCACCCAGATAACGGAACCCATGTTTGACACCCATGAGCCTGGCTCGACGACATGAAGCAGGGCGACGGCGGCACCGAGCTTTTCGGCCAGCGCCACCGCGTATCCCACCCCATGGCGGGACGCATCGGAAAAATCCGTCGTCGCGAGAATCTTTTTGATTTTTGGTGGCGTGCTCGGCGCCGCGCTTGGGCGGCGGATCTTTGCTGGCCTTTTCGAGTTCTTGGTTTTCATCGTTGTCGTTTCACACGGGTGTTGGGCAGTGGCGCGGGCGAGATTCCGCAGAAATGCGATTCAGGCGGTTTTGAGAAAAGTGCGGGCCGCGGAACCCAGGCATTCGGCGGCAGCCTCCGCCATGAGCGCGGCTTCGTCCACGGGCACGACCCACGCCTGAATTCGAGAGTCATCGCGGGTGATGCGACTTTCGATGCCGACGGCCGACGCGTTGCGCGCCGGGTCGAGCGCGAGGCCGCACCAGCCCATGGCGTCGCAGATGCGCTCGCGGATGGCGGGTTGGTTTTCGCCGATGCCACCGCCGAACACGACGGCCTGCGCGCCGCCGAGCGCGGCGAGATAGGCACCGATGTATCTTCGCGCCCGGTAACAGAACATATCCACGGCGAGCGCGGCTCGCGGGTCGTGGGGTGCGGCGGCAGCCACCTCACGCATGTCGGCAGACCGGCCGGAAACACCGAGCAGACCGGAGTGTTGATTCAGGAGGGTTTCCACATCGGCGAGGCTCAGGCCCTCCTTGCGCATGAGATAGAGCAGCAGGCCGGGGTCGAGGTCGCCGGCGCGCGTGCCCATCATCAAGCCTTCGAGCGGGGTGAAGCCCATGGATGTTTCCACCGAGGAACCATTGAGAATCGCCGCGGCGGAGCACCCGCCGCCGAGTTGCAGCGTGATGAGCGTCGCTTTCTCGATGGGCACACCGGCGAGGTGTGCGTAGCGCCGGAGCATGGATTCGTGGGCGATGCCGTGAAAACCGAAACGGCGCAGCCCGTGGCGCGTCGTGAGTTCGTGTGGCAGCGGATAGTTCGCGGCGCGCGGCGGGAGGGCGCGGTGAAAGGCGGTGTCGAACACCGCGACCATCGGCACGTCCGCTCCGAGCGCGGACTGCACGGCACGGATGGCGGTCAACGCGGGCGGATTGTGCAGCGGGGCCAGCTCGTTGAGCGTCTCCAGCTCCGCCAGCGCGCTGGCGTCGAGCTGCGTCGGCGCCGTGAACCGCGGCCCGCCATGCACGACGCGATGGACCGTCGCCGCGATGGGCAACACGGTGTTCCCGGCGGCCAAACGGTCGAGGAACCAACTCACGCCCGTGCGGTGGCCAGGGACATTCTCCACGCGGCGGAGGCGTTCGCCCTCGCCGAGCCGGAAGTCCGTCGCCGCTTCCGGCCCGAAGCGCTCGACCCGGCCGCGAGCCAGCCGGCGCGGCGCGCCACCGGGCGATGCGACCTCCAACAGGTCGAGTTTGAGCGACGCGCTGCCGCTGTTGACCGCGAGGATGTTCATGCGGCGGGCTCCGCGCGCGCCTTCCAGCGCCAGTTCAGGATTTCCGGCGGGTCGATGCTGGTCGCCCGCACGTAGGCGTGATGCTCGGTGAGTTTGAGTTCGTATTTGCGAACCAGTTCCTCAGCGAGCGCCGCCAGGCGCGGGTGGCGCGCGGCCAGCTTCTGCGCGACGAGGATGACGAGATGCCAGCGGCTGGTCCTGTTGCGCACCTGCATGTCGAACGGCGTCGTGGTCGTGCCTTCCTCGCGGTAGCCGTTCACGTCGAAGCGCTCGTTCTCGGGCCGCTCCCACAGCAGTTGCTTGATGGCGGCGGTGTAGCCGTGGAAATTGAAGACAACCGGGCAACCCAGCGGGAACAGCCGTTGGAAGCGGTCCTCGTCCAGCCCGTGCGGATATTTTTGCGGGATGCCAATCACCTGGAGGTCGGTCACGTTGACGACGCGCACGCGCCAAGCGGGCGCTTCTTCGCGGAGAATCTGCGCCGCCGCCATCACTTCCACCGTGAGGTTGTCGCCGCAACCGGCGAGCACGACTTCCGGCTCGTCATCGCCATGCGTGCTCGCCCAACGCCACACCGACGCGCCGACGCGGCAGTGTTCGTCCGCCTCGGCGGGACTCAGCCATTGGGGCAGCGGATGCTTGGCGGCGATGATGAGATTGATGTAGCCCGTCGAGCGCAGGCAGTGGCGGACGGTGCTGAGCAGCGTGTTGGCGTCGGGCGGCAGATAGATGCGGTAGGTGTGCCCCTTCTTCGTGAGCAGATTGTTGATGAAGCCCGGCCCTTGATGGGAGTAGCCGTTGTGCTCCTGCCGCCACGTCTCCGAGGTCAGCAGGTAGTTCAACGACGAGACCGGCGCGCGCCACGGGACTTCGCCCGCAGCTTTGAGGAACTTCGCATACTGGTTCATCATGCCGTCCACGATCGAGATGAACGCCTCGTAACACGGGAACAGCCCGTGGCGGCCCGTGAGGAGGTAGCCTTGCAACCAGCCCTGGCAATTGTGCTCGCTCAACACTTCGAGCACCGCCCCGGAGGGCGCGATGTTCTCGGAGTGACGTGGCACGGGCCAGGCGAACTGGCGCTGCGTCACCGCGAGCACCGCGCCGAGTTTGTTCGATTCCAGTTCGTCCGGGCACACGATGCGGAAGTGGCGGCGCGGTTCGCTACGGCGGATGACTTCGGCGAGGTATTTGCCCAGCGTCTCCATGCCGCTCACACGCACCTCGCCGCGACCGCGAGCGTCCACGGCGAAGTCTTCCAGCGGCGGCAGGTCGAGCGGCCGGCGCAGCTTGCCGCCGTTGGTGTGTGGATTCATCGCCATGCGCCGGTCGCCTGCGGGGCAAAGCGCGAGGAGATCCTCCTGCGGGCGGCCTTGTTCATCCCACAGTTCTTCGGGCCGATACGAGCGCAGCCAGCGCTCGGTGATCTTGAGATGGGCGCGGTTGGTTTTGCATTCCTTCGCGGGCACCTGATGCGCGCGGTAGGAGCCTTCCACCGCCTTGCCGTCCACGGCGACGGGGCCGGTCCAGCCCTTGGGCGTGCGCAGAATAATCATGGGCCAGTGCGGGCGCTCCACCGCGCGGCCCTCGCGGCCCGCCCGCTGCAAGGCGCGAATCTCGGCGTAAGCCCAGTCGCACGCCGCCGCCATATCGCGATGAGCGTGGGCGTCGGTGGAGACGATGCGCGCCTGCCAGCCGTTGCCCGTGAACAACGCGAGCAACTCGTCATCGGTCATCGAAGCGAAGATCGTCGGGTTGGCGATTTTGAATCCGTTCAGCAGAACAATCGGCAGCACCGCGCCGTCCGTGGCCGGGTTCAGGAATTTCCCACTGTGCCACGCTCCCGCGGTCGGGCCGGTCTCGGCTTCGCCATCGCCGACGATGCACGCGGCGATGAGGTCCGGATTGTCGAACACCGCGCCGAACGCCGTCGCCAGCGCATAGCCCAACTCGCCACCCTCGTGGATGACGCCGGGCAGCTCGGGATTGAGGTGACTCGCAAAACCGCCGGGCCAGGAGAACCGCTTGACGAAGCGTTCCAATCCCGCGCGGTCGCGCGTGAGTTCGGGATACACTTCCGTGAGCGAGCCCTCGAGATAGGCGTTGGCGAGATTGGCCGCCGCGCCGTGGCCCGGCCCGGTCAGCAGCAACACGCTCGCATCCGTCTCCCGAATCAGCCGGTTCAGATGCGCATGGATGAAATTGATGCCCGGACACGTGCCCCAATGCCCCAGCAGCCGCTCGCGGATGTGCTCCGGGCGCAGCGGCGTTTCCAGCAGCGGATTGGCCTGCAAATATACCTGCGCGGCGGCGAGGTAATTGACCGCGCGCAAGTAGCGGTCGAGACCGGCATGGGCGGTCGCGGTCTCCGTCGGCGCGCGCGCCGCTTTGGATCGGATGCGACTGTCGCGGGCGACTGTGCGCCGAGGGCTCTTCAGCAATGTTGGCATGGACTTCATGGGCATGGTCATTCTGCAAGTGCGGCGGGAGATGTTTTCGCGAATCAACTTCGGTCTCCTAGGTGCCCAGACGTTTCGCTTGGGCGGCCTTCTTCATCCACGCCGTGCCGCGCGCGGCACCCTGATCGAAGCAGGAGACATCCTCCGCCGACCGACGCCGCGACCCGGCCCGACCCACTTTGTTGACCGCGGACGCCCCGCCCGCGATCCCGCGAGCACGGCTTCGGGCCACCCTTCGTCGCACATTCCAGCAACGTGAGGGGCTGTCGCAGGGTGGTTGGAAAAGAAATTATCTCATGCGCAGTGCTGCGAACGGTGAATCTAGTCGCGGCCGCGTTCCGCGAACAATTCTGTCTCCGCCGCCAGCCAGTGCTGAACATCCTGACCGTGCTGCGAACCTTGGTTCTCATAACTGAAATATGCTCGTCGGGCCACTTCCTCCGCTGACGGTCTCACGGAAATGCGGTCTTCTTGGAGGTCTGCCGCCGCCGATAGGGATGCATCGGTCGGTTTGTGGTTCTGCTGTTGGGACGATTTGTGGTGTTTCACTGGCCAACAATGGACTGGGCAAACGGCACGCGCTATGGAGTGTTACCCTACCCAAACTAAAACCGCGCCCCGATCGTGGCCTACGGTTTGATCGCCACCTTGATGACGCCATCGGAGCGATCGCCAAAGAGTTGATAGGCTCGGGGGATTTCATCCAACGAGAACCGGTGGGTGATGAGCGGGGTGGGATCGAACCGCCCCGATTGCACGAGGGTGAGCAGCCGACGCATCCGCTCTTTCCCGCCGGGACAAAGCGTGGTGACAATGCGGTGATCGCCGAGGCCCGCGGAAAACGCATCGTAGGGCATTTGGAGTTTCCCGGAATAGACGCCGAGGCTCGAAAGCGTTCCACCCGGCCGCAGGCAACGCAGCGCGCTCTCAAAGGTCTGCTGCGTGCCCAATGCTTCGATGGCGACATCCGCGCCGCCGCCGGTAAGGCGTTTGACTTCGGCCACCACATCCACGGCACGGTAGTCGAGCACCACGTTCGCACCCATGCGACGCGCCATGGCAAGCCGGGTTTCGTCGCCATCGATTCCAATGATGAGCGAGGCACCCATCAGTCTGGCTCCGGCGGTGGCGCACAAACCGATCGGACCTTGGGCAAAGATTACCACGGCATCGCCAAGGCGAACGGGCGCGGCCTCCGCTCCGGAAAAACCGGTCGAGGCGATGTCGGAGAGCAGCACGACTTGCTCGTCGGTCAACTCATCGGGAATCTTGGCGAGGTTCGCCTGCGCGGAAGGCACGAGCAGATATTCCGCCTGCGCCCCATTGATGGTGTTGCCGATGCGCCAGCCGCCGAGGGCTTCGTAGCCGTCACCGTGTCCGCATTGCGAGAGATGGCCGGAAAGGCAGCCGCGGCACTGGCCGCACGGAGTGATGGCACCGACGAGCACGCGGTCGCCTATCTCGTAACCCGTGACACCCGGCCCCAGCTCCTCGATGACACCCACGGGCTCGTGCCCGATAATCAGGCCTGGCTTGACGGGATATTCTCCGCGCACGATGTGGAGATCGGTGCCGCAAATCGTGGTCAACGTGACCCGAATGACCGCCTCGCCAATTCCGGCGCGGGGCCGGTTGACCTCTTCGAGCCGCAGGTCGTTCGCGCCGTGAAACACCATCGCTTTCATTGTTTTCATGGGGTGGGTTCGGCTGCGATGGTGGTCCGCTCGAACGTCTGACGCTCAAGCACACAACGGCACGAGTTGGCGTGAGGGACATGCGCGTGGCAGAGCATTTCTTTCGCCGCTAACCAGAGTTCACAATCGTGCGCTTCAGGGCGTCCACTATCCATCCAGAGCTGATAGGCGGCATGTTGAATTTCAGCGTGGGAGGGCTCGAGCGTCACGACAGTGGCGGTATATTTCATGGGGCGCAGCTTGGACCGGTAAGTTTGCCGTAGGTGCGCAATCTTTGAACGGCAGTGGTTGAGATATACTCTGCGCAGTTCTTGATCGGGCGCGTTTCACCGCGTCGACAACCGTCGTGACGCGAGCGACGCGAGGAGGGTAAAACGGCGCGCAGCAGGCCGAGCGACGCCGGGCGCAAGCCGGCGGAGAGCGATTGAAGCCTAATCATCGGATGGTGGATCGTGGGAGTGCGGTTACAGATCGTGAATCACTTTCGGCGGAAACGCGGCGCGCAGGGCGTTGAGCACCGCGAGCACGTCGATGATCTCCTGGGCGATGGCGCCGCCGACCGGACTCAGGTGGCCGGTGGCGGCGAAGCCCATGCCGACGACGCTCAGCGCCATCCCACCCACTGCGCTCTGGAGCGCGATGATCCGCATGCGCCGGCTGATGTGCATGAACTCGTCCACCTTCGTGAGCGAGTTGTCCATGATCACCACGCCCGCCGCCTCCGCCGTCACGTCGCTGTTCTGCCCGATCGCCATGCCCACGGTGGCGGCCATCATGGCCGGGGCGTCGTTGATGCCGTCGCCGACATAGAGCGTTTTTGATTTCAGGGTTTCCGCGCGGACGAGGGCGAGTTTCTGCTCGGGACTCTGCTCGGCAAAAATCTCGGTGATGCCCACCTGCGCGGCGAGATAGCGCACCTCCGATTCGCGATCGCCCGAGACGAGCAGCACGCGCGCGAACTGATGCTTCGGCCCGAGGTGGCTCACGAAGGGCCGGCTGTCCGTGCGCGGCGCATCGCGGAAGCGCAAGGCCGCCGCGTAGCGTCCGTCGATCACGACGACGCACTCGAGACCGCCGGAGAGCGGTGCGAGTTGATCGGCCCCGGCGACCTTTTGCGCGAGCAGCTTGGTGCGGCTTGTCACCTGCACCGAGCGACCGGAAACGGTGCCGCGCAAACCCTGCCCAGGCGCTTCGCCCACCGCGCTGGCTTCGGGAAGGACAATTCCATCCACCTTCGCCGCCGCGAGGATGGCCCGCGCGAGCGGGTGCTTTGAATAACGCTCCAGACTCGCGACGAGCGTCAGCACGTCCTTTCGGTCGAATCCCGGCGCGACGATCTGCTCCGTGAGCTTCGGCTCGCCGTAGGTCAGCGTCCCGGTCTTGTCGAAGATTGCGGTGCGGCATCCGGCGATCTGCTCGAGCACCACGGGGCTCTTGACGATAATCGCCCGGCGCGCGCAGAGCGAAATCGAGCCGATGATCGCGATGGGAATCGCGAGCAGGAGCGGGCACGGCGTGGCAATCACCAACACCGCGAGGAAACGAATCGACTCGCCGCTGATCGCCCAGGCGAGGATGGCGACCGCCAGCGCCACCGGCGTGTAGATCGCGCCGAGGCGGTCGCCCAACCGCTGCAACTGCGGCCGCTTCGACTCGGACTCGCGCATGACCTCCATGATTTTCGCGTGGCGCGAGTCGGCCGCGACCTTGGTCGTGCGCATGGTCAGGGCCGCCTCGCCGTTGATCGCCCCCGAGATCACGGTCGAGCCGGAGGTCTTGGTAATCTGGAACGGTTCGCCGGTCAGGTAGGATTCATCCATCGTCCCGTGGCCCTCGATCACCACGCCATCCACCGGGCAGATGTCGTGCGGATAAATCACGAGCGTATCGCCCACGGCCACGTCGGCCAATGCGACGTCCACGATCTCCGATTCGCGTTTGCGGTGCGCGATCGAGGGCATCCGTTTGGCCAGCGCGGCGAGCACCGACGAGGCGCTGCGCAACGCATAGCTCTCCAGCGCCTCGCCGCCCGCGAGCATCAGCACGATGATGGCGCCGGCGAGATGCTCGCCGAGGACGACCGACGTGATGATCGAAATGCCGCCCAACAGATCGGAACCGAACTCGCGTTTCAGGAGCTTGCGCAGCAGGTCGTAAAGCAGCGGCAGGCCGCCAATCACGAGGGTCGCTAGCAACGGAATCCGGTAAGTGCCTGGAGTCGCATGGAAGAAGAAGCGCAGCGCCAGATGCACCGCGACGCCCGCGACGGAGAGCGCCGCGATGATCGTGGTCTTGCGCTGCCAGAGCACAGCCGGTGAATACCACGCGCGGCCGGGCGGTGGCGTTTGGTCCAAGTTTGGCCGAGCGTTCTCCTTCGAATCGCGGGTGCTCATGAAAGCGCGGTTTCGAAGTGGGATGCCGCCAGCCGGGCGAGCGCGGCGGGGCCAATCGGCTCCTCTGGCTGCCAAGGCAGCCAAGCGGTGCGGGCGGCGTGCTTATCCACCACCTCGTGCAGATAGCGGTGCTCGGATTCTTCCCGGCGCCGGAGCAGCGGATCGCAGGAACCGCTGTTGAGCAGGCTTTGATTGATGACCCATGCGAAAGGTTCGATATGCGCGCGGCGCAAATCCTTTTGGAGCGCAGCGGCCTCGTGAACCGGCGTAGCTTCCGGCAGCGTGACGAGCAGGATGTGGGTGAAGACGGGATCGCGGAGTCGCTGCGATAGCTGCCTCACTTCCGCCGGCTGAGTGCTACGCGCCTGACGTTCCAGCTCGCGATGATACGCCTCACTTGCGTCCAGGAGGAGCAGCGTGTGTCCCGTGGGCGCGGTATCGAGCACGACGAAACGGTTGGTTCCCTGACCGACTTCACGTGCGAACGCGCGGAACACGGCGATTTCTTCGGTGCAGGGAGAGCGCAGATCCTCCTCCAACAGTGCGCGTCCGGCTTCATCCATCGCGGGACCTTGCGCACGCATGACTTCGGCTTGATAGGCTGCCGTTTCCGCGGCGGGGTCGATCTTGCTGAGCGTGAGCCCGTCCACCCGACCGGCGAGTGTCTGTGCCACGTGCGCGGCGGGATCGGTGGTGCTCAAATGCACGGCGTGGCCGCGCTTCGCCAGCATGACCGCGATGGCGGCGGCGACGGTGGTTTTGCCCACGCCGCCTTTGCCCATCGTCATGATGACGCCGTGACCCTGCCGTTCGATGGAGGCGATTAGCGTGTCCAGACTTTCCATTTCGGGTGCCGTCCATGGGTCGGCGGGCGGGGTGACTGCCACGGCAGACTCGGCACTTCCGCCCAGCAACACCCGCAGCCCGCCAAGACCAAGGATGTTGATGGGCCGAAGTGGCACGATGAAGCTGGGCAGGCTGCCGATGAACTCACTTGCGGAGGCCAACGCGGACACGCCGCGTTGCTGCATCGCTTGCGCGGTCACGTCCTCGGGACACTTCGTTTCAAACATGCCGTTGATGACGAGGCACTGATTGCTCACGCCGAGTGCATGGAGTTCCTTCGAGGTGCGTTGGGCCTCGCGCAACGCAGCGAGTTGCGGACGGCTCACGAGCACGAGTGTCGTCGCCGAAGCATCGGCCAGCGTTTTCACCGTAGCCTCGTAGATGCCGCGCTGCTTGGCCAATCCGGCGAGCGGCCCGAGGCAGGACGTGCCACTCGTGTTCTGGTCGAGAAATTGATCCCACGCCTTCGCCAGACTCATCAGTCGCAAGGTGTGGCCGGTGGGCGCGGTATCGAAGATGACGTGATCGTAGTTGGTGGTCGTCTCGGGATTTCCGATGAGACCGGAGAACTCATCGAAAGCGGCGATCTCCACTGTGCATGAACCGGAGAGCTGTTCCGCCATACTCGCCAGCGCTGTAACCGGCAGCAGGCCGCGCATCGGGCCGATCAAACGCTCGCGATAGGCGGCCGCGGCGGCTCCCGGATCGATATTAACGGCGCTGAGGCCCGGTGCTCCGACGATAGGCGTAGGCGTGTAGGAGAGTTTCGTCTCTAATACCTCGTCGAGATTGGACGCCGGATCAGTGCTGACCAGGAGCACGCGTTTGCCCGCCTCGACGAATTTCAGGGCGGTGGCGCAGGACAGCGACGTCTTGCCGACACCGCCCTTGCCGGTGAAGAAAAGGAAGCGCGTGGATTTCGCGGGATCGGGTTGGTAGCGAGGAAGGTTCATGAAGCCACCTTCTCGACCTGGCCGAGCGCAGCGTTGAAGAAGACCGGCCGCTCGGCGGCGGTCGGATAACGGCCCTTCAAGTAAACCTCGCCGTCTAGAAATATGATCGGCAGCGAATCCGTGCCTTCCTTGTCGAGCAGTGCCTTGACGAGAGTATTCTCCGCAAAAGCCACCGGCTGCTGCCCGAGATTGTAGCGCTCGACCTTGACCCCATGCGTGCCGAGTTGCGCGAGCAGCGCGGCGAAGTTGACGAGATCAGGATTGATGTCGGTGCCACAAATGCCGGTCGAGCAGCACATGGGCGGATCATAAACTTGGATGATTTTCATAGGAGGATGGCTTGAATGAGAAAGGAGATTTTCGCACGCGGGAGGCGGAGCGCCCGATAAGATTAAACTCTCACGCGCAAATCTGCTCCGCATGGATTGTCCGAGTTCGCCCCGCGTTGGGCTTGGGTGTGCCTTCGGCGCCAATCAGCCGGCCGCCTCGGTCATGATCTTGAGGATCGTCGTCTCCACCTCCTGCGCCACGCCTTGCAGTTGCGGCACGTTGAAGGTCGCCAGCATCTCGGTCGGCCTCAGCGTCGCGAGCACCGTCTTTCCGTCCTGTTCGTAAATGGATATCCGGCATGGCAGCGCGGTGGAGACACTCATGTCTTCATCGAGCACCTTCTTCGCTTGCTGCGGCTGGCAGACCTCGAAGATCAGGCATTCACGGGCGAACTCCACGCCCTTCTTCGCCATGGTCTCCTTGAGATTGTGAACATGCATGACGCCAAAGTGATTGGCTGCGGCGGCGGCGTGCAGGGCGATCGCCGTTTCCGGCACGGTCTTGGCGGTGGATAATTTGAGGAGCATTTGGTTTTTTATTTAGGAGGTCACTTCGAGACAGCATGGAGGCGCGTTCACGGTCCGCGCAGGAATCGGAGTTCGGTTTGCAGCCGCTCCACTTCGCGCCGCAGGCCACAGATCAGGCGAAGCGTCTTGCGATCCACGCCATGATGCCGGCGGTAGTGCTCGAATTGCCGCAGCTCGTAGAGTGCATCGTCGTCGAAAATGAGTTCCACGTCCGGTCGCGCCCGCTCTTCGCCGAAGAGGCCGAGGTGACAATAATACCGCAGCATCTCCGGATGCACGCCGCCGAACCGGGCGGCGGCTTCGAGAGAATAGGTCGCGGGTGCGGCCTCGGCCACACGCACCAGCACGAGGGAATAGTTTTCGGAAACGGCGGTGTCATTCATGGTGCGGCCCTGGGTTGGAACGTGGAAACGCGCGCGAGTTGCTCCCACAGCGAGCGTTCTTCCGCCGACACCGTGATCGGCATGCGAATCTGCACCGTCGCATAAAGATCTCCGCGCGTCTGGTCCGCACGCGGCAGACCGAGTCCGCGCAAACGGAGTTGGCAGCCGGCCGCGGTGCCGGGCGGCACCCGGAGCGACGTGGTGCCGTCGAGCGCAGGAATTTTCGCCTGCACGCCGAGCACGGCTTCCCACGGTGCGACGTCGAGGTCACAATAAAGATCCGCCGCCTGCACGCTGAAATCGGGATGCCGGGCGAGGCGCACCCGCAGATAGAGATCGCCCGCGCCACCGTCACCACGTCCCGCTCCACCCTGCCCGGCGAGCCGGATGCGCTGGCCTTCGCGCACGCCGGCCGGGATGCGCACCTGATAAGTATTGGTGCGGTCCGCCGTGCCGGGCTGGCCCGGCCGCCTTAGCGTCACCTTGCGCTGCGAACCTCGCAGCGCTTCTTCCAACGTCACGAGCAGATCGGCTTCGATGTCCTGCCCTTCGTGGGCAAACGCGCCGTCGTGGCGTCCGCCACCGAAGAACGATTCGAAAAAATCACTGAAGCCGGTGCCGCCAAATTCGACGTCGGGCTCGCCTTGGGGCGAGCGTGGTCCCGCCCGCCCGCCGCCGCCGGCGGGCGTGGCGCCGTTGGCGCCGTTTTGCCAGTTCGCGCCGAGTTCGTCGTAACGCCGCCGTTTCTCCGGGTCGCTGAGCACTTCATAGGCTTCGTTGATCTCCTTGAACTTCGCCTCGCCGCTCACCTTGTCCTTGGCGACATCCGGGTGATGGATTCGCGCGAGTTTGCGGAAGGCCAGCTTGATCTCCTCGGCCGTGGCGCCACGGGCCACGGCCAACGTTTCGTAGTAGTCCTGAAATTTTACGGCCATGAGGCGCGGCCTCCGGTGACAGCTCCGCGATCAAACCGTCCGCACGTGCGCATAGAATTCCCGCGCTTTCGCGAGGAGCTGGCCCTCGGTCACGTGGTGCTCATCGATCACGAGCGCGCCGACGATCCGGCCGGCGAACTGCGGGTGGCGGAGCTTCGCCCAGGCGACGAACTGTTCCATCTCGCTGCTCGTGCCCGTGCCGCTGCCGAAAATGAGGATCGGGCCGCCGCTGTGGAGCGCCTTGAACACCGGCTCGAAGAAGCTGTTCGGCTCCGGTTTTTCCTGTCCCCGCGAAAAATCCTTCGAGTGCGGCGCATGCCGAAAATAATCCTCCGGCTCGTGCGGCAGGATGCGCTGCGGGACGGCGCCGTGCATTTCCGAACGGAAAATCCTCGCTTCGTGGTGATTGATCACGAGGAGCCAGTGCGCCTCCGCTTCGTTGGCCGCCGCCGGGGCTGGTGTCTCCGAGCGCTCAAGGAACCGGCGCAGGTCCATGAGTTCATCCGTCTCGGCGACATCCTTCGTGCGCGGCGGATGCAGCACCAGCACCTGCCCGTTGCGCGTCACCTTGAGATTCCCATTCGGCTCCTCCGTGACGCGACCGAGCTGGCGAAACAGCGCGTGCACGTCGTGCCAGCCCAGATTGTGCGCAACCGGATGCCGGAAGATCGTTTGGTAGGTGCGCAGGTGGGTGCCGGTGAGGGGCGTCGTGTTCGAATTCATGTTTTCAGCGAAAGTTGAGCCGGCCGGCCGTGGAAAAGCCTGCGCCGGCTGCGCGTCGCAAAGTGCGGCCACGGAGTATGCACCGAACAGCTCCGTGCCGCCTATGGGGTATAACCCGGCCCGGCCGTGCCGCGGAGCGAAGCGATTTCTGCGCGCGTGACATTGATTAGCCGCCATCGGGCACCAAAGCGGACGCGGTGGGTCAGCCGTGTGATGTCCATCGACAAAGAAAGCAGCGGTCTGCCCGAAGTGAACACGCACCGGCGAACGACGAAGGTGAATCTCTGGATGATCGCGGCCGTCGTGTTCTTCCTCGCCCTCATGGCGGTGGCGGCGGTTTCTATTTCGCGGTCGTCGAGGTCCGCCGCCAGCGCGTTGCCCACGGCCGACGGATCGGGTGCCAGCACTCGACCGTGATGGCCGCGCAGGATCGGCGGAGTGGCGTCACTCGATTCTACCTACAACACCCCACAGCACGGTCACGGCCAGGCGTGTAGGATGGCGGCATGGAAAAAAATTCTCTCAGCCAGGGTGCCGTGACCGACCACTTCACCGGCATCGGTCCAGTCACGCGCGCGCAGGTGCATAATCGTGCGCGCGAGCTAGCCGTGATCGCCGGGCGCGTTCCGCCGCAGGTGTCGCAGACGGACTACGAGCAGGCCAAACGCGAACTCACGGGCAAGTCGGACTTGGATCAGCAGGAGATCGCGCTCGATTTGATCCCGGAGTCCCGCCGCTGGGATCCGGTGCCGGGCTCGGAAGGGCACCAAACGCCAGAGGCTCCTGACGAAGACGCCGATGACGAGGGCCGCAACGCAAGCGCGCAACTCGTCGCCGAAGGCGTCAGCGAGGCCAGCCACGATCAAATGCTCCAAGCCGCCCGGGCCACCGGTGCCGCCAAATCGGCCCGCCGCGAGCCGTGAGTTTCCTCCTGTCCACTATCCAACTATGACCACCACCGCCAGCGTCACGCCATCGGCCAAACCGGCCTCGCCCGATTTTCCGATCCACGATCTCATCGCGGAGCGGTGGAGTCCCTACGGCTTCGACGCTCGCGCCGTGCCCGCCACTGATCTCAGCTCGTTGTTCGAGGCGGCGCGCTGGGCCGCGTCATCGTATAACGAGCAGCCTTGGGCGTATATCGTGGCGACCCGGGACACACCCGCCGAATTCACGCGCCTGCTCTCGTGTCTTGTGCCCGCCAATCAGGCATGGGCCCAAGCCGCGCCGGTGCTCGCCCTCGGGGTCGTCAGTCTCAAATTCGCGAAGAACGGCCAGGACAACCGCGCCGCGGTGCACGACCTCGGCCTCGCCTCCGCCAATCTGGTGCTGGAAGCGACCGCACGCGGCCTCGCGGTCCATCAGATGATCGGTCTCCTGCCGGATCGGGCGCGGGAGCTTTACCGGATTCCCGCGCCGTGCGAGGCGTGGACGGCGCTGGCCATCGGTTACCGAGCGAGCGCCACGCAGTTGCCGGCCAATCTGGGAGCACGCGATCTGGCGCCCCGCACGCGCAAGCCCACGGGCCAGTTCGTTTTCTCCGGCGCATGGGGGCAATCGTCACCGCTTTCGCATGGCCGCGCGTAATCTACGCCCGCGGACGACCGAACGGCCGTCAATGACGCGCCCCAAAATCCCCCCAATCCTACGCCCAAGTGCGAAGACGGCAGCCCTCAGACGCAGCGCGATCGAGCGATGGGAAAACGAAGGCGGGGAAATTCCCTTCGCGCGCCGGCCAGCCACGCCTCGCTAAGCCCAGCTCGGGGCGCACCGTCCCGCGGCTCACGGGAACAACACCCCATATCAATTTACCACGCAAAGGCGCACCC
>JANNEY010000033.1:0-2117 GCA_031379235.1 Opitutaceae bacterium | reverse complement strand
TATCCCGATTCGATCCGCATCGTGGACGCCGCAATCGCGGAACTGCGCGCGGCAAAGCTGCTCGGGAAAAACATTCTCGGCAGCGGATTCAACTTCGAGCTGAAGACGATCAAGGGCGCGGGCGCCTACATCTGCGGCGAGGAAACCGCGCTGCTTGCGAGCATCGAGGGCCAGCGCCCGGAGGTGCGCGTGCGCCCGCCTTTCCCGACGGTCGAGGGCCTCTACCGCAAGCCGACGATCGTGAACAACGTCGAGACCTTCTCGAATCTCCACGCGATCCTCACGCTCGGCGGCAAAGGCTACGCCAAGACCGGCACACCGCAGAGCACCGGGCCGAAGCTGCTCTCGCTCGACAGCCATTTTGCAAAGCCCGGCATCTACGAAGTCGCGATGGGCACGCCGCTCGCGGATGTGGTCGCGCTCGCGGGCGGATTCCGCACGAAGGTGAAAGCCATCCAAGTCGGCGGCCCGCTCGGCGGCATCGTGCCGGTCGGGAAAATCGGTGAGATCACCGTGGACTTCGAGTCGTTCAAGAAAGCCGGATTCCTCCTCGGCCACGCGGGCGTCGTGAGCATCCCGGAGTCGTTCCCGATGATCGAATACATCCAGCATCTTTTCCAATTCACCGCCGACGAGAGCTGCGGCAAATGCTTCCCCTGCCGCCTCGGCAGCGTGCGCGGCAAGGAACTCATCGCGAAGGCCCGCAGCGACAGCAGCTATAAAATTGACCGCACGCTCATTGACGACCTGCTCGAAACGATGGAGCTGACCTCGCTCTGCGCGCTCGGCGGCGGCGTGCCCCTGCCGATCAAGAATGCGCTGCAATACTTCGGCGACGAGATGGCCGCGTTTTTCAAAAACCCATGAGCGCAATCGCACCAACGCGCCCCGCGCTGTCGCCCCAAGTTCAGGCGACACTCGACACCGCCGTCGAGCGACTCGTCGCGGAGTTTCAGCCGGAAGAAATCTGGTTGTTTGGCTCGTACGCGTGGGGTGTGCCGACGGCGGACAGCGATCTGGATTTGGTTGTCGTCGTGCCAGCGAGCGATGAGACCTATCTGCGCCGCGCCCAGCGGGCGCAACTGTGCATCTACGGAATACCAATGGGTGCCGACATCATGGTGCCAACGAGGCCGGAATTTGAACGGTTTCAGGGCGTGAAATCATCACTGACTCACAAGATCATCAACGAGGGGAGGCTGGTCTATGGATCAGAAAACGGCTGATTCGACGCGTCGCTGGCTGACCAAAGCCAGCCATGACCTGGTGGGCGCGCACAAGTCCGCCGGGCAGGATGACATCTCGCTGGATGTGGCTCTCTATCATTGCCAGCAGGCCGGCGAAAAAGCCCTCAAGGCGTTTCTTGTCGCACGCTCCCTGACTTTCCCGAAAACGCACAGCTTGGTTTTGCTTCTGCCGATGTGCGCGGCGGTGGACGCGAGTTTCGAGCAGTGGAAAATGGAGGCCGCCCTGCTGTCTCCATTGGCGTTCACGTTCAGGTACCCCGATGACTTCGTGCTGCTAAATCCCACGCGCGAGCAATTTGACGAAGCCTTCGCAGCCGCGCAGCGCATCTACGATTTCGTCCTCTCGATGCTTCCGAAGGAAACACATCCCACTTAAATCTCACGACCATGGTCCTCGAACTCGCCACCATCACCGCTTACATCGACGGCACGCCCCAACAGTTTCAGTCCGGCGATACGCTGCTTAATTTCATAGACCGCCACCGCGGGCGCGGGCATGTGCCGACGCTTTGCGATGCACCGCAGCTCAAGCCCTACGGCGCGTGCCGCGTTTGCTCCGTGGAGATCGCGCAGAGCGCGGACGGCCCGCGCCGGGTCGTCGCCTCGTGCCACACGCCTCTGACGGCGGGGATGCACATCTTCACCGAGTCGCAGAAAATCCGCGGGCTGCGGAAAAACATCGTCGAGCTGGTGCTCACGGATCATCCGCTCGACTGCCTCACTTGCGAGGTGAACGGCAACTGCGAACTGCAGACCGTCGCGGCGAAAGTCGGCATCCGCAGCGTTCGCTATCCGGCGGGCAAAAACCATCTCGACCGCAAGAAGGACCTCTCGCATCCCTACATGACTTCGGACCTCTCGAAGTGCATC
>JANNEY010000633.1:0-6309 GCA_031379235.1 Opitutaceae bacterium | reverse complement strand
CTCGGTCTGAAACGGCATGCCGACCTCGGCCGAGTGCAGGGCGTGCCCCTGCGCGATAAGGATCTGCGCGCGGACGAGGTCGAGGCCGGTGATCACTTCGGTGACGGTGTGCTCGACCTGGATACGCGGGTTCATCTCGATGAAGAACCACTCGTGGCGGTCGAGATCGTAGAGGAATTCGACGGTGCCGGCGTTGTCGTAGCGGATTTCGCGGGCCATGCGCGCGGCGGCGTCGCAGAGCTCGTTCACGATTTTCTCGGGCAGGCCAAAACTCGGCGCGACCTCGATCACCTTCTGGTGGCGGCGCTGCACGGAGCAGTCGCGCTCGTGGAGATGGATGACATTGCCGTGCTTGTCCCCGAGGATCTGCACCTCGATGTGCTTGGCGCGCGGGATGTATTTCTCGAGAAAGACCGCGGGATTGCCAAACGCGCGCTCCGCCTCGCCCTGCGCCTCGTCGAGGAGGTTCGCGAGATCGCCGGGCTTGTGGACGACGCGCATGCCGCGCCCGCCGCCGCCGAAAGCCGCCTTGATGATGAGCGGAAACCCGATCGACTTCGCGGTCTTGAGCGCCTCGTCGCGATCGACGATGGGGTTTTCGGTGCCGGGAAGGGTGGGGACGTTGATGCGTTGCGCGAGGGCGCGGGCGGCGGTCTTGTCGCCCATCATGTCGAGCAAGTCGGGCCGCGGGCCGACAAAGATGACGCCGGCCTTTTCGCAGGCGCGGGCGAAGTTGGCGTTTTCCGAGAGGAAACCGTAGCCGGGGTGAATGGCGTCGACGCCCTTTTCCTTCGCGACTGCGACGATGCTATCGATGTCGAGGTAGGCCGCGACGGGACCTTTGCCGGCGCCGACCTGGTAGGCCTCGTCGGCCTTGTAGCGATGGATGCAAAGCCGATCCTCGTGGGCGAACACCGCGACCGTGCGGAGATTCAGCTCGGTGCTCGCGCGGAAAATGCGCACGGCAATCTCGGAGCGATTGGCGGCCATCAATTTCTTGATGGGGCGGATTGCGGGTGTGGCGGCGGTGGGAAAAGGCTTCGCGGTGGGCATTGAGAATCGCCTTGGTGGATTGCGAAGAAGGCGACGCTGAGCAAGCGCGAAGGGTCGGGTGATCTGGCATCGACAGGATCGGCCTGCGGGCTTCAGGTTTTCATTCAATCCCCGCTATGTCCTTCCTCCTTCGTTTTTCCCTCTGCGCGCTTGGCCTCGCGACCATCGCCGCGGCCAAAAATTACGTCATCACGGTCGCCGCGCCCGCGGAGGAACGCGTGGCGCAGGTGGTCACAATCAAACTGCCCGTGGAGGCGCCGGAGTCGCTTCGACTGCGCGCGGCCTCGGGCGAGACGCTGCCGCTGCAAGCCGCGGCCGAGGGCACAGCGCGGTTTGTGATTCCGACGCAGGTGGCGGGCGCGCGGCTGGAGTTTTCGCTCGAATCGGCGGGCATGACGCCAGACGACGTGACGGTGGCACCGAGGCCGGATGGTCTACACATCGCGGCCACAGTCCGCACCCCGCTCAACATCGTCGACGGTAGCGCCCCGCTCACCGTCGCTAGAGGCAGTGCCGTCGTCACCTACCGCACCGACAAGGACGCTCTTCCGCGCGCCGACATCGATCCAAAATACAAGCGCGCGGGCTATCTGCATCCGCTGCACACGCCGGCGGGGCACATTGTGACCGGCGACTATCCGGCGAACCACATCCATCATCACGGCATCTGGTCGCCGTGGACGAAGACCCAGTTTCAGGGCCGGAAACCGGATTTCTGGAACATGCAGGATCGCACCGGCACGGTGGAGTTTGATCGCATCGGGCGCACATGGAGCGGGCCCGTGCATGGCGGCTTCATGGCGCACCACCGCATGGTCGATCTCTCGGCGCCGACGCCCACCACGGCGCTCAACGAGGCGTGGGAGGTGACGTTTTATCCCGTGCGCGGCGCGTCGCGTCCGCTGCACGTCATTGACCTCGTGATCACGCAGACCTGCGCGACTGCGGATGCGTTGTTTCTGCCGCAGTATCACTATGGCGGTCTGGGATTGCGGGGCCGCGATGAGTGGAACGGTAAGGCGAACCTGATCCTGCTCACCTCCGACGGCGCGACCGACCGCGTGAAGGCGAACGCGCAGCGGATGCGCTGGTGCTACCTCGGCGGCGCCGTGGAAGGTGGCGCGGTCGCGGGCGTGGCGGTGCTCGATCACCCGGAGAATTTCCGCGCGCCGCAGCCGGTGCGCGTGCATCCCGACATGCCGTATCTCAGCGTGACACCGTCGCAGCTCGGCGATTGGGCGATCGAACCGGGCAAACCGTATGTGGCGCGTTACCGCTTCATCGCGTTCGACGGCGCGCCGGACCGCGCGCTGCTCGACGCGGCTTGGGCGGCCTACGCGACGCCGGTCAAGGTGACGATCGAGGCGAGGTGAACTGAGAGGGAAGCAGCCGGCTCATACTATCCGACGGCGTCAGGAAATTAATCACCTCGAACGCCTCTCCGCATCCCAGGCGGCGCCGAGCGGGGCGTGGGCGCAACCGCGCGGTCGTGAACGACCTTTTTCCGCGAGGATGTTGCGGCTACTTTTTCCCGCGCTTCTTCCGATATTCGTCGCCGCTCATGAGGGCGGCGCGCACTTGTTGCTCGGTGTAGCCGCGTTCACGCATGGCTTTTTCGTAGGTGGCATAACCCGCGGGATCGGGCTCGCGACCGAGGACGTCGCGGTAGGCCTTCGTGATCGTGTTGCGGATGTAGCTGTCGCGGCCTTCTCCGCTGCGGCGGAGGTCGTCGCGGATTTGGCCCTGCGTCCAGCCGTCCCGCCATTTGGCGCGGTAGTGGGCGAGGCCGCTCGCATCGGGATCGCGGCCGAGGACATCGCGATAGATTTTGGTGATGGCCTGATCGGCGTTGATGCCGCGGGCTTCGTTGCTGCGTTGCAGCTGTTGAATCATCTGCTGCTCGGACCAGCCTTCGCGAATCAGGCGATCCGTGTAGGTGCGCAGGCCTTCGGGATCCGCGGGGCGGTCGAGCACTTCGCGAAACGCGCGTTGCACGTAGGCTTCGGCCGTGCGGCGATCGATGCGCGGGCGAACCTCCTGAATGATGACGGGCGGAGGCGGGGGCGGCTGCACGACAACCACGGTCGTGGGTGGCCGCTCGACCGGCCGGACCGGCCCGGGCAGGGGCACGGTCGGTTGGGGGACCACGGCCGGCTGTGGGCCGGTGACCGAAAGGGAAACGATGGCTCGATCCCACGTCGCGCCCGGCTCACGCGTGCGCGCCGCGCCGTAGAGATCGGAGATGCTGCGGGTGATCTCGAGGCGGTCGCCGCTGAAACCGGCGGCGGTGAAAACCGTGCCGCGCGCCGCGCCGTCGACCTGGACCGAGGAGATGGCGAAGGCCCATGGGCGCTGATCGGCGCGGAGCATTTGCGCAAGGTTCGGGACGGCAGCGCCGGCTTCGACGACGAGCGCCTCGCCGCGAAAATTTGGCTCGGGGTAAAACGTGATGCGATCCGGACTAAGGTTACTGGTGCCGGTGGGGCCTTGGGCGACGACGCTGGCGGCGAATGCCGCAAGAGCAAAACCGGCGCCGAGGAAGCGACGAACGGCGGAGGAGGCGCGGGAGGTCATGGTGGGCGTTGGGACGAGAGGGGCGCGCAGCTTATTCAGTTAGCGGGCGAAAAAAGGGTTATGGTGTTTTTCCTGCGAGAGGGTGCTGAGCGGCCCGTGGCCGCAGGCGAGCACGGTGTCGCGGGGGAGGGTGAAGATTTTCTCCCGGTTGTTGCGGTATTGATCGGCGTAGTGGGTCGCGCTGCCGCCCATCGAACTGGCGAAAACGGAGTCGCCGACGACGGCGAGCGGCCAGCTGAGACCGGTCACGAAGAACGTCGTCATGCCCGGCGAGTGACCAAAGGTGTAGAGGGTCTTGACGGCGAGGGAGCCCACGTGGAAGTGGGCGTTTTCCTTGAACGTCTTGGCGCCGGGGTAATCCACGGGCTCCAGCTCGCTGGCCCAGACCTCGGCTTTGGTCGCGCCGGCGAGCCGGGCCAAATCGGCGATATGATCGGGATGGGTGTGAGTGATGAAGATGTAGCGCACCGTCAGGCGCTCGGCGTGAATGAGATCGAGCATGCCTTCGCTGTTGGCGCCAGTGTCGAAGGCCGCGGCGAGGCGGTCCCGGGCGTCCCAGATCAGATAGCTGTTTACCGTCATGTCCTCGTGCGGCGTGTTGAACATCGCGAAGCTCTTCGGGAAATTCGGGAGCTGCGGATACCAGCGCTTGTGGGTCAGCGCCTCCAGGGCATCGGGCGAAAGCTTGAGCTGGCGGGCCACGCGGCGAATCACGGGATCGAGCGGCGCGCCGCCTTTGACCGCGGCCAAATCTTCGGGCGAGACTTCGGCGCGCATCGCCAAATCAGCGTCGGAGATTTTCAAGCCACGCTGGGCCTTGTTAATGACATCGTTGAAATTGTCCTCGAGCGGAATACGGGCCATCCGCGAAGACTTGGCGGAGGAATGCGGCGCGGCAAGCTGGATGCCGGATTGGGCGCGATGGCGCACATGGCAGGACGAGATTTCCCGTTGCCAGACGACCGTGCGGCGGACTTTGCTGGACGTTCTCATGAGCAATTCCTCCGGCTATCTCACGTCACTCTATTCCCTCACTGGCAAAGTGGCCGTCGTTATCGGCGGCACGGGTGAACTTTGCGGGGCCATGGCCGAAGGTTTGGCCGGCGCGGGAGCGGAGACCGTGCTGGTTGGGCGCAATGAGGAAAAAGCCAAGCCACGCCTTGAGCGGATCGCGGCAGCGGGTGGGCGGGGGTATTTCGTTGCGACTGAGGCCAGCGAAAGGGCGCCGCTGCAGCAGTTGCTCGAGACCGTGCTGAAACGGTCCGGGCGGGTTGATATTGTCGTAAACGGCGCGGGTGTGAATTCGGCCACACCGTTCTTCGAGATCACCGACGACGAGTTCGAGCGCATCGTGAAGATTAACTACAAGGGTGTCTTCCTGGGCTGCCAGATTTTCGGCCAATATCTCGTCGAGCGCGGCGAAGGCGGATCTATTATTAATCTTGGATCGATGTCGGGTGTGGTGCCGCTGTCCCGCGTGTTCACTTATTCAGCGACCAAGGCGGCGGTGCATAACCTCTCGAAGAATCTCGCGCGCGAGTGGGCCCCGAAACGCGTGCGCGTGAATACCCTCGTGCCCGGATTTTTCCCGGCGGAGCAGAACCGCAAGATTCTGTCACCAGAACGGGTTGCCTCGATCATGGGCCATACGCCGATGAAGCGATTTGGCGAAGCGCGCGAACTGGTGGGAGCGACACTGTTGCTCGCCAGCGACCAAGCCGGAGGCTTTATTACGGGCTCTGAAATTATTGTAGATGGCGGTTATCACGCCATGACGATATAGTAGTATCTGCACGAGTCCGGTGCTGTATGGTTGCTTGCTATAGGCTAGAAGGATGGTCACCGTCCGCGTCATGGTTACCGATAAAATGAAGGAATTGCAGGTCGCGCGCGCGAAGCTCGCGAGCCTTGAAAAGGCGCTTGCGGATGAGCTGAACAAGGAACTAACGGGCTTGCCCGCCAAATTTGGTTTCGATTCGGTGGCTGACTTTATCCAAGCCGTGAAAGCAGCCGCGGGTGGCCGCAAATCCGCGCGGCGGGCCGGTGCGTCAAAGCTCGGCACCGCGGGCAAACGGCGCACACGTGCGGTCATCACCGATGAGACGCGGACTCAGGTCAAGAAGCTGGTGGATGCCGGCAAGACCGGTCGCGAGATCGCGGCACTCCTAAAGATTTCTCTGCCCAGCGTGCAGAACATCAAGAAGGCTCTGGGGCTCGTGAAAAAACGTTGAGTGCGGTCCCTGGCTTCGGTCGCTCCCTTCAGCCTTCGTTGATCCGGGGGCTTTTTTGTTGGCGCCTGGACGACTAAAGCAGGAATGCTGTCCGCCATGGCGACGCACTTTATTCAGGCCAATACCAATGGACGGCTGCACTCGGCCGACGAACCATCAATTTCGCCGTTGAACCGCGGCTTCCTTTATGGGGACGCGATCTATGAAGTATGGCGCACGCATGCGGGCGTGATCTTCACTTGGGCGGAGCACTGGGCGAGGTTGGAGCGGTCGGCGCAGGCGCTTCATTTTGAGCTGCCGCTCTCGTCGGCGGCAATGTTGAGCGAGATTCGGCGGACCGCGGCGGCGTATCGCGAGCGCACCAAGAATACCGGTGAACTCTATATTCGTCTCCAAGTCACGCGCGGCGGTGGCGCGATTGGACTCGATCCGGCGTTGGCCGATCGTTCGG
>JANNEY010000576.1:0-2217 GCA_031379235.1 Opitutaceae bacterium | reverse complement strand
CGGGACGGAAAACATCAGATCGTCCGTCGCGAAATAGTCATGATAGGCCACACCTTCGCCGTAGTCGCGCGCGTGCCCGGTTTTCAGCGACAGCACAGTCGTGTCGGGATGCCGCCGGCGCCACTCGCCCCACGTGGTCGTCACGACGGAGAGCGGCGCGAGCTTCAGGCCGCGGCCGACCAGCGGCCCGACGACCGGCTCGCCGGTCAGTGTGGACCACAGTGACTTCGTGCCGTGGTCATACATCAGCTTGTTGGAGCGGTAGAGAAACCCACTCGTGCCCAGTTCATAGTGCTGCCCGGCGATCTCCGTCCGGTAGAGAATCATCGAGCCGCAGAGCGTGCAGTAAACGCCGTTGAGGTCCTCGCCGCCGATGCGGTCTTTCACCATCTCGTGCCAAGCGAGAATGCGCTTCGGATAGGCGCGGCTGTCGCCGTTGTGCGTCACGCCGAAAACCACATGGGAATCCTTCAGGTATTTCGCCTCCGCCGCCGGGATCATCGCCGGATTTTTCAGCGGCGGGATGCCGTCGCGTTTCACCCCGCCCCAGCGAATCTCATCGAGCCGAATGGTCGCGGCCGGGCGGTTGGAGAAATATTCGCGGAAGCGCACATCGACGAGGCTGTAGAGCGCGGCCTTGAAGTCCGTGTAGAACGGCGGCACGCGCTCGTCGCGCGCCCAGAGATAGGCGAACCACGCCTGAATGTCATCCCCGCGCCGCTCGCCGGTGCGGCGGCGCAGTAGCGCGAAGATACGCTCGTCGTAGCTGAAGCTCGCGATTTCGACGAGCGGCGCGATGTAGGCCGGGTCCCAGTGCGCCTCGAGTGCCGCGTAGCCGCGGGCCTGCGTGGCGGGCTCGTTCGACAGGATCTGCACGAGAGCGTCGGGCGCGGATGGAGGCGCAACCGCCCCGCCCAACGGATCGGCGACGAGGACGCCCAGCAGGCACCGGCCGATCGCAAGGGTCGTTCTCATGACCGGACGGCGAGACAAGTCTGGTCAGCAGCAGCTCCCGTTGCCCGCGTCGCGGCAAACGCTTGCGGCGGTGGTCGCGTCGTAGTCGTGGCCCTTCGTTTCCTTCGGATGGCGGAGCTGCGCGGCCGCGCAGTTAAAGGGTTTCGCCTCGGCCAGAGGAATCTCGTGGCGCGGATCGATGGTCGCGAAGTGCGCACGGTAGGGCTCCTGGCGGTAAAGCTGATAGGTCTTGTCGCAAACGGCGTAGCGACGGCCACGCACGAGGCGGTGACCGTCGTCATCGAGCACTTCGCGGAACGGTCCGAGATAGACGACCGCTTGGTTGCGCTCGACGCACGGGCCCTGTTTGCCCTTGAACGCCTGCACGGTGACGGAGCGGAACTCGATGCCCTCGACCGTGCGCCACGGAGCGGTGTCACGCTTGAGGATTTGAATGCCGAAAAATCCCGCATCGCCGAACGCCCGCAAAAAATCTTCCTCGGTGAGCGCACCGCTGATGCAGCCGCTCCACAGCTCCGGGTTTTGCTGCAAAGCCTCCGGCACCGGCTCGTCGGCCACGATGTCGGAGATCACGGCGCGGCCGCCATTTTTCAGCACGCGGAAAATTTCCTCGAACAGCGCCCGCTTCGCGCGGGGCTCGACGAGATTGAGCACGCAGTTGGAAACGACGACATCGACCGCTGCGGTCGCGACGAGCGGCGCGCGCACGCGGAGGTCGGCGGCCAGTTCCTCGGCGGCGAGAAACGACGAGGCGTCGGCGATGGGATGCGCCCGCAGCTCGTGATCGAGTTTTTCGAGATCGAGCGCGAGGTCCTGGATGCGACCCTTGCGAAACTCGACGTTGGCGAAGCCGACGCGCTCGGCGACGATGGGCGCATTGCGGCGCGCGACCTCGAGCATCTCATCGGTCATGTCTACGCCGATCACGCGGCCCTGCGGACCGACGACCTGCGCCGCGATAAAACAGATTTTTCCGGTGCCGCTGCCGAGATCAAGGACGGTCTCGCCCGGTTTGACGTAGCGCGAGGGATCGCCGCAGCCGTAGTCTTTCTCGATGACTTCGGCGGGGATGATTTCGAGGTAGCGGCGATCGTAGTCGACCGGGCAGCACAGGGCGGCCTCGGACGCTTTGGCCGCGGCGGCGTAACGTTGTTTGACGGCGATTTCGGCGGGCATGGTGATGGATTAGTATTACTTTGTCATGTGCCAGCGGAAAAAAACTTCGCACAAAGTAACCCAATG
>JANNEY010000542.1:0-14868 GCA_031379235.1 Opitutaceae bacterium | reverse complement strand
ACGCCGCGTTCTCCGACCTGGACTGGCTCCAGACGCCGGGTCTGCGCACGGCCGCCGATGCCGCCACGACTTCGTGGCATCTCTATTCGGTTCAGATTGATTTTTCGGTGCTGGGTCGGACCCGGTCGCATGTGATGGCTCAGCTCCGCACGGCGGGTGTCGGCACGCAGGTGCTCTACATCCCGGTCCATCTCCAACCGTGGTATCGACAGCGTTATGGTTACGGGCCGGGTAAGTGTCCGGTTGCCGAGAGATTTTATTCCCGCGCGCTTAGCCTGCCGCTTTATCCGGCGATGACCGATGGCGACGTCGAGCGCGTCATCGCGGCGGTCGAAGCCCTCGAACCTGTCGCCGTCGCATGAGCGCTGTGTGCATCATTCCCGCGCGCGGTGGCAGCAAACGCATCCCGCGGAAAAACATCCGCCCGTTTCTCGGTCGGCCGATTCTCGCCTATTCCATCGAGGCGGCCCTCGCTTCAAACTGCTTCGATGAAGTCATGGTCTCGACCGACGATCCCGAGATTGAAGCCATTGCGTGTGAGTGCGGCGCCACGGTGCCTTTTGCGCGGGAGGCGAGGACGACCGGCGACTACGCCGGCTTCGACGAAGTCGTGCACGAAGTGCTGACTCGTTATCGCGCGCAAGGTCGCGACTTCGCCCAGGCGTGCGCGCTGTTCGCCACCGCGCCTCTGGTCACGTCGGTGCACCTCACTCTGGGTGGCGAGATGCTGCGAGCCGATTCCCGGCTAACGGCCGTTCTGCCCGTGTTGCGCTTTTCGTTTCCGGTGCAGCGCGCTCTTGCGCTGCGTGATGGTCGCGCGCCGATGCTACACCCGGAGCACTACCACACGCGTAGTCAGGACCTCGAGCCGGCTTACCACGACGCGGGCCAGTGGTATTGGCTCAACGTCGATAAGTTTCTGCCCACACGCGAACTCATGGGCGCCAACTCCGCCGCGCTCGTGCTTTCAGCAATGGAAGCGCAGGACATCGACAACGAGGACGACTGGGCGCTCGCCGAACTTAAATTTCAACTCCGGCAGCACACCACTTTGCATGAACACCGCTGAACGCACTTTTACCACCGAGCAGGAGGGCTTCTGGGCCGGCGAATTCGGCGACGGCTATGTCGGCCGTAATGAAGACAATCCCGCGACGCTCGCGGGCAACCTGTTCTTCTTCACGAAAGCGCTGCGCCAACTCAGCTCCGAACCTGCCTCAATCGTGGAGTTCGGGGCCAACATCGGGCTCAACCTCCGCGCGCTGCGCCGGCTTTATCCGGACGCGAAGCAGACCGCAGTGGAAATTAACGCTCGTGCGGTTGAGCGCCTCCGCCGGGACGAGGTTGCGGACCGCGTCGTGCATGACTCCATTCTCAATTTTACGCCGGACCAGCCGCACGACCTCGCCTTGATCAAGGGCGTGATGATTCATCTCGACCCGACGGCGGTGCCAGGCGTCTACCGCAAGCTCGCTCAGGCGTCGGCGCGCTACGTCCTCATCGCGGAATACTACAACCGCCGCCCGGAAGAAGTGGTCTATCGCGGTCATCATGGCCGGCTGTTCCGCCGTGATTTCGGCGGTGAGTTCATGGACGCCTGTCCGGAATTCGCGCTGGTGGATTATGGGTTCAGTTACCACCGCGACCCGCGCGAGCGGCAGGACGACCTGACGTGGTTTCTCTTTCGTCGTGCTGGTTGATTTTCCGAACACCCGCCAATCCTAGTTATGTCGCACTCACTTGTCATTCGCGCCGACGCCAGCCCCGCCATCGGTGTGGGGCATGCGATGCGCTGCCTCGCACTGGCGCAGGCGTGGCAGGACTCGGGGGGGGGCGTCGCTTGGTTCTCGCGCGAGATGCCCGACCCCTTGATCGCGCGGCTGCGGCGCGAGGGTGTGGCGCTGCACGTTGCCGCCGGTCCGGTGGGCGATGATCGCGATGCGGAGAACCTCGTGCGACTCGCCGAGCAGACGCACGCCGATTGGATTGCGGTCGATGGCTACCGATTTGATTCGGGCTACCTCCGGCACCTCCGCATCAGCGGCCAGCGTGTGGTCATGCTTGATGACATGTCGCATCTGGAATTCTACCCGGTCGATGTGCTGCTCAATCAGAATATGGGTGCGGCGGCCGAACTCTACGCCGGCAAACTGGACGGGGGCACGAGGCTTCTGCTCGGGGTCCGCCATAGTCTGTTGCGGCGGGAATTTCGCGCGGCGGTGGCGGTGCGCTCGGCTCGCGCGGGTCGTGCGTTGCGGGTGTTGGTGAGTTTCGGCGGCAGTGATCCGGAAAACATTACCCGTAAGGTGATCGAGCGTCTGGCGACTGGGCGTCCCGCGCCTCTTCACGTCATCGCGATTGCTGGCGCGGCGAACCCGCATGTGGACTCCCTGCGCCGTGCCGTGATGAGTGCTCCGTTTTGTTGCGAACTACACGTTGCCGTTGAAAACCTTGCCCCGTTCATGGCGTGGGCCGACGTTGCGGTATCGGCAGCGGGCTCGACCGTTTGGGAATTGGCGGCGCTGCAGTTGCCGGCGCTGATTGGCGCGAGCGATGAAAATCAACTCGCGGTGCTGCGTGGGCTGGCGCCGATTCCTTTTTTCCACGCGGCGACCACGACCGAGCTACTTGGCTGGGATCTCATGGCGGAATTCGAAGCGTTGTTGTCTCACGGTGCCGCCTGCGAGCTTCCGCCCCTCGACCCCTTAGGCGCGGCGCGGGTCGTCAATCTTCTGCGCGAGGAGGCGGCCGTCGTGCCGGCTATACCATGAGACCCTATCAGGCCCTGCTCGTCGCCGAGATCGGCATCAATCACAACGGCGACATGAATCTGGCCGACGCGATGATTCGCGCGGCAGCTGCGGCTGGTGCAGACGCGGTGAAATTTCAAAATTACCGCACCGAGGATTTCATCAGCGACGAGACCCTCACCTACACATATCGCAGCGTCGGTCGCGAGATCACGGAGTCGCAGTTCGCAATGTTCAAACGCTGCGAGCTCACCGAGAGCAACCTCTCTCGCCTTAAAGCTGCCTGCGACCGCGCGGGCGTGATGTTTTTTAGCACCCCGACGAGTGCGGCCGGGGTGGATGCGCTCCAACGCATCGGCACAGCATATTTGAAAAACGGCTCCGATTACCTCGGCCATTTGCCACTGATTCGGCACATGGCCCGGAGCGGGATACCGACGATTCTTTCAACCGGAATGGCCACCGAGTCAGAAGTGGCCGAGGCCGTGGACGCGTTTCGCGGCGCGGGCGGGCGGGAACTGACGCTGCTAGCCTGCACCTCGGCGTATCCTACGCCACCCGATGCGGTGCATCTCAAGCGGATCAGCACGCTGGCGGCGAAGTTCGCCTGTCGCGCAGGATTCAGCGATCATACCGCCGGCTGCGAAGCGGCGGTGGCGGCCGTTTGTCTCGGAGCCAGCATGGTCGAGAAGCACTTCACGACGGACCGCTCGCTGCCGGGGCCGGACCAATGGTTTTCCTCCGACGCGGCGGAATTTAGGGAGCTGGTGCAGCGGGTCCGTCACGCCGAAACGATGTTTGGCTCCGCCGACCTTCGCCCGACCGCGGTCGAGGCAAAGTCGCGCGAGCAGTTCAGGCTCTCGTGTGCGGCCGCCCGGTCGCTTCGGTCCGGTGAAATTATCACCGAATCTGACATCGTCTTCCGGCGGCCGGCGACGGGACTTCCTCCCGCCAAGGCCGGTTTCCTGATCGGCAAAGCCGTGCGCTCGGACATGCAGCCGGGGCAGCCGTTTCAATCGTCTGACGTTCTCGTTGCCGCATGAGCTCGACCACCAGTGATCCCGTTTGGGAGAACGAAATCTACTCTCAGGGCCAGCACTTGAACCGCTACCCTTTCGACAGCGTCGTCAGTTTTCTCTTTCGCTGGCGGCCGCGGGACAAGGCGCGTGCCGACGTGCGCGTTTTCGAGATCGGTTGCGGTGCCGGTAACAACCTCTGGTGCGCGGCCCGGGAGGGATTCGCGGTCGCGGGCATCGACGGCAGCGCCTCGGCGATCGCTTTCGCGCAACGTCGTTTTCAAACTGAAGGTCTCGCGGGCGATTTCCGCGTCGGTGACTTCACGCAACTTTCGTGGGGCGATAATTCCGCCGACATGGCGATCGATCGCTGCTCGCTCACGTGTGTCGGCCATGACACGCAGCGCGCGGCGGTGGCCGAGGTGTGGCGCGTGCTGAAACCCGGCGGCGTATTTTTCTACAACGGCTATAGTGATCGCCATACGAGCGCGCGCTCCGGCCGCCGGCTGGCCGATGGCCGCAACGCGGAGATCGCGGGGGGCACCTTGACGGGAGTGGGGGCGATCTGCTTCAGCAGCCGCAGCGATGTGGAGCGGCTCTTCGGGCAAGGTTGGGAAATTCTCAAACTTGAACACATGGCGGCTGACGATCTTTCAGACAGCACCGTCGTCTGCCATGCGGAGTGGCGCGTCGTGGTGCGTAAGGCGGGCTAGAAGCCAACGACCTCGAAAATGAAAATCTGCTTCCTAGGCAACCACACGGTCGGCGCTACCGCTCTGCGCGTGCTCCGGCGCGATGCCGATGTGGTCGCAGTGGTGGCGCACCCGGACGATCCCGAGGACGGTGTGCGATATCTTTCGGTTTTCGCCGAAGCCCGTCGCATGGGGATTCCTGTGATTCGGGCAGCGGGGAAGAGCCCGGAACTTGAACAATTGATGGACGCCGCGCAGCCGGATCTCATCTGGATCACGGACTACCGCTACTTGGTGCCGGTGTCGGTGCTACACTGCGCAAGGCTCGGGGCGGTGAATTTGCACCCGAGCCTGTTGCCGAAATATCGCGGCCGGGCCCCGATTAACTGGGCGATTCTCAAAGGAGAAACGCAGCTCGGCCTCACGGCTCACTATGTGAACGAAGGCGCGGACACCGGTGATATCATCGCGCAGAGAGCCTTTGAGCTCAGTCAAAACCACGACGTCGGCGATGCCCTAAACCGGCTTTATCCGCTCTACGAGGCAATGACGGCGGAAGTGCTGGCGGCGTTCAAGTCCGGTTTGGTGCCTCGGCGGGCCCAAGAGTCAAAAGGCGCGAGTGTGTTTCCGCGCCGCACGCCTGAGGATGGTCTGATTGACTGGAATGAAACGGCGACCGAAGTGTGGAACCTCATCCGTGCGGTCGCCGCGCCGTATCCCGGCGCGTTCTCAGCGTGGTCCGACGGAGTCCTGCGCGTTTGGAAAGCCGAGGCCATTTGTGCATTGCCCTCGGCGCGCCGGCGCAAGCCCGGCGAGATCGTGAGCGTGAGTGACGACGGCTCGGTGTTAGTCGTGGCCTGCCGCGATGCGGCGATCATCATTACGAAATTCGAACTCGAGGGTTCGGCTGCACCACTGGTGGAGCGCGGGGTTCTCGGATTGCGGATCGAACCGGTAGCCGCGGGAGGCCGAGCATGAAGCCCAGCGCAACCTATGCCGCGCGGTTGCGCCGCCACTATGCTCCACTCGTGGCGCAGCATGGCGCGACGCATGCCGCGGTGGATTGGGGCTCGGCGCGCGGCCAGCAGGCGCGGTTTCGCGTGCTCCTCGAAGCGGGCGACGTCGAAGCGGCGCGAGTCCTCGATGTCGGCTGCGGCGTGGGCCATCTCGTCGACGCCTTAAAGGCGCGGGAATTTCGTGGTGATTATTGCGGACTCGATCTCGTGCCGGAGATGGTGCGCACCGCCAAGGGCCGTCATGACGGCTGGAATTTTCGTCAGGGCTCGCTCGACGCGGTGCCCGCACGCTTTCGCCCCGACTATGTGGTGGGCAGCGGGCTATTCACTTTTGGGAACAGCCGGATGCTCGAAGAGACGGTCACGGCGATGTTCGCGCAGACGCGGCGGGTGGTGGCCTTCAACACCCTGAGCACTTGGGGTGACCGCGGTTCCGTCGGCGAGTTTCGCGCTGATCCGGCGAAGACCCTCGCGTTTTGCCGGCGTCTCACGCGCCACGTCGTGCTGCGCCACGATTATTTGCCGCACGATTTCACCCTCTACCTCTACCGCGAGGAACCCACTTCATGATCGTCTCCATCAACCAACCCGCCTATCTCCCCTGGCTTGGCTATTTCGAACGCATCGCGATGTCCGATCTGCACATCGTGCTCGATCACGTGCAGTTTGAGAAAGGCAGCTTCACCAACCGCAACAAGGTCCGCACTGGGGACGATGCGACGTGGCTCACCGTTCCGCTCGCGACCAAGGGACGTTTTGGCGATCTCGCGATCCACACGAGTGAGATCGCGAGCGACGCGTGGCGAAAGAGTCACTGGGCGACCATCCGGCAGAACTATGCTCGGTCACCTTTCTTCGCACACTACGCGCCCGCTTACGAGCGCCTCTATGCGCAGGCCTGGCCCCGCCTTGCGGTCATGTTGCGCGCGTTTCTTGAACAACAGCTCCGTGACTTCGGCATCACCACGCCGATTCGCTACAGCTCGGACATGACAGTCTCTGGGCGGAAGAGCGACTTGGTCCTGGAACTCTGTCGTGCGACGCACGCCGAGGCCTATCTTTCCGGTCCGCTGGGACGAAACTACCTTGAGGTGGATCAGTTCTCCGCGATGGGAATCTCCGTCCGTTATCACGACTTCGTGCATCCCGAGTATGCGCAAGCCCGTCCGGGCTTCGTCTCCCACCTCGCGGCTCTCGACTTGCTCTTCAACCACGGGCCGGCGAGTCGGGAAATTCTGCTCAGCCAGGCTGCGATTGCCGCATGAACGTCCTCGTTATCGCCGCTCATCCGGACGACGAGGTGCTCGGCTGTGGCGGCACCATCGCGCGTCTGAGCGCGGAAGGTGCGGCCGTTTCGATTTTGATTTTGGCCGACGGTCTCACCTCGCGCGCGGACTACGATTCGCAGCGGGACCGGGGACTGTTGCAGCTCCATCACGAGCGGGCCCGCCGCGCCGCCGCACTCCTTGGCGCCAAGGAGGTCACGCTCGGTGGTTTCCCCGATCAAAAAATGGACACATTGCCGCTCCTCGACGTCACCCAAGCGATCGAGCGCGAGATTGCGCGGGTGCGACCTGAGACAGTCTTCACGCAGCACGGCGGCGATCTGAACATGGATCACGTGATCACATTTCGGGCGACGATGACGGCGACGCGGCCCGTGCCTGGTTGTCCAGTAAAGCGGCTCTACGCTTACGAAGTGCCGTCGTCGACGGAGTGGGCGTTCCAGCAATTCGAGCCGCGTTTTCGGCCTGAGGTATTTTTCGACATCGGCGCACACGTGGAACGGAAAATCGCCGCGATGCAGATCTACGAGAGTGAGGCGCGGGTGTTTCCGCATCCGCGCTCGCCCGAGGCGCTCCGTGCGGGTGCCCAGCGCTGGGGCAGCGTTGTCGGCGTCTCAGCCGCCGAAGCCTTCTCGTGCGTGCGCGAACTGCGCTAACCCGAAAACTCCGAAAATAATTTTATGAACACACCGGCCGCTCAGGATCCCGTCACGGAGTTTGTCGCGCGCTACAAGGCGAGCCTCGGTAGCATCACGGAACTGGTCGAGCCCAGCATCCACGTCTTCGCCCGGCTGCTCGACCTGCAGAACAAACTCAGTGTTGCCGGTGACATGCTGGAGGTCGGCGTATTTCGAGCGGGGACAGCGTCCTTGCTCGCCGCGGGGCTGAAAGACCAGGAACGCATGTTTCTCGTCGATCCCTTTCAGAACGCCGCCGGCAATCGGCAGACGATTGAGAAATTTGCCAATGTGAAGCCGGAGCAGTTGGTGTTTCACGTGCTCGACTCGATGGCGGTGAACAAGTGGCGGGAGCGTGTGCTGTCGCCTGACATGCCGCTGGTGCGCTTCGCTCACATCGACGGCGAACACAGCTACGATGCAGTCTACTCTGATCTCCAGCTCGCGCAGCGCTACCTCACGGGCGGCGGGATCATCGTGCTCGACGATATCTTCAACATGAACTCCGCGTGCTGCACGCACGCGATGTTCGATTACCTGCGCGATCAGCCGCTGGTGCAGTGCGTGGCGCTGGGTTTCCGCAAAGCCTACCTGTGCGAGAGCCGACATGTGGCCGCCTATCGAAAGTTTTTTGTGAGTCTGCCGGAAATACTTCGCCAGACCGCGAACTTTCATGTGCGGCTCAGCTTCAACAGTTGGGCGCACGAGCGGGCCTACGTTACTTTTGACGAGTGCGAGCCGAACGCTCCGCACTACCAGATCATCGGCAAACGCTTCAACCGCCTCGAAGAGGCGCTGGCCGCGATGGACACGCTGCGCTGAGAATATCCGCTGTCAGCGGGCCGCGGTGGTTTCCGGGGCAACGCCGGGTCGTGCTCGTTCGGCGAGAGCGATTAGTTTTTGGCCGACCGCGGCGTAAGCAGGGACGCGGGCGAACACGCTCCCGATGCGCCGGGCATACGACCGGAATTCCTCGGCGGGTCCCGACTTGGCGAGCGCCTGTGTGGCGTCAAGCAGCGGCTTGGCGGTGTGCTTGAGCAAGGGCTCAAGCTGCACGGCAGGGAGACGATGGGCTGCGGTTTCGAGTGCCGTGACCGCGATGGCGAGGCGGCTTTGGCGGATCGCACTGAGGACGAGCAATACATGGGCCGTCGTGTCCTCGGGCTGGTAGTTGGCGCAGAGGCGTGCGATCGCTTCGGCGCGCTGAAGATCGCCGGAGTTGTAGAGCTCGACGAGTCGCTTCCGCAGATCCGCGTGATCGGGTTTCAGGCAGTGACCGCGAAACGGGCTCTGAAATTCATAGTCGGATATTTTGTCCGTCGCGAAATGCAGGAACTCGCTGCCAAACGTATTGAGGTAGTAGCCGAAGCGCAGGGCGTGGGCGCGTGGTTTGGGGGGCAGTGAGCGCGTGGTGATGAGGCGAAAAAGTTCGGCTTCGTCCTGCGCTTCATAGTGGGCGTCGTGGCCGTCGTAGAAGCTGTGATCGGCGCAGACGGCGGGCCGCCCCCAGAAGGTCGCCTCAAGGCCGACGGTCGAGCCGAACGTGAGGATCAGGTCCGCACCTTCGAGCATCGCATAGGAATCGATTTTTTCGTCCGGCAAAACGACCGTGACGTTGGTGAGCGCGGAAGCGATTTCGGTCCAAAGTTGGGAGGTCTGTGGTCCGCTGTCATTCGGATGGACGCGAACCCAGAGGTGCGCCCCGGGGTCGTGGCGGGCGAGATGCTGCGCGATCCGGCGTGTGCCCTGCTGCTGGCTCGGATAGATCCTCCCCGAAGTGCCTTCACCGATGGCGGCATACTCAAATTCGGAGGATGTAAAAAATATGATCCGGCGCACAGGGCGCGACCAGTCGACGGGGACGCGCCCTTGTTCCTGGGCCTTAGTGTAGCTGAACCAATTTTTTTCCACGCGCTGCCGGCGCTCGTGGAAAAATTGCTCGGCGATGGCGCTTGCCTCGGGTTGTGATTCGAGAACGGCCGAAGCGAGCTGAACTTGCCTTTTGAAATCGGGTTTGTCGTGCGGTAGCACGTCACGGTAGAGCGCGAATTTTTTGTGATCGGATCCGCGCTCGTGCGTGTAGTAGGGCACTCCGGCTGCTTCGCACGCCCGGACGGCGGAGCGCACCATGCTCCAACGGCCGTTGTAGATGTAGACGCGGTCGTAGCGCTGGGCGGTGAGGATCCGCTTCATCGCCAGATAACTCAGCACGGCGCCGTGAAGCAGCCCGTGGATCAGTTCCGCATGGCGCTGGATGTCGGGCTGAGGGGAACGCACGAAATCGATGAGCGATGAAAGGGTCGCAAGGCCGGCATCGAAAGTCTCGAAACGGAAGCTGCGCAAGCGCGCGGTGTCGGAAAACGTCCGGGGCAGGCGGCCAAGCGCGTCGTGGTCATCGGCTGTGAGCAAGGTGAGCAAGCCGCGCACAGGCACGCGCGCGGAGAGCTGGGCGGCACCTTGATGATTCCGACTTACGCATTGAGCACATCGGACCGGCTCGTGGGTGGGGTTGAGTTGACAGGACGGCAGCTCGGCATCGCAGAGCACGAGTTCGACGTTGTCACCTAGATCGAGGTGGCGCTGCGCGATCTCCAGATCGGTTTCAAAATGCGGCGTCGAGTAGGCGAGGGGCGCGTAGATCAACACGCGACGCGGCGCGGCGGCTGGAGTGAATGCCGCGCTAATAACGGCGTCGGTGGGCGCGCTCATACGGCAAGGTGCGTCGGTTTGGCGTGATTGCACGGTGGGCGGTGCGCACATGGCGGCTTGGGCATTGGCATCGTTTAGCAGGGCTGGTGCCGGTCTTGGGCGAGGCAACGTAAGTGGCAGGTGGGAATGATGGTAGCGTCGTATCGGGGCACTGACTTTGAGCCGCAGCTTCTTTCTGTTTAAAGGAGAACGGTTGAAGGGAAAAAAATGCCGGACGGACCTGGTTCTTTTTTGCGGGTTCTTGGCGGGAGCGGCTTCGAGTCCGTTCGAGCAAAAATGAGATTCGGTTTTTGGCCGCGGCAATTCCTGCCGCGGCTTTCGGCAAGCACTGGAATTATTTTTGAGTGATGCTGTAAAACTCTTCAGGCCAGTAGATAAAATTCGACGCACGGATGCTGGCAGATACCTTGCTAACTTGGTGGGCCGATGAATTTGTCCGTCGAAACTCAGCCCTCACGCAGCGAACCCGTCAGCTCTGACAGTGATGCGATCACGGGGGAAAGTCTCGAAGCGACCATCGCCCAGGCACGTTCGGCGGAGGATTGCGTGGCGCTGGCCACTGAGGCGGAGGGTTTGAACCTGCCGGATCTGAAGCGTCGCGCATTGGAGCGGGCGCTCGCGCTCGATCGCAATTGCCAGAGTGCGCTCCTCGGCTTGGCGGCGCTGGCGATGGACGACGGCACGCCTTCGCTGACGTTTGCGTTTTTGGAGGAAGCGGCCCGGGCCGGATTGTTGCCGGAAGAAGTGCTCCCGCTCCACCGTGAGTTGCTCGAACAGGCGCGGGGGGACGCGCGGCTTGAAAACTATCTGCGCGCGATTGGGCGTCTCCCGGCCGAGCGAATGAAGCTGCAACTTTCGATTGTCGTCGTGACGAATCTTTTTCCCCCGCAGGAACTCGGCGGCTACGGCCGCATGATGTGGGAATTTGCCCGGGGCCTGGCGGCGCGCGGTCACACCGTGCAGGTGCTGACTTCCGACGCGACGGAGTTTGGGAAAACGCCGACGAATGACGAAGCCACGATGGAGGTGAATGTGGATCGGACGCTCAAACTCGCCGGCACGTGGGTGGGTGGGCGGGCCGTGCCGCTGACCGATCGCGGGGAGATTCTGCGCCGCCTCCGGGAAAACGCCGCGCGACTGCGCAGCATCGTCACGCGGCTCGATGCCGACCTCGTGATCGCGGGGAATCTGGATTTTCTGGGCATATCGCTCGTGCGGCCGGCGCTCGATAAAAAAGTGCCGGTGCTCCACGCCTTGGCGAATGCCAATCCGGGTTACGCCGTGAGCGAGCAACCACGCGAGGCGCACTACTGGGTCGCGCCGTGCAGCGACTGGAACGGTGAAGTCTTCAAGCGGACCGGCTACGCACCGGCGAAGATGGCGACGCTTTATCCCGGTGCGCGCATCGACCGTTTTTTCCGGCTCTTTCTGCCGGACACACAGCGGCTGCGAATTTGTTACGCTAGCCTCATGCTGCCCTACAAGGGAGCAAACACCTTGGTGCACGCGCTGGCCCGTTTGCAGGCGGCGGGGATCGATTTCACAGCGGAAATCGCGGGCGATGCGCCTGACGCGGCATTTTTGCAGGAGATGCAGACGCTCGTGCGCGAAAATGGCATGGACGAGCGCCTGCGGTTTACCGGATTTCTGGACCGCGACGGCCTTGGGGCGCTGTTTGCGCGCAGCAATGTGCTCGTGTTTCCGAGCCGGTTTGAAGAGCCGTTTGGGATCTCACAAGTCGAGGCGCTCGCGGCCGGTCTGGTGGTCGTCTCCAGTGGCACGGGCGGAGCCAAAGAAATTGTCCGCGATGGAGTCGATGGGCTGCTTTTCCGAGCGGGCGATGATGCGGATCTGGCGGTGAAGCTCTCCGGACTCGGGAGCCGGCCTGAGCTGATGGCGCGTTTGCAACGCCAAGGGCAGGCGCGAGCGACCGCCTTTTCCGTCGATGCCGCGGTGCAGAAAATCGAGTCGCTGGCGGCGGCGATGCGGCAAAGCTAGGCCTCGAAATCGGCTCGATGAATCGACCTCCTTTCAATTTCGCCCGATTGGGCCACGCGGCTCGCGCGTAGCCTGAAAATGCGAAGGCCCCGGCGATAAAGCCGGGGCCTTGTGGCACAACTAGAACGAACAGCGCTCCCGGCAGTAACGCCGCCGGGGGCTGTGGACTGGTCCGTCCCAAGATCCGGCCGCCGTATGAGGCGGAGGCCGGGTTGGGGCGAATCAGGACTATCCGTGAACAACGATCAACTTACTGGATCAAACGGAGTGCGGTCTGCGCGCTCTGATTGGCCTGCGAGAGCATCGCGGTGCCGGACTGCACGAGGATGTTCCAGCGGGCGAGCTGGGTCGATTCCTCGGCGACGTCCACATCCGTGATGCGGCTGGAGGCGGCCTCCAGGTTGGCCTTGTTGATCGTGAGCAACTCCGCGGCGAAACCAAGGTGGCTCTGCTCAGCGCCGTTTTCGGCGCGGAATGTAGCCACGTTTTGGATCGCGGTGGTGATGTCGCTCAGGTTGATGCCCGCCAGTGAGGTCACGCCTGACGACGTGATCGCACCGACACCCGACGACGCGTCGGTAAGGTCACGACCTTTGACTGTAACCGTCGTGTTCGTATCTTCGGTCACCGCAACCGTGAGGTCGGTGCTGCCGAAGAGTCCGATGCTGTTGAACGTTTCACCAGCGATGTCCGTGAGCTGCGTCTGGAGTTCGGTGAACTCCGAGTCGTAGTTCGCGAGATCGCTAGCGTTCTTGGTCGGGTCGGCGTAGAGGGTCTTCAGCTCGCTCATGCGATCGAGGACCTTTCCGGCCACCTTCAAACCGCCGTCCTGCGTTTGGAGAAACGAGACGGAGTTGTTGATGTTGTTGGCTGTCGCGCCTTGGCGTCGGGCCGCGGCGGACAGTTTCATCGACACCGCAAGACCGCCGGCATCATCCGAGGGATTCACGATTTTCGAGCCGCTCGAGAGCCGGTTGAGGCTCTTTTGCAGCATGCTGTTCGACGTAGCGAGGTTGTTGGAAGCAACCGTCGCTGCGTAGTTGGTGTTAATCACGACTGACATGTTTTTATCTTTCCTTGATGAGTGCGACGTCCGTCGTCGCCACGTGTCCGGATATTCGGCGCCGGACCGCGCCGCTTACGGCAAATGCCGCAAAGTGAATCACGCGCCACCGCAATGCGGCGCGATCTTCAGGGGGGAGTGACTCAAAGAAAAAATCTGTCTGATTTTCCCTTTAGACTTTCAATGAACCTCTGACACTAACTGACAACCGCTGACAAAAATACCTAACGGAACTGGCCTTTGGCTCCATGCCCGGGCCGACAACCACGTGAGCCCGAGCTCCGGGACGGCGGGAGGACTACCGCCCGCCGCCCGGTGAATTTTTCAGACGAGATCCGGTTAGCTGAGAAGCTTGAGCGCGATCGCCGCGCTCTGGTTGGCTTGCGCGAGCATCGCGGTGCCGGATTGCACCAGGATGTTGAACCGCGAGAGCTGGGTGGACTCCGCCGCGACGTCGACATCCAGGATGCGGCTGGCGGCGGATTCGAGGTTGGCTTTATTCACGACCAAGAGCTCGCTGGCGAAACCGAAGCGGCTCTGTTCGGCGCCGTTCTGGGCGCGGAAGGTGGCGACGTTTTGCAACGCAGCCGTCACATCCGTGAGCACGATATCGGCCAGAGAAGTGACGGACGAAGCCGTCAAGGCCCCGATACCCGAGGAGGCATCGCCGAGGTCGCGACCGGTGATCGTGACGGTAGTGGTGCCGGTTTCGGTGACTGGGACCTGAAGATCGGTGCCGCCGAAAAGGCTGACGTTATTGAACGCCTCACTGGTGAGATCGTCGAGCTGGGCCTGCAGTTCGTTGAACTCAGAATCGTAGTTGCTCTGGTCACTCGTGCTCTTGGTGGGATCGTTGTAGAGCGTGCGGAGCTCGCCGATGCGGTCGAGGACCTTGCCGGCGACCTTGAGGACGCCGTCCTGCGTCTGCAGGAACGACACGGCATTGCCGAGATTGGTGGCGACAGCGCCCTGGCGTTTAGCCGAGGCGGACAACTTCATGGCGACGGCGAGGCCGCCGGCGTCGTCAGCAGGGCTGACAATTTTCGAGCCGCTCGAGAGCCGGTTAAGGCTCTTCTGCAACATTTCGTTGGAGGCGGCGAGGTTGTTCGCGGCGAGGGTCGCCGCGAAGTTCGTGTTGATTACAACTGACATGGTGATCTTCCTTGATGCTAAGCGTGGCGTCCGTGCCACATTCGTATTCGGGTGAGCGGCTCCGAATCGCGCCGGTCTCGACACTTGTCTCGACGTGCCAGCTATCGTCCCGTCGCACGAAAAGCTTTACTGAAAACCGCCAGATAATTTTTGCGCGGGATCGCGTGATTTTTCTAAACTAAATCCGACTCAAGTCGATTGCGCGCGTGCCGATAGATAAGGGTGGGGCGCAGTGTGCTCCGACACCTTTCCACCTATGCCAACCGGTCTTCAAGTCGCAGGTCTCGCTTCCAATTTCGATTGGAAATCCTTTGTTGATCAAATCATCGAGGTCGAGCGCACCCCGGCCAATCGCTTGGAAACCGAGCGCACCGCGAACACGCAGAAGGCAAACCTTCTCAGCACGTTAGGAACCAAGCTCACGGTCTTGCAAGACGCCGCCCAGGCGTTGAAGGCCGATACGCTGTTCGGTAAACGCACGGCGACGCTTTCGGGAAGCGGTGCCACGT
>JANNEY010000499.1:0-5771 GCA_031379235.1 Opitutaceae bacterium | reverse complement strand
CCCCAATCCGCCACTGCCCCTGTCTCCCGCCACCGTGGACGACAGCATCGCCGATCCGTCCAACTCCCAGCTTAGCGGCTCCGGCGATGCCAGCGGCGCGACCACGAAAGCCACCGAGCCCAATCAAGACGGCGGCGACACGAGTCGGGACCAAAACAATCCAGTGCCGCCTGGGTGCAAATTCAAAAGCGCCACCATTGTCGTTTCCATGGACTGCCCCGTTTCTGGAAAAACAATCACGCTCCGGGCGACCGGCAATATTTCGGTGAGCGGAAGGATTGATGCCGATTGCATCCATACGACGGCGGTGAACCGGACGACGAAAGATCGGGTTACTACAATTGAAACCTACCCCAAGAAAAAATGCTGCAGCGACAAAGAGAATGCCAAAAGGCGGAAGTAACCGCTCTTCATCAGCGCCTCAAAAAATAAATCAAATACCATGACAATCACCCCAACTATCCCACGCCTTGCGGCCCTCGCCGTAGCCGCGTTCTTTTCATTTTCTCCCGGCGCACAGGCGCTGGCGCAAACTCCCCCGGCTCCCGCCGTAAGCGATGATGGTTGCTGCTGGATCGACACCAAGACGGGAAAACAAGTTCGGACCGTGCCGCTTAGTGGAGTTAACATTGGCGGTCTTGTTGACGCTGGCGTGGCGGTCATTGATTCGCTTGAGCCCAAACGGGCCCACAACTCCAGAACCGGCCAAAATTTTTTCCGGCAACCAGATGGCTGCTGGATCGACACCAAGACGGGAAAGCAGGTTCGGACTGCGCCGCTTAGTGGAGTTAACATCGGCGGTCTTGCTGCTGCTGGCGTGGCGATCATTGATTCCTTTGAGCCCAAACGGGCCCACAACTCCAGGACCGGCCAAAATTTCTTTCGCAGCCCCTGCCCGCCACCGGAAAAACCCAAAAACACGGACGGTGGAAAAACCGGCTATGTGCCCGCGCGCCTCGAATTGGGCCTGGGCTACTGCTACATGCACGCGGCCGATGAACCGGTGAAGAGCCTCAACGGCTTCACCCTGTCCGGGATTTACCCCGTGAATTCCTGGCTCGCGGCCACCGGCGAGTTCAGCGGGCTCTACGGCTCCGAGACCCGCCTCTTCGCCGGCGGCGATGTGAAGAACTCCCTGGACCGCTACCTTTATCTTTTCGGCCCGCAGGTGACGTTGCTGCCCTCGGGACCGGTTCGGGTTTTTGGCCGCCTGCTGGCGGGCGGCGTGCATGACGTGAGCGAAGTGAGTTTCCGCGGCGGCTCGACGCGTTTTTCCGCCAACGCCTTTGCCCTGGCCCTCGGTGCCAGCGCGGAGGTGCCGGTCGCGCCCCGTGCCAGCGTCGGCGTGTCGTTCGACTATGCGCCGACGCACTTCACCTCGCCCACCGGGAACAACTGGCAGCAAAACTGGCGCGTGGGTGTGGGCGGAAAAATAAGCTTTTGAGCAACCGCCACCGATCCCCTCGGAGTGCGCTGACACCGGCGCGGCCTCCTACAACCCGGCTCCTATACCGCTCAAGTCAGCGGCGTCGCCACCACCACCGGCGTCGCCCTCGCCGAAATTTACGAGCTGCCGTGAGTCAGATGGCCCCGGCAAAACTATTCCGCGCGATTTTTGAAAGAAACGCCCCGCCGCTTCCGTTTCAGGCCCGTTCTACCACCGCGTCAGTCATCCCGTTCGTCACTCCCCTCCCATGCGACTCCTCACCACCCGACGCTTCTCCACCCTTGCTCTCACCGTGCTCATGGGAGCCGCGTGCGCTACCCCAGCCCGAGCGCAGATTTTCATTCCCCCAGAGACGAACGACGCCGCCTTCGATGAAGGGACCAGCCGCTATTTGAAGGAACTCAACAGCAGCAAGCTGTTCGAGCCGGTCGGTCCCTACAGTCGCGATTTCGTTCCCGTTGAATCCCTCAGAAGAACACCGGGCTCATCCCCCGAACCGGGACCCGTTACGCGGGTCATTCAAGATGACCGGGTCTGGGTGGTGCCTCCATCGAGTGCGACCCGGGACTCATCCTTGCAGGATGGCTCGGCCTTCAATCCCTCCTCGCCTGAGGACAATTCGGTGGTGCTCTCCCGCCCGGGCGAGCCGCCCCGAGCCGCGGCTCCGAGCGGGACGTTTTCCACGGTGGGATACGGACAGCTCGCGACGGGCGGCAATTTTCGCGCGCTGATCGCGACGCGCCGCATCGTGCCCGGCACGCCCACCACCGGCTCAACGATTGTGCCCCAGGTGGTCACGGGCTTTCCGACCAATGCGAACAACATGTTCCTCACGGGCGTCTCCGCCAACGGCACCGTGGCCGCCGGCTACTATGGCACGCTCAATCCCTCCACCACGGTGGCATTCGCGTTGAATGTCAGCACCGGCGCAATCACGACCCTGCCGCTCGCCGCTGGCGATCTGCGCGCCACGCCTTCCAAGCTGACGCCCGACGGCGGCTTCATCGTCGGCACCTCCTACCAGACCAGCACCGACCCGACCGTGGCCAACGACAACAACCGCATCATCCGCTGGACGCGCTCCGGCACCGGCTACACCGCCGCGACCATCGGCGGATTTCCTGGCGCCTTTCGCACCATCGCCAACTCCATCTCCGCCGACGGCACGGCCATCGTCGGCACCTACTTCGACGCCACGCGCAACACCCGGCCCTTCCGCTGGACGCAGGCCGGCGGCTTTCAGGATCTGGGATCACTGCCCGGGCAACTCACCGGTCAGGCGATCGGCTTGAACAACGACGGCTCGGTCGTCGTCGGCTCCGGCGGCCAGGCGTTCATCTGGACGGCCGCGGACGGCATGAAGCCGCTGCGCTCGCTCACGGGCTCGGGTTTCTCCACCGCCAACGCGATTACGCCCAATGGCTCCTTCATCGGCGGCGCCAGCTACGACGGCAACTTCGTCAACGGCATCGCGCTCCTATGGACCAAGGATGGGGAGACCATCAAGCTCCGCGATCTGTTGGTGATCTCGGGCGTCGATGTCACCGGCTGGGTCTTCAATTCCGTCGATCGCATCGTCCGGAGCAGCGACGGCACCTACACGATCATGGGCAACGGCACGCGCAATGGTGTCGGCACCGGATTCATCTTTTTCTGGAAACGCGCCGCCGGCCCGCCGCCCGCGATCACGACGCAACCGCAAGCGCAGGCCGCGGCCGCGGGCGGCAGCGCGGTGCTGAGCGTCGTCGCCACCGGCGCGACCGCCTACCAGTGGCAGCGTAACGGCACGGCCATCACGGGTGCGACCAACGCCACCCTCACGCTCGCCAATCCCCAGGCCGCCAATGCCGGCTCCTACACCGTCGTCGTCTCCAATGGCGAAAGCTCCGTCACGAGCACCGCCGCTGCGCTCACCGTCGCGCCGACGATTTCCCGGCTCACCAACGTCTCCGTGCGCACCACCGCCGGCACGGGCGCGAACATCCTCATCGTCGGTTTCACCCTCGGCGGCGGCGGGAAAAATGTTCTGCTCCGCGCCGTCGGCCCCACGCTCGGCACCTTCGGCGTGCCCGGCACCCTCGATGATCCACGGCTCGCGCTCTTCAACGCCGCCAGCGCGCAGACGCACCAAAATGACGACTGGGGCGGCGGTGCCGCACTCACCAGCGCGTTCGATGCCGTCGGCGCGTTCCGGCTGCCCGCGGCATCAAAGGACGCCGTGCTGCTCAACTACCTCGCGGCCGGCGGCTACACCGCGCAAGTCAGCGGCGCGGCCGGCACCAGCGGCGTCGTCTTGCTCGAGGCCTACGATTCCGATGCAGGCTCGCCCCTCGCCCGCTACACCAATCTCTCCGCCCGCAACCAAGTCGGCACCGGCGGCAACATCCTCATTGTCGGCTTCAACATCACCGGCAACGGGCCGAAAAATCTCCTCATTCGCGCCGTCGGCCCCGGCCTCGCGCAGTTCGGCGTCACCGGCACGCTCGCTGATCCGCAGCTCGCAATTTTCAATTCGAGCGGCACACAGACGAATCAGAACGACGACTGGGGCGGCGGTGCCGCGCTCGCGGCGACATTCACCTCCGTCGGCGCATTTAACCTCCCTGCCGCGTCAAAAGACGCCGCCCTCAGCATCACGCTCCAACCCGGCTCCTACACCGCCCAAGTCAGCGGCATCGCCAACTCCACCGGCGTCGCCCTCGCGGAAATCTACGAGCTACCGTAGAAAACCTGTCGGACGCCCCTCACTTTCTTACCCGCGTAGCGCCGCAGGCGTTGCGGAGCCGCTTCCGGCTCCGAGCGGAATGGGAAGCCGTTCTGCTACGCTCGCAAAAATTGAGCTGCGACCCTTGACGAGGTAATGCGCAAAGGCGGCTTGCGGCTCGGCTCGGTGTGCGCTCAATCCGCCCGGTGCCCAAGCTGCTCCATCTCATCGTCGCCTGTTCGCAGAATCGCGTAATCGGCCGCGCCGGAAAACTGCCGTGGCACATCCCCGAGGACCTAAAATTTTTTCACGATGAGACGGCGGGAAAAATCTGCATCCTCGGCCGCGTCTGCTATAAAACGTGGCCCCGCGTCCGGGAAGACGGCCGCCAACCGATCGTGATCACAAGCGACTCCACGCTCGCGCAACCGGGCGTGCGCGTCGCGCCTTCCGTCGACGCCGCCCTAGCCCTCGCGGAAGATCTCCCCGGCGAAATCTACATCTGCGGCGGCCAGCGCATCTACGAGGAAACGCTCGCCCTCGCCGGCACGCGCCCGCTCCGGCTGCACCTCACGCTCATCCACACCAAGATCCCGGGCGACCGGTTCATGCCCGAGTGGCGCGGGATGCCTTTCCGGGAGATCTCGTGGCGCAAGAGCGCGGACGAGAATTACCGCTACTCGTTCTACGAGCTGGAGTGGTAGGGCGGACTTCAGTCCGCCTTTTTGTGGCGTTGAGTCTGTCCAGCCCGGCTGAAATCCGCCCTACTTCTTCGCGGGCGCTGCGGCGCGCCGCCCGAGCAGCTCCATCCCGAGCGGGTCGGGCACCGCGGCCGAATTGGTGAGCACGGCGACACCGACACCCGCCGCGGGATCAAATCCGGCGAACGCACGGAAGCCGGCCGTGCCCCCGTTGTGCCAGTAGATGGGCGGACGCGGGCCGGCCGTGCTCATCCAGTTCAGCCCAATCTTACCCGGGCCGTCGCCCATCGGGCGAAGCGGCTTGAGGCACTCGCGGATACTCGCGTTCACCGCGGTCTCGCGGAGGCCGAGGCAAGCTTGGAGAAACAGCGCCATGTCACGCGCGGTGGAGCGGAGCGCGCCCGACGGCGCGAGCGCGTCGAATTCCCAATGTGGCACCGGCTTCCCCTCCACCAGGCCCGGTGGAAAATCGCCGCGTCGCGACGTGCCGCGCAAACCGAGCCAGGTGTGTTTCAGGCCGAGCGGATCGAGTGCGTGTTCTTGGAGGAGCTTTTCATACGGCATGCCCCAGGCGGTCGCCAGGGCCTGCCCGAGCACCACGACGCCGAAATTCGAGTAGACGGACTTTCCTCCGACCTGCGCCTTCGCGCCATCGACCCGAAAGCCCTCGATCAATTGCGCGCGTGTGAACTCGGCACGGTTGCCATCCGCCGAGCGAAAATTCGACGCCATCCGCGGCAGCCCCGCGCTGTGCGTCGCCAGCGACACGAGCGTAATCTTCGCCAGACCGGCCTGAGCGGGATCGCCGGCCGGGAGAAGAAACTTCGCCGCGGGATCGTCACGACTGAGCTTGCCCGCCTGCTCACTCTCGACGAGCAGCAGCGCGACAAACACCTTCGAGATCGAACCGATCTCGAAG
>JANNEY010000417.1:0-49876 GCA_031379235.1 Opitutaceae bacterium | reverse complement strand
CGACGTCGATGTCGCCTTCGACTTCACGCTGCGCACGCCCGGCGACCGGCTCTCGATCCAAATCGACGACTACACGGGCGCCGAACGCACGCTCACCAGCACACTCACTGGCCCGCGCCGCGATCTCACCTCGGGTCGCTTGGCGTGGTTCACGCTGAAATATCCCCTGCTCACGCTGCGCATCATCGCGCTCATCCACTGGCACGCGCTCACGCTCTGGCTGAAACGCGTGCCGTGGTTCGCCAAGGCCGCGCGCCCCGCCGATCAACGCGATCTCTACCGCCCACACGGCTCACTCACTCGTCCTCCTCCCTCCGCAAATCTACCGCCCACTGCCGCCGTATCTCGCCGAAGCCTCGGCGAAGGCGGACTCCAACCTTCCCCTTCCGACGCCGCATGAGTTCCCCGTCCCGCACCCACTCTCACTCGTCCGCTCTCTCTCCTGCGCTCGAACGCGGCGGCAAACCTTCCGTGCTTCGCCGCGCCGTCCTCGCCGCCTTCAGCGCCATGCGCTGCGGCCGTCTCACGCTCGAGCTGCCCGGCGGCGTCACGCACGAGATCGGCGGCGACGACTCCACCCGCGCCCTCCCGCTCGGTCTCGCCGGTCACGCCCGTATCCGCGTGCGGCGTGAGGCGTTCTTCAAAAAATGTTTCTGGTCGGGCGACATCGGCTTCGCCGAATCCTTCATCGACGGCGACTGGGACACGCCCGATCTCGCCGCCGTGATCGCGTTTTTCATCCGCAACGTGGACTCCGCGCCCACGCTCTCCGGCTCGCAGCGCGGGCGCTCCGCCGCGCTCAACGTCCTGCGCTTCGCCAACCGCCTCGGCCACCTGCTCCGCCCCAACACCCGCGCCATCGCCCGCCGCAACATCGCCGAACACTACGATCTCTCGAACGACTTCTTCGCGCTCTGGCTCGATCCTTCGCTGATGTATTCCGCGGCGAAGTGGCCCGCGCACGCGGCGGACCTCCCGCTTGAGGCCGCGCAACGCGAGAAGAACGATGCCCTCTGCCGCCACCTCCGTCTCCAGCCCACCGACCGCGTCCTCGAAATCGGCACCGGCTGGGGCGGCTGGTCGCTCCACGCCGCGCGCACTTACGGCTGCCAGGTCACGACCGTCACCATCTCCAAGCAACAATTCGAACTCGCCCGCCGTCGCGTCGCCGAGGCTGGTCTCGCCGAACGCGTGGATGTGCAGCTCTGCGACTTCCGCGACATCACCGGCTCCTTCGACAAGATTGTCTCGATCGAGATGGTCGAGGCGCTCGGCCACAAATATCAGGCGACGTTTGCTGGAGTCGTCACGCGCCTGCTCAAGCCCGAGGGCTTGCTCGCGCTCCAGTTCATCACGTGCCCTGACGCCCGCTACGGCCAGTTCCGCCGCGGGGTGGATTTTATCCAGAAGCACATCTTCCCCGGCTCGCTCCTGCTCTCGACCAACCGCCTCAACGATCTACTCGCGCGCGCTGGCGGCTTTGTGTTGCACGCGATGGATGACTTCGGCCCCGACTACGCGCGCACCCTGCGGCTCTGGCGCGAAAGCTTCGACGCCAAGCTCGACCAAGTCCGCGCCCTCGGTTTCGACGACCGCTTCGTTCGCAAGTGGACCTACTACCTCTGCTACTGCGAAGCCGCCTTTGCCCTCCGCAACATCTCCGTCGTCCACACGCTGCACACGCGGGCGAACAATCTAAGTTTGAAGTAGCGAGTAGCGGGTAGTGAGCAGCGAGCATCCGTGCTTCGATGGTCTGACCTACTCGCTACCCGCTACTCACTACTCACTACTTCCCCAATGATTCTCTTCCTCCGCGCTCTCTTCCTCGTCGTCATCGCCTCGATGCTCGCGGTCACCTCATGGGCGAGCCTGCATCAGTCGCTCGGGGCGTTTGTGCGCAGCGCCACGTTTCGCGAACCATGGGTGATCGCCACGCTCTTCGACGCCTACTGGGCCTTCGTCGCGTTCTACGTGTGGGTCGCGTGGAAGGAATGCTCGCTCGCCGCGCGCGTGCTCTGGTTCGCCGCCATCATCGCCCTCGGCAACATCGCGATGGCGATTTACCTGCTCGTAGAACTGTTCCGCGTGCCTGCCGCCGCGCCCGATGCGCTGACCACCGTCTTCACGCGGCGCAACCCCGGCGCGCTCCTGCTCCCCGGCGTGCTCACCGCGGCGAGCGTCGCGGTTTACCTGCTCGCATGAGCACTGACCATGTCGCCCGCCTCGGAAGAGGCGGGAGCGACGCGCCCCTCGCGTCCACTCCGCCTCCACCACCCGCGCCCGCCGGCCCCGCGCCCGCCCCGCGCGCCGGTTTCTGGCGCCGTCGCATCATCGATCCGATCCGCGGGCAGCTTACGCAGGGCGTCACGCCCGACAAGATCGCCCTCACGCTCGGCGTCGGCACGGCGTGCTCGCTGCTGCCGTTTCTCGGCCTCACCTCGCTGCTAAATCTCAGCGTCGGTCTCGCATTGCGCATGAACCAGCCGATTCTGCAAACGCTCAACCAACTCCTCGGCCCGTTGCAGCTGGTGCTCATCCTCGTGCACGTGCGCCTCGGAGAATTTCTCTGGGGCGCCACCGGCGATCGTTTCACGGTGGGCGAGATGATCCGCACGTTTCGCGACAGCTCGCTCGCCGAGTTCTTCGCGCGTTTCGGCTGGGCCGGCATGCACGCGCTCTCCGCGTGGCTGCTCCTCGCCCCGGTGCTGGCGGCCGTCGTTTATGTTTCCGTGCGCCCGGCACTGCGTCGCGCGGCCACCGCGCTCTCCTCACGATGACCACACTCGCCCTCGTCCTCACGGCCACCGCGGCCGCCTGTGTCCTTTTCGCCGGGCTCTACGCGCTGGCGCGCCGCATCGACAACTACGGCATCGTGGACATCGCGTGGTCGTATGCCTTCGGCGCGCTCGCCACTTTCTACGCGTTCGCCGGCCAAGGCTGGACTGTGCGCCGCGCACTCATCGCCGCGATGGTGGTCGTGTGGAGCGCGCGGCTCGGCACGCATCTCGCGGTCCGGGTGATCGGACACCATCCGGTCGAGGACAGCCGCTACGGGCAACTCCGCCGCGACTGGGCGGGCAATTTTCACGGCAAGATGTTCGGTTTTTTCCAGCTTCAAGCCGTTTCCGTGATCGCGCTCGGCGTCGCATTTCTTTTCGCCGCACAAAACTCCGCGCCCGGCTTGCACGCGCTCGAGATCGCCGGCGCCTCTCTCTGGCTGCTCGCGATCTGCGGCGAGGCGTTGGCCGACGCGCAGCTCGCCGCCTTCAAACGCGATCCGGCCAACAAAGGAAAAGTGTGCGCCGTGGGCCTGTGGCGCCTGAGCCGGCACCCGAACTACTTTTTCGAATGGCTGATCTGGGTCGGTTATTTCGTTTTTGCCCTGGCTTCCCCCCTCGGCTGGCTCGCGGTCGTCGGGCCAGCTGGCATCCTCTTCCTCCTGCTGCGCGTAACAGGTATACCCATGGCCGAAGCCCAGAGCCTCCGCAGCAAAGGCGACGCCTACCGTCGCTACCAACAAACCACGAGCGCCTTCGTGCTGTGGTTTCCAAAAACAAATCCAACCACGAATGGACACGAATAGACCCGGAGCTCCGAGCCCAGTGATTCGTGTGCCTTCGTGTCCCTTCGTGGTTAACTCATGATTGATTCCCTCCTCGAAAAGGATCTCGTCCCCGACGCCCTCGTGCGCATCGGCATCCGCCGCCTGCTCGCGCAACGCCTGCGCGACGAATCCGCTCACTACGACCGCGCGGCCTATGTCGCTGATCTGAAAAAACGCCCGCTCGCCGAGCAGACCGCCGCGGCCAACGAGCAGCACTACGAGGTGCCCACGCGTTTCTATCAGCTCTGCTTGGGCCAGCGGCTCAAATATTCCGGCTGCCTTTATCCCACCGGCGCCGAATCGCTCGACCAAGCCGAGGAGGCGATGCTCGCGCTCTACGCCGAACGCGCGCAGCTCGCCGATGGCCAGCACATCCTTGAGCTCGGCTGCGGCTGGGGTTCGCTCTGCCTCTACAACGCTGAGAAATTCCCGCGTGCCCGCATCACCGCGATCTCGAATTCGCGCACGCAGAAGGAACACATCGACGCCGAAGCGAAGCGTCGTGGCCTCACCAACCTCACGATCGTGACCTGTGACATTAACGCCTTCGACACTGCGCCCGGGCAGTTTGACCGCGTTGTCTCCGTCGAGATGTTCGAGCACCTGAAAAATTACCAACGGCTCTTCGCCAGCATCGCGCGCTGGCTCAAGCCCGGCGGCCTGCTCTTCACGCACATCTTCACGCACCACCGGCTGAGCTACCATTTCGTTGCGCGCGATTCGAGCGATTGGATGAGCCGTTATTTTTTCACCGGCGGCCAGATCCCCGCGCACGATCTGTTCCTGCAGTTCCAGGACGATCTCAAGCATGTCGCCGACTGGAAGGTCAACGGCACGCACTACCAACGCACCGCCGAGCATTGGCTGCAAAACATGGACGCTCATCGCGACGAAATCATGCCGATCTTCGCCGCCACCTACGGCGCCGCCCACGCGACGAAATGGTGGAGCTACTGGCGCACCTTCTACATGAGCTGCGCCGAACTCTGGGGCTATCGCGCCGGCGAAGAATGGCTCGTGAGCCACTATCTCTTCCGTAAACCGTGAAACTCTTCTTCGCTGTCCTGCTCGCCGCGCTGACCTTGGTTTCGTCCGGCCGAAGCGCCGACGTGGAGGCACTGATCCGTGATGCGACTGCGGCCGAGGCGCGGTTCGACTCGAGCGCGGCGCTGGAACTCTTTCGGCGCGCAGACACCGCGCGACCAAACGACCCCCTTATCCAGCAGAAACTTTCACGTCAGCTCTCCGACCTCACGGTGGAGACCACCGATCTCGCGGAGAAAAAGCGCCTCTGCACCGAGGCCCTCGTGCATGCGCAACGCGCCGTCGCACTCAGGCCGACCGATGCCGTCAATGTCCTCTCCGTCGCGATCTGCTACGGCAAGCTCGCCACCTACTCCGACACCCGCACCAAGATTGAATTCTCGCGCCAGGTAAAGGAGCACACGGAGAAAGCCCTCGCCCTCGATCCGAGCTACGACTACGCGCACCATGTGCTCGGCCGCTGGCACTACGAGGTCGCCACGCTCGGCGCCGCGACGCGCTTCTTCGTGCGCCTGATCTACGGCGGACTCCCGCCTGCTTCGACCGCCGAGGCCGTGCGTCGGCTGCAACGCGCCGCCGAACTCTCGCCGCAACTTCCGGCTCATCGTGTCGAGCTCGGTTTCGCACTGATCGCCGACGGCCAACGCGACCTCGCCCGCGAAACCCTCACGCAGGCGCTCACCTTGCCGAAGCGCGAGAAATACGACGACGAAGCTTGGCGCCGAGCGCGCGAGGCCTTGGCCAAATTGTAGGCCGAAATTCCGCCCCGCCCGGTCTTGCAGTGCGGGCGGGCTCCACGAACATCGCGGCCTTGCCCATGGCCGCCCCGTCCTCGCCGCGCTCCTCCCTGCACACGCTCGCGCTCGCGGCGGCGCTACTGTCGGCCTTCGCAGCGTGGGCGTGGCACGATGCGCGCACCCACTCGGCGACCTTCGACGAGCCGGGCTTCCTCGTAGCCGGCACGTCCTATCTCACGCTCGGCGCGCCCGAGATCGCGACGACCAACCTCCGCCTCGCGCCGCTCTGGCTCGCGGCGCCGCTTCTCCCCCTCAACCTGCAGCTGCCCGAGATCATCGCAAAGCTACCCGCGCCCATCGTCGGCGCCGACAGCGATCTCGGACGCGTCTTTCTCGCCGATGCGCGCCACGACGGCGCCGCTCTGCTCCGCCGCGGGCGCGCCGCCGCCATTGCGCTCGGCGTCGCGCTCGGCGCGGTGCTCTTCGCATGGTCGAGACGGTTGCACGGCGACGCCGCTGGCCTCCTCACGCTCGCGTTGTTCTGTCTCAACCCGGTCATCGTTTCCAACAGCGCCCTCGCCACGACCGACATCGCCGTGACGCTCGCCTTCGTCGCCGCCACGTGGACCGCGTGGCGACTCCTACACCGCATCACGATCCTCAATGGAGTCGCAGCGGGCCTCGCCATCGGGGCTCTGCTCGCGACTAAGCTCAGCGGCCTGCTCATCGCGCCCATCATCGCCGTGCTGCTGGCCGTGCGGCTCGCGACGGAGCAACCGCGTTTCGCCCCGCGCCAGTGGCTGCGGCTTGCGCTCGCTCTCGCCGGCGCTGGCGCCATCGCGTGGGCGACGATTTGGGCGGCCTACGGTCTCCGTTATTCCACGGGCACTCCGATGACCCCTGAAGCGTGGGCCGCCATCTACGCCAACGACTCATCGCTCAGCACGGTCGCCGAATGGTTGCATGCCCATCGGTTGATGCCCGAGACATGGCTCGTCGATCTACGGGTGTTCGCCTCTTCGAGCAGTCACCGCCGCACGTTCCTGCTCGGCGAGCATGCTCTCGACGGTTGGTGGTATTTTTTCCCGGTCGTGTGGTTCTTTAAGACGCCGCTCGCCGTCCAGCTCGCGCTCGCCCTCGGTGCGGTCGCCGCGTCGTTCGCTTGGAAAAACAACCGGCCTCGCGCGCTCGCCGCGCTCTACGCGCTCACACCCGTGGTCACGCTGGGCCTAATTTACGGCGTCGTGACCATGACCGGCCAGCTCAACATCGGCATCCGCCACTGGCTCCCCGTGTTTCCGCTCGTGTTCGTCGCCGCCGGCCTCGTGGTAAAACTGCCTTGGCCGCGCATCCGCCTCGCCGCCGGCGCGTTGATCGTCGCGTGGTCGGCCTTCGATGCTTGGGGCGTGCGTGACCATCCCCTCGCGTTCGTGAATCCCCTCGGCGGCGGCACCGCGCACGGCTACCGCACCGTCGTCGACAGTTCCTTCGAATGGGGCGGCGATCTGCCGGCGCTCGAGCGCTGGCTGGCGAACCGCGCCACGGCACCCGACGCCAGGCCCCCGGTTTATTTTTCCTTCTTCGGCAACGCCGACCTCGCGCGTTTCAAAATCGACGCCGTGCTGCTGCCGCAGAGTTTTGATCTGCGCCCGCCCTCCGCCTACGGGCTCGGTCCCGGCACCTACGTGATCAGCGCGACGATGCTGCAGGGCGTCTATGGCGAGGTGAACGGCCCGTGGCGCCCCTCGCTCGAACGCGCCTACGTGGAACTGACCGCCGCGATGCAACGCTTCCAAGCCGCCAACACCGACCGCGCCGCCCTCGATCGCTTCATCGCGCAGGAGGGCGTCGAAATCTGGAAGCAACGCATCCGCGCCTACGACTGGCTGCGCTTCGCGCGCCTGTGCGCGTGGCTGCGTCAACGCGAGCCGAGCGACCGCGTGACACCCGGCCTCTTGGTTTACGACCTCACCGCGCAAAATCTCAGTGACGCACTCACCGGGCCACCCGCTGAACTGCGGCCCGACAACGCGATCAAGGGCACGGATTTTCTCCCGCAGGAGCGCCTCGATTTTAGAAAATGACGGCGTAGTCACCCGCCACGCGCGCGGGCGGGCATACCACACCACGCTGCTCAGTCTATTCCCGCGCCGCAGGCGTCAATTCCCCTTGGGATTATAAGGCGGTAGTGGCTCAGGTGGCGGCGCGGTCGAAGGCGGAACCGGTTTACCGTCAAAAGTGCCCGGCTCCATGATTTCAACACGGGTGCCATCGGGATCGAAGTAGTTAATCTGCCGTTTGCCGTTCACGCCGGTTTTCATGGCGTCGGGCGGCTTGCACCCGTCGGGGAGGGCCCGGCCCTGAAGGATCGCGCCGGCCTTCGCGACATCGGCCACTTCGAGGCAGATGTGATGCTTCGTGAGCATCACGTCCCGCGTGGGAGCTTTGTTGTAGAGCATGAATTCGACGTAGTCCTCCCCATCGGGCACCCGCAGGTTGACCCAACTGAGAATTTTTCCGCCCCCGCCGCGCCAGATTTCCTTAAACCCCAGGATCTCGCCGTAGAATTTCATCGAGGCCTCAAGCTGCCCCACCATCACGCCCACATGGCTCATGCGCGTCGAAACCCGCGTGTCGGGCAGGAATTTTCCTTTCTCCCGCATCGTCCACCCGTCGGGCAGATACTCGACGATCTCCACCGTGTTTCCATTCGGATCCTTCACGAAATAGTTTTTGTTGCCGATTTTCCCGATGCCCGTCTTTGGCGGCACGGCGACGCCCTTGGATTGAAGATAGAGCCGCATGCCTTCCGCATCATCCGTCTCGACGGCGATGTGATAGAGACGGTCGGTTTCCGGTGAAACTTCGGAGCCGGGAAACAGCTCCACCGTCTGCCGGTCGTTGATTTTGATCCACACGAGCTGCTCTTTCGGATCTTTGCGCGGAATCGAAAACGGCGACTGATAACCGAGGAACCCTTCGTAGAACGCCCGCGCCTTCGCCATGTCGCTCACGTAAAACGCCGCATGGGAAATGCCGGTGATGCGCGGTCGCTTTGGCGCGTCCTGCGCGAGCAGCGGCAGGCAAAGAAACGGGACGAGCAGCAGGAATCGAACTTTCATGGGATGGATTTGGGGGAACGGTCTATTTCTTGGTGAGCGGCACGGTGACGCCCTTCGGCAAGCCGCCGACCGGGCCGGAAACCGGCGGGAACTGATTCGCACCCGGCGCGACTTTTGCGAGGTTGGGCGTCACGTCGGCGTCCACGTTGCGCACCGCCCACGCGATGCCGCCGAGCAGGATTTCCTGGAAAAGCGGATTCAGCCAATTGTCCTCGCGATGCCCCATCGAGGTGTAGAAGACGCGGCCCTTGCCGTGCAGGCGCGCCCACGTCGAGGGATACGGCGGGCGCTGGTAGGGCGTGTCCCAGCCCACCGGCGGCCAGTCTTTCGTCCCGGCAAACGGATCGCGCATCGCCGCCGTGTCCTGCACCAGCAGCACATGCAGGTCGGGCGCAAAATTTACCATCGAATACCACTCCTCCAACAGCTCGAAGCTCCCTCCGCGTTTCGCAAAGCCGGGAAACTTCGGATCGATCACGTTTACTTTTCCGACCAGCTGCGTGCCGTGGATAATCAATTCGCCGCCAATCATCCGGATGTAGGGATCCGCCTTGTCGCCGCGATTTTGATAACGCCAAGTGCGCGGCTGATTCGTGTTGGTCTCCGCCGTCTCGTCGGTGTGAAACGTGTCGGCCGCCGAGTGCGTCCCGATAAAGCCTTTGCCGCTCGCGATCGCGTCAAGGAACGCCTGCTTGCCGGCCGCCGTCATCGGCGGATTGCCGTCCTTGCCCGGCGCCAGCAGGTCGCCGCTGGTGTAGAAGAAGAAGGCGTCGAACTGCGCGAGATACTCCGGCGAGAACTTGCTCCCATCCTTGGAGAACGTGAACGCGAGCCCATGCTTCGGCCCGAGTTCCGACAACACCTGCTGCGCCCAGCTCGGCTGCCCCGCGCGCTCACGCACGACGCTGTGCTCAAAGTTCGAGCACTTGCTGAAGAACAAAATTTTCTTTGTGGGGGCGGCCACGGCGACCGTGGCGACCGCGAGCCAAAGGCATAGGGGGAGTGATTTCATGGAAATGCGAAGAGGTGCCGCGTGGGCCGGCTTACGGCTGGGCGGCGAGCGCGGTGCCGGGCAGGCGATTCTCGTTCATGAGCGCCACGATCTCGGTGGGCTCAAGGCCGCGATCGGCGATGAAGAGCTCGTCGGGATCACCGCGGAAACGCTCGGCGCGCGGCCCGCCGGGACCGAGGCGACGCCCGATCCAAATGACGTCGGCGAGGGCGGGGTCTTCCTCGACCGCGGGCCCAGGAGCGCGGCTCGTAACCACCGTGCTGCTCTCAAGGTGGCCGTCGACATATTGGCGGACCTGCACCGGGGTGTCCGAGCGGTCGTCGCCGGGCGCGAAGCACACCGCCACGTGGTGCCAGCGCCCGTCGCGCAACGAGGTCGTGCCGATGACATGGCCACCGCGAAAATCCGTCCGCAACGCGCCGAGCGGACCCTCGGTGCGATCGCGGTTCCAGTTGATGCCGGCGTGGCGGTTGCCGAGCTTCTTGCTGCGCGTCGCCCACGTGACGATCGAGTAGGCTTCGGAGAGCGGCGCGTCTTCCGGCACGCGGATCCAAAACGAAATCGTATGGGGCGTGCTGCCCGAGATGCCGGGCGCGATCGCCCGCGCGTAGCGCCGGCCGTCGAGCCGCAGCGCCTTCCCGCGACGGCCCTCGACGCGCGCGGCGGCCTCAGGGCTCCCGCCGTGAATCTGCGCATCGGAAGCATCGAGCGGCCCACCGCCCGCCTCGGCCCGCAGCACAGGACCGTCCGCCTCGTCGAACGACCAGTGCACGAGCCGCGTCGCCTGCGTCACGCGTTCGAGCAGCAGGGGCTCATGCAGAAGGGAAAATTTCCGCTCGCGATCGGACACGTCCGATACACCGGTCGCGGCGAAGCGGCGCGATTCCCGTTCGCGCAGCAGGATCGCCTCCTGCGGGCCGGCCCGCGGTGCAGCCTCGACCTCACCTTTGAGCACGAGCACCTCGGCGGCGCCGCGACCATCGGCGATCATGGTGAACTCGGTGCCGAGATCGACGACCTCGACGGCGGCATTGGAAATACGGAAACCAATCGCCTCCGGCGGCACGCTCGCCTTCAGCGTGCCGCGGTGCAGCGTGCTGTCCCACGCCGAGGCGATGGCGATCGACGCGGGGCCTTCGAGCGTCACGCGCGCGCCGGAGTCGAAGGTGATTTCCGCGAGCCCGGCGGCGAGTTCGATCCGTTGGTTTTTTTCGAGCCGTTCACCAGGACGGAGCGCCGGAGTCGTCCAGCGGGCGTCCTTCGCACCCGTGAGCCGCGCGACAAATTCACCGGCGACCGGTGCGGCCTCGGGACGGACCCGCAGCGCAACCCACGCGACCAGCACGAGCGCCGCCGCCGCGGGAAGGGCGACGAACCAACCGCGGGTCAGACGGGAAACCCTGGCCGGCGCATCGGGCGCTCCGGCGTGCAGCTCGCTCGCGTAGGCGTGCAGGCTCGCGGATTGGCCGAGCGCCCGCGCATAGAAGCGCCGTGCCGCCTCGGAGTCGCGCAAACACGCCGCGAGCCGCACGCGCTGCGCGTCGGTCAACGTGCCGTCGACGACGGCGCCGCAGAGTTCGTTCAGCTCGATAATTTCCGTATCGGAGAGAGTCATGGGATTGTGGCCGAAGGCCGGAACGCGTAATGAGCGGAAGAAAAATTCATGCGACACCTCCCTGCCCGTGCGCCAGCCGGTCGGTCACGCAATCGTGCAGCAGCTTGCGCAGACGGTTGAGCGCCTTGTAGGCCGCGTCCATCGAGCGGCCGCTGCGTCGCGCGGCCTCGCTCACGCCGCCGCCCGGCTCATAGCGGGTCAGCACCAACTCGCGATCGCGCGGTGCGAGCTTTTGCAGGCAGAGCGCGAGCGCCTCGTGGCGTTCGTCAATTTCACGGGCCATCTCGCTGGCCGTCTGCGCGACGGCGGCGAGCACCTCGTCGTCGAAGACCACCTTCGACCGCGCGAATTTCTGGCGCGAATAGCGGATGCGCCACCACGCGATCTGGCAGGCCCACGCGACGAAATCCGTGTTGGGCGTGAAGTCATCGAATTTCTCGCAGACGACGACGCTCGTTTCCTGCAGGAGATCCTCCGCGTCGTGCCGATCGGGCACGAGCGTGTAGATGTAGGCGAAAATCTGCCGCTGATGCCGCGTCATCAGCGCTACGAGCCGCTTGCGGCTCTCAGTCTCGTCGGGCGGGGTCGTGGACATGGGTGCTTTTCGAAGGCGCGCGGCGCCGAGGCCGAACGGGGCAAGCCGGCTAGCGCTTCTCCTCCGGGGTGTAATAAGCTCCGAGCAGCTCGACCACTTTGCGCGTTAGCTCCCCGGAGTCGACGGCGCCGTTGTGGCGCCAGACAATTTTCCCGCCGGGCGCGATCAGCACAGTGTGCGGCAACGGGCCAGGCCACTCCGGATCCAGGCTCTGCACGAGCGCGTCGGCACTCGCACCCGTGTAGAGGAAGTTGAGCGCGCCGCGGCCTTCCGCGGCGAGCAGGCGCTTGAGTCGGCCGGGCGTGGCGACGTGCTGCTTCTCGAGAAATGCCTTCACCTGCGGGCGCATCTTCGCGTCGTCCATCGAGATCGTGACCAGCTCGAAATCGCGGTTACCGACGCGCCGGGCCAGCGCCACGAGCGCGGGAAACTCCGCGACGCACGGCGCGCACCACGTGGCCCACACATTTACCAGGCGGAGTCGGTTCGAGTCGTTTTTCGCCAGCTTGGCCACTCCGCCAGCATCGATCAGTTCGAGATCCACGGGCTCGGATTTCCATTTCTCCTCGGCCGCGGCGATGTCGTCGCGCTTGCTGTTCCATTTCGTGGAGCAGCCCATGACGATGGTCTTTGGCTTGGTGACGGGCCGGCCGGCCAGCAGCTCGGTGACGGCGTTGCGCGTGTCGTGCGACGTCACGGTCTTTGGATCTTCGAAGCGCGAATCGTCCACGCGGCCGACGTAGCGGAGCTTCCGGTCGTGGTCGAAGAGGAAGACGTGCGGAGTCGCGAGGCAACCGTAGGCCTTGGCCGTGGCCTGCGTGTCGCCGTCGTAGAGATACGGAAACGGAAAACCCGAGTCGCTGGCGTAGAGTTTCATGTCCTCGTAGCCGTCGTTGTATTTGCTGTAGCCGAGCTCATCGACGCGGACGCTGTCCGGGCTGTTCGGGTTGATGGCGACGACATCGAGCCCCTGCGCCTTGAACTCCTTTGCCATCGGGATGAGGCGCGTCTCGGAGGCGTGCGAGTAGGGACAGTGGTTGGAGAGGAACACCACCATCAGGAGCTTCGCCGCCTTGTAGTTGGCCAGCGTGTGCATCTTGCCGTCGATGCCGAGGAGCTTGAAGTCGGGCGCAGTGTCGCCGAGCTGGAGCGTGCGGGCATCGGGGGGCAGGCCGCCGGTGATCTCACCTTTGACGGCCGTGCCGGGAGCTTTCGTGGAGCTGGAGCCCTTCTTCTTTTTCGTGTCCTGCGCGGCGGCGGAAACCGCGAGCGCGCAGGCGAGCACGGTGGCAAAGAGGGCCAAGAGCGGGGATTTCATCGGGTGAAGGAAGTAACCCGGCGCGGATTAATGGCTCACCGTGTAGCTCACGAAGAAGCCGCGGCGGTCGCCAGCCTTCTTCGACGTGTCAATGTAGTCGAGGTCCGTGAGATTTTTCACGTTAAACCGCACGGCGTGGCTGAATTTTGAGTCAGCCATGCGCAGCCGATAGCTCAGGCCGAGATCGACGATGGCGTAGCTCGGCAGCGAGAGCGTGCGACGACCGTCATGTGACAGCGTGTAGCCGCGATTGGGACTGCTCGCGGGTTCGTTAATGCCACCCGCCGTCGCATCAGGGAAGGTCTGGCCGGTGAACTGGACGCCCGCATTGAAGGCGAGGCCCTTGGCGACGGCGCCGAGGTTGTATTTGAGCGCGAGGCCGTAGGTGACGGCGGGGAGCCGCGACGGGCGGCGGCCGATGGAGTCGAGGTCGCGGCCGTTGGAGACGACCCGGGCGTTCACATAGCCGTAGCCACCGAGGAGCGTGAGGTCGCTCGTCGCGCGCCACGTGAAGTCGAGTTCGACGCCTCGCGCATTTTGATTGCCGGCGGACGTCGTGAACGTGGTGCCGTTGGGCAGAACTTCGGTCGCGGTGACGCCGGTGCGATCGATGTAGTAACCGCCGAGCGTAAACTGGAGTTTGTCGTCGAAGAATCCGGACTTGAAACCGTAGTCCCAGCCGCGCGCGGACTCGCTGGCGTTGAGGCCGGCGGTCGCCCGCTGGGCGTTCGGCGAAAAGGAATTCGAGCGGTTCGCGTAGAACGCGATCTGCGGCGTGAGCTTGTAGTTCACGCCGGCCATCGGGGAAAACTGGAAGTCGTGAAAATGATTGTTCGTCGTGAGCGAGGCGGGATTCGCGGCGGCAGCGGCCTTATCCCAAAAGTTGAAGGTGACGTTGTCCACGCGCGTGCCAGCCACGGCGATGAGCCGGTTGTTTAGCGTGGTGACTTGCTGCCGCAGGAAGCCGCCGTTCACGTCAACGCGTGAAACGAGCTTGCGGTTGAGGTTGGTGTAAACATCCGAGGCGAAGGCGGGCACACGGTAGTCGGGGTTGTCCACGTTGAGGCTCGCGGAGAAGAAATTGACGTTGTTGTTCACCGCGGTCGGAAGCTGCTTCGTGGGATTGTATTTCCAGTATTGCGAGTGATCCGCCGTGAACAGCGTCTTGTTGTCGAGCCGTCCACCGAAGAGTTTGTAGTGTGCGAGCACATCGATCTGACCGGCGGCGCCGTCTTCGCTGATCCACGCCTTGCTCGCGGTGCGGCCGGTGATGCGGCGCGTGAGGACATCGAAGGTCGTGCTGTTACCGTTGTTGAACGCGAGCGAGTGGCGGTGAAACGCCGCCCCGCCAACGCGCAGTGACCACACGTCGCTCAGGCGGCTTTCGTAGGTGACATTGAGCGAGGCGACGTCGCGGTTCTGCTCGGAGTTGGGCCCGTTTTGGCTGAAGTTCTTCAGCTCCGTGGCGAGACCCTGGATGCGGGCCGTCGCCGGGGCATTCGACACCGACCGAAACGGAATCGCGCCGATGGGATTGGTGCGGCGGGCGAGCCACTCCAGCTCCACGAGCAGGCTGGAGCGCGGCGAGAACTTGTGTTGCACCGCCAGCGAGCCGGTCTTTGAACGGGTCATCGCCCAGGGCGTGTCGTAGTCCCGCTCAAAGAAGCCGGCGCTGAACGCGTAGCTGGTGTTGCCGAGAAATCCCACCGGACCGGCAGCATTGAAATCGGCGCGGGTCGTCCCGTAACTGCCGCCCGCGATCGAGAAACTCTGCGCCGGCCGGTCCTTCGGGCGCTTGGTGATGATGTTCACCATGCCAGCCGGCGTCGTCATGCCGTAGATGGCGGCAGCCGGGCCCTTGATCACCTCGATGCGGTCCACGTTCACGCGGTCCACGAGGCCGAGACGGAGGAAGCCGTTGCGCAGGTAAGAGGTCGCGCCGTAGCCACGGATGTTCACGTTGCCGCCGCCGTTGTCGAAATTGTTCACCGAACTCGTGTAGCCAAGATCGTTGATTTCGAAGTAGGCGAAGTCCTGCAAAAACTCGCTCGTGATCACGTTGACCGTGAACGTGAGATCCTTGATCGGTGTGCGCACGCGCGTGCCGGTGATCGACTCGGAGGCGACGTAGCTGTCGTCGGTGTTTTCGGTGACGGTGAACTCCGAGAGTCGGATCGTCTCCGGCCCCGGCGCGACCGATGGCTTCGGCACCTGGGCGAACAGGGCGGACGACAAGACCAGGGGCGCGACGAGGAGCGCGCCAGAACGGCAGACAAAGGATGGGGTCATGGTAGGCTGAGTGGGGTGGAGATGGGGTTGGGGTGGAAACCGAGTGGCACCGACCTAAGGCACTGCCTAGTTCTTCTTCTGGGCCGGTTCGTCCGTATTTTTCTTTTCGCCTTCGGCCTTCTTGGCTCCGCCTTTACCACCGCCGCCGGGCGGTTTGATGGCGGCGATCTCGGCGTCGTCGAGTTTTCCGTCCTTGTTCGTGTCGTAGGCGGAAAACTGGCCCTTCGGGTCGGCCGTGAAGGCCTTGCGCACGGCCGCCACTTCGGCGCCGTCGATGATCCCGTTCTTGTTGGTGTCGAACTCGGCAAAGATCCGGGCCTTCGGGCCGCTGCCGGCGGCGGCAAAGGCGGCGGGAAGCGCGGCCAAACTGAGCAGGGCGACGAACGCCGCCAACAGGTGGAAGTTTTTCATGGGTTCGCTTTCAGGGTTCAAAGGAAGGAATAGCGAGGATCGCGGATTTCCGGACATTTCCTCCTCAACGCGCGCGGCCCAGCCGCGGTGCCTCCTCCGTTTTTCGACCGACTACGCCAACGCGGCGCGGAGGTCCGTGAACATCGCCGTGACCTCAGCGTGCGGGTCGTAATCCTTACGCCCCATCGAAAGCGTCTCGATCGGCACGTAACCGCGGTAACCCGACTGGCGGATGATCGAGACGAGCTTCTTCATGTCGACCCGCGGCGATTTCAGCGTGCTTTGCATCGTCTCCTTGATTTGCCAATTGACCGCATAGGGCGCCATGAGCGCGATGTCGGCATAGGGATCGGCCGAAAGGTATTTGCCCGTATCAACGAGCGCGGCGCACCACTCGTGGTCGATGCGTTTGAGGAGGCTGAGGTGTTCGGCGCCGGTGGCGATGAAGTCACCGTGATTCTGGACCGCGACAATCACGCCGAATTTCTTGCCGTGCTCGGCGCCTTCGCGGCAGGCCTCGGCCATCCACGCTTCAACTTTTTCGCGCGGCGCGTTGCCGGAAGCGTGCTGCCAGGTCTTGAACGGAGCCTGGCAGTCGGCGAAGGCGCGGACGGTTGGGGCGCCAAGCTTCGCGGCGACCTCGATCCAAGTCTTGAGTCGCGCGACGCCCTCGGAGCGAGTGGTAGGATCCGCCGCGGTGAAGTCGTTGCGCACGCCGGTGCCACTAATGTCGAGGCCGAGATTGAAGGCGTGGCGCTTGAGCCGGACCACATAGCTGTCCTCCGGCGCTTTGGGATAGCCCGTGAGAAAATAACCCGTGAGGTCCACGGCATCGAAGCCCACTTTCGCCGCGAAATCACAGACCTGAAACAAATCGAGTCCCTTGGTAGAATCTTTGGCGTTCGCGGTGAGCAGGTCGGAAAACGAGTAGGCATTGAGCGAGGTGCGCAGATGCGGACCGCTGTGTCTTGGGATCGGCTGGTAGGCGGCGCGCGCCGAGGAAAGCCCGGCGGCGGCGAAGGGCAGCAGCGCCGAGGTGGCGAGAAACCGGCGGCGGGTGAGTGAGATGTTCATGGCGGAGTGAGTCATCGGGTTGAGTGTTTCAGAAAAATATTGGTGCAGGCGGAGGAACTGTCCTACTTCCGCTCCACGACCCAGACATTGCGAAACTGCACCGGCATGCCGTGTTCCTGCAGCATGATCGGTCCAGTTGCGGCCTCGCCGAGACGGCCGGCGGCACCGGTCGGTGGATTCAGCTCCTGCTCGTCGTAGAGTTTCTGGCCGTTGAGGAGCACCGTCGCGCGCGCGTTGGCGGTTTTCTTCCCCAAGGCGTCGAAGCGCGGCGCGGTAAACTCCACGTCGAGTGTCTGCCACTCCAGCGGCGCGCGCGACGCGCGCACTTTCGGCAGCGTGCCCTTCGGCGTGCAGTTGCCGAGATTGCCACAGGGCGAACCGTCGGTGCGGCCGAAGCTCTCGTTGATGTCCACCTCATAGCGGGCTTGGAAATATATACCGCTGTTCGTGGGCGCGCCGAGGGTGCGAAACTCGAGGTGCACGCGGCAGTCGCCAAATTTCTGATGGGAAATGAGGCTGTCGCTGGCCGGCACCACCTCGACTGCGCTGCCGGCGACGAGCTGCCATTTGGCCGGGCCGTCTTCCTTGAGCCAATCTTTGCCGGCTTTTTTTGACCACGCGTCGAGATTTTTTCCATCGAAGAGCATGACCGCGCCGGCGGGTGGCTTCGCGCCGAGCATGGGCGGCACGGGCGTCGCGGGAAAGGCGCCGGGTTGGGCGGGCACGAACCGGCTGTCGACCGCTTCCTCGGCGCCGAACACCGGCAGCGAGCACAAAATCAACGCGAGGAACGAGACGACTGGCTTCATCAGGGCGAGGGGCTCAAGCCGTCTCCGCGATGGCCTGACGCAGCTCGGCCAGAAACTTTGGCACCACCTTGTAGGGATCGTAGCCACTCCCGCCACTGCGCGGCGACAACGTCTCGATCGGCAAATAGCCGCGGTAGCCGGAGGCACGGACGATTTTCAGCAGTCGCTTCAGGTCGGTCGGGGCCTCGGCCTCCTTCTCGACGCCATAGGGGCTTTGCTTGACCTGCCAGTTCACGGCAAACGGCGCCGCCTTCGCCATTTCGGCGTAGACGTCGTCCGCCTTGTAGTAACCCGTGTCGACAATCGCACCGCACCACGGCGAGTCGATGCGCTGGATGAGACTGAGCTGGTCGGCGGCGGTCTTGATGAAATCGCCATGATTCTGCACGCCGATGATCACGCCAAATTTTCCCGCGTGCTCCGCACACGCGCGGATATCGTCGGCGATCCACTGCTCGACGTCGTCGCGCTTCGCGCCCTTCGAAGCGCTCTCCCACGTCTGCGCGCGGAGCTGCGTATCGGCAAACACGCGAATCACCGGCGCGCCCAGCTTGGCCGCAACCTCCGACCAGTTCTTGATCCGCTGCACATCGACCGCGCGCGCTTCCTTGTCGGCAAGAGTGAAGTTGTTTCCGATGCCGGTGCCGCTGATGGCGAGCCCTAGATCGAAGGCCCGACGCTTCAGCGCGTAGATCACCTTGTCCGTCGGCACTCCGAGTCCGTTCTTTTCGTAACCGGGAAAATAATAGCCCGTCGGGTCGAACGCATCGAAGCCCATTTTCGCACACACTTCAGCGAGTTCGACCAACTTGAGGCTCCCCGTGCCCCCGGTCCCGAGGAGCTTCGCAAACGAGTAGGCATTGAGCGACGTCTTCAACATCGGACCGCCCACGCGCTTGGTCGGCTCGACGGCCGCGAGCGCCGTGGTCGCGCTTAAAGCCGAGCCAGCCGTCGCCGCAAGCGGAAGCAACGCAGCGGATTTCAAGAAGTCGCGACGAGACGAAAAATCATTCATGGGGTGGGAAGAATTGCGCCGGCCAGAGGTAAATAGCACCTTCACCTCCGATTGGGACAGGCCGGCCATCGCACGGCAAGGTTGTCCCGATCCACCTCCGCGACGCTATTACCCCACCACACCCCATGCGCCTCAACGCCCTCCTCTGCTACCTTTTAACGGGCGCGGCCGCGGTCGTTTCCGCCCAGACGGAAAGTTCCCGCGGGCCGTTCCACCACCCTGGAATCCTCGTGAATCGACCGCAGCTTGATCTGATCAAACTGCGCGTGCAGGACGGCATTGAGCCGCAGAAATCGGCGTTCGCCGCGCTGCTCGCGAGTCCGTTTGGTGCCCTGGACTACGTGCCGAGCCCGCGCGCCGTCGTCGAGTGCGGCTCGTTTTCCCGCCCCGATCTCGGCTGCAAGGACGAGCGCCGCGACGCCACCGCCGCCTGGTCGCACGCCCTCGCCTGGCACATCACGGGCCACGAGCGCCACGCGCGCCTCGCCATCCGCATCATGAACGCGTGGTCATCCACGCTGACCGGCGGCCACACGCTCGCCAACGGCCCCGTGCAGGCCGCGTGGTCCGCTGCGCTCTGGCCGCGCGCCGCCGAGATCATCCGACACACGTCGTCGTTCTGGGCGCCCGAGGACATCGCACGTTTCGAGCAAATGCTTCGCACGCAATACGTGCCGTCACTCGTCATCGGCTCCGACGAAAACGGCAACAAGGAGCTCACGATGAGCGAGGCGTTGATCGCCATCGGCGTGTTTTGTGACGACCGCACGATCTTCGACGCCGGCGTGAAGATGTGGCGCGCCCGCGCCCCCACTTACATCTATCTGCCGACCGACGGCCCCGAGCCCGTGCCGCCGCCGAGCGGGAACCGCAAGAAAGCCCCCTGGGGCAACAAGAGCAAAACTACGCCGCTCGTCACCGGCCTATTGCAGGAGACCATGCGTGATCCGCACCACGCCAACATGGGTTTTTCCTCAATGGTCAACGCCGCCGAGACCGCCCTGCACCAAGGCCTCGAACTCTACGCCGAGCAAGGTGCGCGCATGATCGCCGCGCTGGAATATCAGGCGCAGTTCCTCTCGCCGCACTCCGCGAAGCCACCTGCGAATATCGAGTTCGCGCTCCAGCCCACTTGGGAGATCGCGTTCAACCATTTCCACCATCGCCGCGGCGTCGCGCTCCCGTTGATGGCAAAAGTCATCCCGTTGAACCGCCCCACCGGTGCCGACCTGAACCACATGGCGTGGGAGACTCTGACTCACGGGGACGTGGGCGCGGTGGGGTTGCCAGTGATCCGCGCCCAATAGGTTAGCCTCCAACCCATCTCTGGAGCCTGCTGATTTTCGGCCCACGCACGGTGGACTTTGGGCGGCCCCAACGGGGCCAAAGTCGATAGCCCAGGGCAACGCCCTGGGAAACCGGGATCAAAAAAATGCCCAGCCCTGAAGGGGCGTCACTTCACGAGCGGTGTGGCCCCTTCAGGGCTCGAAAATTTCCCGCACTTGATTCTCAGGGCGTTGCCCTGGGCTATCGAATCTCGCCCCTTCAGGGCTTCATTCAAATGGGCCAAACTCAATTGAGGCCCCCAACCTGACTCGCTCCAACCGCACAATCGACCGAGCTCGAAAGAAAGCACGCACTACACCCGGTAAAACCCCTCCGCGTTGCGCACGTAGACGCGGTGGAGTTCATCGGGCGTGCAGCCGCGCAGCGCGTCGTCAAGCGTCGCGACCCAGCGCGGGTAGTCGCTCGCCTGTGTGCTCACGGGCCAGTCGCCGCCAAACATCACCCGATCGAAACCGAAGCAGTCGATCACATGATCGAGATATGGTCGCAAATCGGCCGCGCTCCACGTCGTAAAGTCCGCCTCGGTCACAAGCCCGCTGAGCTTGCACCAGACATTTTCCAACTTCGCCAGCTCGCGGATCTCCGCGCGCCACGGGTCGAGCTTGCCGGACTTGATGTCGGGTTTGCCAATGTGATCGAGGATGAAGGTCACGTTCGGGCATTGTTGCACGAGCCGGATCGTGTTCGCGAGTTGCCGGTGGAAAATGCAGAGGTCAAAACTCAACCCGTGCCGCGGCAGCAGTTGCACCCCGCGCACAAAATCCGGCCGCAGGCAAAACGCATCATCCGCCTCGGACTGAATGAGCCGGCGGATGCCCTTCACGAGCGGGTTCGCCGCGAGTGCGGCGAGCGCATCGTCCGCCGCGGCGCCGCGCTCCAGCGGCGCCTGCGCCACGATCCCCCGGATGCGGGGATCGAGCAGGGCGACCTCCGTCACCCAATCCGCCTCTGCCTGCGCCAGCGCCGGATCGCACTCGCACTGGACGAAGACCATCTTCGCCACCTGCACCGGCCCGCACGCGCGGCGATAGTCCTCCATGAGGTGGCTGCGGTTGAGCTTCGGCACGCTCGCCAGCCACGGGTAGCGCAGCCGCCCGAGGTCCCAAAGGTGCAGGTGCGTGTCGACGATGGGGAAGTTGGGCATGGGGGAAGACTATCTTGGCCGCAAAGAGGCGCAAAAATGATCGGTCCGGTCCGCGAAAATTTTCCGCGCGCCTATAGGCGCCTTGCGATCTTTATTCGCCCTCCGATCTTTGTGCCTTTTTGCGGCCATTTCGTTCGAGTGGTTTTCCTTGGGGCACGATGCGCGGATCAGCGCCAGCCACGCACGTCGCCTTGCCCGCGGCTCATTTGGTCCCCGCGACGATCGTGTTCTGCCCCAGCCCCTCGGGCCCGAGGCCGTTGTAGCCGCCGTCTACCGGCAGATCGGTGCCGGTGATGAACGACGCGTCGTCGCTCAGCAAAAACAGCACCGGCCCCGCGACCTCCACCGGGTGACCCGTTCGCCCGAGCATGTGGAACGCGCCCCAGATCGGATCGAATTTCGCGCGGTCACCACCGGCGGCCTTGTCCACCTCACGCGTCCAAATCCACCCGGGGCTCACGCTGTTCACGCGAATCTTGTGCGGCGCGAGGTCGAGCGCGGCGCACCGCGTAAGCTGCGTGACCGCGCCCTTCGCCATGTTGTAGGTCCAGCGATTCGGCTGCGCGATCCACGCCGAGATGCTCGACACATTCACAATCGCACCGCCGCCCTGCCGCCGCATTGGCTCCGCCACAAGCTGCGTTAGCCGGGCAAACGCCACCGGCCCGACGCCAAACGACCGCGCAAAATCCTCCGCCCGCGCATCGAGCCCCTTCGCCAGGAACGAAAACGCGTTGTTCACGAGGCAGTCGATCCGCCCGTGTCGCCCGAGCGTCTGCGCCACGAGCTCCTCGCAAAATTTCTCCCCGATGAGATCGCCCGTCACGACGAGCGGCGAAAACCCCGCCGCCGCAAACGCCGCGCGTCCTTCCGCCGCATCCGCTGGCAACCCGCTCACCACCACCACCGCGCCTTCGCGCATCAGCTCCAACGCGATCGCGAAACCGATCCCATGCGTGCCGCCCGTGACGAGCGCGACCTTGCCGCCAAAGCGTTGCGCCAAGGGTTTTCGCACCGAGGTATTCATGCGAAAAAAGTAGGGCTACCTTTCCATCCACCCTCAAGCCCGCAGCCAACAATCTAGCGTAACGCCGGCATTTCCTGGATTTCGACGCCACGGAGCCCGTCATCTCACGCTCTCAAGGTTCACCATCGCGCAGCAGTTTCAGCAACGCCGCCTCGTCGAGAACCGCCACACCGAGCGTGCGGGCCTGCTCCAATTTCGCGCCGGGCTCCGTGCCGGCGATGACGAAGTGCGTATTGCGCGTGACACTGGTCGCGATTTTGCCGCCGGCAGCCGTGATCTTCTCCGTGGCCTGCGCCCGCGTGAGCGACGGCAGGGTGCCGGTGAGCACAAAGGTTTTTCCTGTGAGCCCGCCTCCAGCCGCAACCGCCGGCGGAGCGACCGGTCTCACGCCCGCCGCGATCAAGCTCGCGACCGTCGCGCGATTTCGCGCGTCCGAATAATGCGTGGCGACGACGCGGCGGATCGCATCGCTCGCGGCACCCGCCTCACCCACTCTCACCGCAGCAAGCGCCTCCAAGCTCCCATAACACCGCGCCGCTTCCTTCGCCGCCACGGCACCCACCTGCGGAATGCCGAGCCCATAGATGAAACGCCACAATTCCGCGCGCTTGCTTGCCGCGATGGCCGCGAGCAAGCGGTCGGCGGACTTGCTCGTGTCCTTGCCCGGTGCGAGCAAGTCAGCGCGACGCAGGCGGTAGAGATCCGCGATGTCTTTCACCACGCCGCGCTCGACCAACACGTCGATCGTCGCGGAGCCGAGACCGTCGATGGCGACACACTCGCGTGAGGCGAAATGCTCCAGCCGCCGCCGCAGTTGCGCCGGGCACGCCACGTTGGGACAGCGCACCGCGACCTCGCCCGCGCGTTGCACGACCGCCGTCAGGCAGACCAGACACGCCACGGGAAACACAAACGCGCGCGCCTCCGCCGGCCGGCGCGCGAGGTTCACGCCCACCACCGCGGGAATGATTTCCCCAGCCTTCTCAACGTAAACGAAATCGCCCACGCGGATGTCTCGCCGCGCGATCTCGTCGCGGTTGTGCAGCGATGCCCGTGCGACCATCGAGCCCGCCAGTTCCACCGGCGCGAATTCCGCGACCGGGGTGAGCACGCCGGTGCGGCCGACTTGCACGGCGATGGCGCGGATCTGCGTCTCGGCGCGCGCCGGCGCAAATTTGTAGGCCATCGCCCACCGCGGCGCATGCTCGGTCGCGCCGGCCTCGCGTTGCTGGTCCACGGCGTCGAGTTTGACGACCGCCCCGTCCGTGGGAAACGTGAAGCCCGCGCGCTCGCGCGCCAGCTCCTGAACCGCCGCCCACAGTTCACCGACCCCGCGCGCCGTCCCGTAGCGTGCAATTCCCGGCAAACCCCAGCGGCGAATCGACTCGTGCAATCCACGCTGCGACGCCGGCTGAGCGGTCCCGGGCACGCACGCCCCGATGCCATAGAAAACGATCCCGAGATTGCGGCGCGCGACTTCTCCTGCGTCGCGCTGGCGAATCGTTCCCGTCGCGAGGTTGCGCGGATTCGCAAACTTGATCTCCCCCGCCGCCTCGCGCTCGGCGTTGATGCGCTCGAACTCGGCCAACGAAACGTAGATTTCGCCGCGCAATTCAATCAACGCCGGGATCGCGTTCGCCGTGCCGTCCTCCGCGTTCGCCCGCAAGGCCCGCGGCAGACCGCGCAGCATGAGCGCGTTCGCCGTGATATCGTCGCCCTCAACGCCGTTGCCGCGCGTCACGGCGCGGACGAGTTGCCCCTGTTCGTAAGTGACGCTAACCGCGAAACCGTCGAACTTGGGCTCGACCGTGTAGGCAAGATCCTCGCGACCGAGGAGCCTGGCGAGTCGCGCATGAAACGCGCGCAGGTCGGCCTCGGAGTAAGTTTTGTCGAGGCTCATCATGCGCTCGCGATGGCGGTAAGTCTGAAACAACCCCGAGCGGTCGTCGCCGACTTCCGCGACGGCCGGCGTGGCCCGCGCGATCTCGGGTTGCGCCGCCTCCAGTGCGCGCAGCCGGAGCTTCAATTGATCATAGTCGTAATCGCTGATCTCGGGTGCGGCCTTTTGGTGATAGAGCGCGTCGTGATGGGCGACATCGACGCGAAGCGCGGCGAGCCGTTGCCGGGCGGCGTCGGGCGACAGCGCGCGAAGATCGGGGTCGGTCGCGGCGGACAGCGAAAGCGCCAAGGTGAGGCAAAGCGCAAACCGCGCGAAGCCGCGGTCTGCCCGGAGGCGAAAACAAGCAATGGGGCGCGAGATCATGTTGGAGCGGGGTCGATCGCGGCCCGACTCGGGATTGACGTAGCCGCGCGATTTCTGTCCGGCGTGCGTCCATTCGCGTCAACGCCTCGCGCCAACCTAATCAGGGACGAGGCCAAAGCCGCAGAACGTCCAGCCGCGCCCCGCTTCGCCAGGGAAGCGCTGGAATCGTCTCGGGCCAGCTATCAGGCGCGTGCGTTGCCGCCCGCACCGTCGTGACTGTCCGGTGCCTCACTCCTCGCCCGCGCCCAGTCCTCGCGGTGTAACCTTCATGCTCTTCAACCCCACGGAGAATTTCCCCATGCACTCGCTTCGCTCCCTTGTCTCCCGCGTCGGCCTCGTTTGCGCCCTCACGCTCACCGCCTCGGCCAGTTTCTCGGCGGAAAAATTTGACCGCACGATGATCGCGCTGCGCACCAGCGACACCTCGGTGTATCTCGGCTGGCGGCTGCTCGCCGATGATCCGGCGGGGCGCGTCTTCAACGTCTATCGCTCCACCGCCGGCGGCGCGCCCGTGAAGCTCAACGCCGGCCCGATGGCCGACGGCACCAACTTTACCGACACCACCGCCAAGCTCGACCAGACCAATGCGTGGTGGATCACCGCGGTCGCACTCCCGCGCGGCGCCCAGCCGGTCGAGGGCGAAATCATGGGCCGCGTCGAGCTGCCCGCGAATCCGCCGGTGCAGGCCTACGTTTCCATCAAGCTGAAGGATCCCACCACCACGTTTCAAAAAATCGCGTTCGCCGATCTCAATGGCGACGGGAAGCTCGACTACATCATCAAGCACCCGAGCGCCGGCCTCGATCCCGGCACCGCGGGCTTCAGCCCCGACACCTACAAGATCGAGGCCTACCTGAACGACGGCACGTTCCTCTGGCGAAAGGATCTCGGGTGGAACATGAACATGGGCATCTGGTGGACGCCATTCGTCGTCGCGGATTTCGACGGCGACGGAAAGGCCGAGGTCGCGCTGAAGTCCGCGCCGTTCGCCGCCACGCGTGAGGAGTCGCTCGCCGAAAAGGAGGGCCGCGCCCGCGGCTTTGTCGTCACCGGCCCCGAATATTGCTCCATCCTCGACGGCATGACCGGCGAGGAAATCACTCGCACCGACTGGGTCGAACGCGGCAACCAGCTCGATTGGGGCGACGACTCCGGCAATCGCGTCAACCGCAACCAAATCGGCCTCGCTTCCCTCGACGGCAAATCCCTCAGCCTCCTCGTCTGCCGCGGCACCTATACGCGGATGGTCGTCGACGCCTACAATTTCAAAAACAAGAAACTGGAAAAGCTTTGGCGCTGGGACGGCGACAAGGAGACGCCTCAGATTCGCGCGCAAGGCAGCCACACGCTCGTCGCGGCTGATGTCGATGGCGACGGCCGCGATGAAATCATTCTAGGTTCCGTCGCACTCAATCCGAATGGCACCGTGCGCTGGAACCTTGGCCTCGGCCACCCCGACATCATGTATGTTGGCGACTACATCCCCACGCGCCCCGGCCTCGAAATCGCGTTTGGCTACGAGGTGAAGCAGGAGAAAAATGGCCTTTGCCTCGTCGACGCGCGCACCGGCGAAATCATCTGGGGCCATCCCTACAAGACGACGCACATCCACGACCAAGGGATGATCGGCGACTTCATCGAGGGAAAACCCGGCATCGAGTTCTACGGCGCCGAGCAGGACGGCACCGGCAAATGGGTTTACTCCGCCGCGACCGGCGAACTCATCACGGAGGAAAATCTCGGCGGCCTGAGCCCGCGCGCGCTCTGGTGGGGCGACACTTCGACGAAAGCCTACATCCCCGGCCGCAGTTTCGGCGGCGCGTGGGGCGGTGCGCCGGGCGGTGGACGTGGCGGGCGTGGCGCCAGCGGCGACCCCATAAGTGCCACCGCTCCGACTAACACACCCGCCCTCGCCCTCCCTGGAGCAACGGCCGTCAGTTCGGACGCTTCACCGGCGGCCCGCGGCGGTGCCGGTGGCGGATTCGGTGCCGCCGGTCCGAGTGCGATCATGAAATACGGTGCCGGAAAGATCGGCGAGTTCGAAGGCCGCCTCGTCGCCATCGCCGACATCATGGGCGACTGGCGCGAGGAAATCATCGTGACCGTGCCCGGTGAAATCCGCATCTACACGACGACGATTCCGACGACCCGCCGCCGCGTCTGCCTGCTGCAAGACCCGCTCTATCGCAAAGACGTCCAGCTCCAGACCATGGGCTACCTCTACCCGCCGCAGTTGAGTTATCACTTTCGGTAAACGCGCGGCGGTGGTGTCTTAGTTTGGTTTGTCATTGCGAGCCCGGTGAAGCCGGGCGCGGCAATCCAGCTGGAATTCCAGCGGGGTGTCTTCGTCGGTGCGCTCCTCGCCATGAGACACTACCCGCGCGGCGCGTCCCTTGACGTTTCCAGTCACGCCGATTTTATTCGTGGCGCGTGACAGTGCCGCGCGGCCAACCGTCGGCTACAACTCAAGTGGTTGGTGATCGTCCGATGGGACGAAGCGCCAGCCAGTCGACAAACCTTAAAGCCAAGGAAAGCCCCCATGAAACCCACCCGTCTTCTCATCGCCGCGTCCATCCTCGGCGCGATCCTGACCGCATCCCAAAGTCTCGCCGACCATCGGCCCGGCGAAAAATTGGGCACCATCGACTTCGCGGTCAGCGGCCGGACCGAAGCGCAGGAGCACGTCGTCCGCGGCGTAAAGCTTGTGCACCATATGATGTATACCGAGGCCGACCGCGAGTTCGCTCAGGCCGCGACCATCGACCCCGCCTGCGCGCTCGCTTACTGGGGCCGGGCAATGGCGATCATTCATCCGCTCTGGCCCGACCAACCGACCGACGCCGAGCGGCAGCAAGGTGCGGAGTATATTCGGCGGGGGCTCGCGTGCCCGCCTGCAACGCCGCGCGAACGCGCGTATCTCGAAACGCTCGACCCCTATTTCGGCGCGGCGGCGGCGGGCGATCATGTCTCAAGGCTCAAAGCCCTCGACGGCGCGTGGGCCGCGCTTGCAGAGCGCTTTCCGGACGATGCCGACGCTCTCGCGTTCAGCGCGCTTTACCACCTCGCGCCCGCGCGCTTCGTCGCGAAGGACAAGTCGCACCGGCTCCAACTCGAAGCGGCGGCCGCGCTGCAAAAAGTGCAGGCCAAAATCCCGGACCACCCCGGCGCGCAACACTACAAGATCCACGCCTACGATTTTCCACTCCTGGCGGATCGTGCGCTCGAGGTATGCGACAGCTACAGTGGCATCGCTCCCGACGTGCCGCACGCTCTCCACATGCCCACGCATATTTTCACCCGCCGCGGCCTGTGGGAGAAGTCGATCGACTTCAACCTGCGCTCGGCCGAGGCGGCGCGGAAACTGAGCGAGGTCGCCGGCGTGACCGACAGCCACCAACCCCATGCGCTCGACTACCTCGCCTATGCGTATCTGCAACGCGGCCAGTATCGGGAAGCAGACACGATTCGCCGTCGAGTGCTCGCGCTGCGGCCGCCGTATTCCGCCGCGGCGCCCACGGCGATCGCGTTTGCCTTCGCCGCCATTCCGGCGCGTTACGCGTTGGAGCGACAGGCTTGGAGCGAAGCGGCGGAACTACCGCTCCATCAGCCCGCCGCGTTTGCCTGGGGCCAGACCTATCTCAATTGCGACTCGATCGGCCATTTCGCGCGGGCGATCGGTGCGGCACGCAGCGGAAAGCTCGCCGCCGCCCGCACCGAGATCACCAAGCTCGAAGGCGTCCATCGTGAACTGGCTGCAGCCGGCCGCGCGCCTTATTGGATTTCGCAGGCGGAGACCCAGCTCCTCGCCGCACGCGCGTGGGTGCAGCTGGCGGAGAAAAACCCGGATGAGGCCATCGCGTTGATGCGCCGCGCGACCCAGCTTGAGTCCACGACGGACAAAGAGGCCGTCACGCCCGGCGAAGTGCTGCCCGCCGGCGATTTGTTGGGGGACATGCTGCTCGAGGTGGGACGACCCGCGGAAGCGCTCGTGGCGTTTGAAGCCGTGCTCGTCGCCAGTCCGAATCGTTTCAACACGTTGTATGGAGCTGGCCTTGCCGCCGAGCGCGCGGGCAACCCGTCGAAAGCGATCCTTTACTACGAGCAGCTGGCGCAAGTCGCCGCCGCGGCCGACGCCGGTCTCAGCCGGAGCGAGCACGCACGGACCTTCGTCGCAAAAAATCGCCCGAACCGGTCCGAGTAAATCACCGCGGCAAAGGACTCTACCGCCCGAAAACCTTCCGACCCTCGATCCACGTTTCCAGCACGCGCGTGTCTTTCACATCGTCCACGGGGCACGAGAGCAAATCGCGATCGACCACGATGAAATCCGCGCGTTTTCCAGGCTCAAGTGAGCCGATCTCGTTTTCCCAGAAGATCAGGTGCGCGTTGTTGCGGGTGTAGAACTCGATCGCCTGGCGGCGCGTGAGCGCTTCCTCAGGGTGGAGCTGGCCGACATACCACATCGCGCGACGCGTCATCGTCGTCCACATCGCGAGGAAGGGATTGTAGAAGTTGATCGCGCGGAGATCGCCGATTTTTAGCATGTGGTCGGAGCCGCCGCCGGTCATGCCACCCGCGGCGAGGATGCTCTTCAGCGGATGAAACCAGCGCAGGCGATCGTAGCCGAACTGGCCGACGAGCGTGCGCGCGTCGAGGTAGAGCCAGGCAGGCTGAATATCGAGCACGACGCCGAGCCGCGCGGATGTTTTCACCGCCGCCTCGGTCATGAAACTCGAGTGCGTGATGCCCATGCGCAGCGGGCGGAGCGGAATCTCGCGATTCACCTGCTCGTAGGTGTCGAGCAACACCGCGCCCGCGCCGTCGCCCTGCGCGTGCGCGGTGAATTGCATGCCGTGCGACGCCACGCGTCGCACCATTTCGAGCAGGCGGTCGGGCGGGATGTTGAGCACGCCGCGGTAGGTGTCGTCGCGGATGCCGTAGTTTTCGCTGCGGCCCCACGGCTGGAGCATGTAGGCGCTGCCGGTCAACATGCCGCCGTCGATGAATGCCTTCGTCCCGATCAGATGCAGCCAGCCATCGTCCTTGCGCAGCGGATCCGCGGCGACCCGGTCGATCGCGGCGAGGATCGAGTCCATCGGGCCGACTTGAGGCAACGTGTAGGAGAGCGCCACGCGCACCGTGAGATCGCCGGCGTCGCGCAGCGCCTGATAGCGCTTCATCGACTCCGGATTCGCACCGCGGTCGGCCACGGCGGTGAAGCCGATCTGGTTGTAGTCGCGGAACAGCTCGCGCAACCGGCGTTGGTGATCAGCCTCGGTCGCATTGCGGCTGCGCGTGCGCATGGTGATGTAGCGGCTGATGCCGCGTGCGAGGCCGTTGGGCTCGCCGTCGGCGTTCTTCTCGAGGTGGCCGGGCCCGCCATCTTTCACCGCCCAGCTGCGGTCGAAGCCGCATTTCTGGAGCGCAAGGGTGTTGAGCATGTTGTCCGGCCCGGTGCGGAAATTCACCGGATGCTTCGGTGCGACGGCGTCGAGTTCCGCGAGCGTCGGGAAGCGGGCTTCGCGCAGCCGCGTGATGAACACCTGCTGCAACGAAATCCACTCGCCCTCCGGCACGACCTTGGTGCGCGCCACGATGTAATCGAGAACGTCGCGGATGGTCTCCATGTCGGGAATCTCGTGGTCGAACTCAAACATCGCCGCCGCCGGCGCATGCACGTGCGAGTCGATCAGCCCCGGCAGCACGCAGCGTCCGCCTAGATCCCGCACGGTCGTGACGCCGTCGCGCGCGAGCGCCCGCATTTCGCGCGAGGTGCCGGTCGCGACGATACGGCCGGCGCGCATCGCGAAGGCCTCGCGCACGTTGAAGTCGGTATCGACCGTCACGACGTGGCCGTTGACGAAGATCGCGTCGGGCGGCGCGGACGGCGACTGCGCGACGACCACGCTGACGGCAGCGAGGGAAAGGAGAAGCGGGGCGAGAAAGTTTTTGCGCATAGACGGGGGCTGGGCTCGACTGCGGGGAGCGTCCGCCATTCCACCCCTGTTTTCAATCTCCCGGATCACCCGGCCCGCCCCCTAACATGAACACGCATCGATTCTGTCCGAGGTGGAGCGCGTTGCCCCCAACGCGCTTTCAGAGGGCGCGCCCGAGTTCGAGCCAGCGTCTTGGGGTCAAGCCGCTCCACCTCAGCACCGGCGCGCTCCACCTTCTCGCCGTCGCCGCGTTCCTGTTGCTCACGACGCCGTTCGTCCGCGCCGCTGCTGCCGCCGCTCCTGCGCCGTCGCAACCTAACGCCGCCGATCAGATGTTCGCCGAGTATTTCCGCACCGAGACGGCGAAGCTCGCCGCGAACTCGCTCGCGAACGTGAAAACGCTGCGCGACTGGACCGACCATCGCGCGGAGTATCGCGAACAACTCTTCGAGATGCTCGGCCTCTCGCCCCGCCCCGAGCGCACCGACCTCAAGCCGACCATCACGGGCCGCGTGGAGCACGCGGAGTTTTTCGTCGAGAAGCTCCACTATCAGTCGCTGCCCGGCCTCTACGTGACGGCCAATCTCTACGTCCCGAAAAAACTCACCGGCCGCGCGCCCGCGATCCTCTACGGGTGCGGCCACGCCGTCGTGAAGGAGGGCGCGGCGAGCCTGGGCAACAAGACCGGCTACCAGCACCACGGCGAGTGGTTCGCGCGCCACGGCTACGTTTGCCTCGCGATCGACACCATCCAGCTCGGCGAGCTCGAGGGCGCGCATCACGGCACCAAGCGCCTCGGGATGTGGTGGTGGCATTCGCGCGGCTACACGCCCGCCGGCGTCGAGGCGTGGAACGGCATCCGCGCGCTCGACTACCTTCAGTCGCGCCCCGAGGTGGACCCGGAAAAGATCGGCATGACGGGCCGCTCCGGCGGCGGCGCCTACACGTGGTATACGGCCGCGCTCGACGATCGCATCAAGGTCGCCGTGCCCGTCGCCGGCATCACCGATCTCCACAATCACGTCGTCGATGGCGTCGTGAAAGGCCACTGCGACTGCATGTTCATGGTTAACACCTATCGCTGGGACTACACGAAGCTCGCCGCGCTCCTCGCCCCACGCCCGCTCCTCCTCGCGAATTCCGACAAGGACACGATTTTCCCGCTCGACGGTGTCATGCGCGTGCACGGCGAACTCTCGCGCCTCTACGCGCTGCACCAGGCGAGCGACAAACTCGGCCTCCTCATCACCGAGGGCCCGCACAAGGACACGCAGGACCTGCAAGTCCCCGCTTTCCGCTGGTTCAACCGCTGGCTCAAGGGCGAGCCCGACACGCTCGTGAAGGTCGCTGCCGAAAAACTGTTCTCGCCGAAACAGCTCCGCGTCTTCCCCGTCGGCGGCGAACCGAAGGATGAACGCACAACGAAAATCCACGACACCTTCGTCCCGATGGCCGCCCCGCCCGTGCCCGCCAACGCCGCAGCTTGGACGGCGCAACGCGACGCGTGGATGCGCGCGCTGCGGGAGAAAGTGTTTCGCGGATGGCCGGCGGAGGGAGAGGCGCTGGAAATCCGGGCCCTAGGCGGAGATTTTGCTCACGCGCGCCGAGTCGATACCTTCGGCTTCACTTCTCACCAAGGGGTTCGTCTGTCTCTCACGATTCACAAGTCCTACGACCTCGCCGCTCCGAAACCAAAGAAGGTGCTTCTGCTCATCTCCGATACCCATCTTTTCGACGATCTCAACGGCACCACGATTGAAAAAATCTACACTGGTGAACTCGCCGTCGCGTTTTACCTTCCACGCGGCATCGGGCTAACAAGATCGGCTCTCTCGGCTGCCGATCAAATCGAAGTCCGCCGCCGCTACATGCTGCTCGGCCAGACCGTCGATTCGATGCGCGTGTGGGACATACGCCGCGCCGTCGCAGCCCTGCGCAGCAAGGAGCTGTTCGGCGACACGCCGATTACCCTCGTCGGCTATCGCGACCAAGCCATCAACGCGCTCTACGCCTCACTCTTCACCGACGGGCTCGCCGGCATCGAACTCGTTTCTCCACCCGCGTCCCATATGACCGGCCCCGACTACCTCAACGTCCTGCGCTTCCTCGACCTTCCCCAAGCTGCCGCGATGGCCGCCGAGCGCCAACCCGTGAAATTCACCCAGGCCGACCCCGACCAGTGGTCGTGGGCGACGAAGACGATCCAAATTTTGGGTCTGCCGTCGAGCCGCTTGCAGTGGTAGCGCCCCAATTCCACCGCGGCCACAGCCGCAACGGAAGCGACGCACGTCCAAACGAGAGCTTCACTGCCCGAGTCTCCACCCGACCCAGGTCGCGAGCAGGCAGAGGCTGACGGAAAGCAGGACGTTGGCGACAGCGGCGAGCCAGTCGCCTTTTTGCATCAGGGAAATCGTCTGCCAGCTGAACGAAGAGAAAGTCGTGAAGCCACCGCACACGCCGACAACCCAGAAACTCTGCGCGCGCAGGCTGGCTGCGTTCGGCTCGGCAAAGCGCGCGATCAACCAACCGATGAGCAGCGAACCCGCGACATTCACAAGCAGCGTCGCCCAGGGCAGCCGGCCCGTGGGAATCAGGATTCCGGCAAGCGCCCGCGCCACGGAACCCAGCGCCCCGCCGAGCGCCACCAGGAGCAGCGTCGGCGCGTTCACGGCACGGTGTTGCCACCGGCCGCGGCCTGCTGGCGCTTGCCGAGCTGCGTGCGGAGATAGGTGTCCACCGGCGCGGTTTGCCAAGCGGTAAGCCAGACGCGGGCAAGCATGGTGCCGCCCTTGAGCAACTGGCCCTCGAAAAACGCGCGCGCTTCGTCGGTGATGGGCTGCTCGCCGTGGCCGAGCTTGCCGTCTTTTTCCAACCGGTAGAGCGGCTCGACCAGGGCATGCTGTGCCAGCAGGTAGTCCATCGCGGCCACGAAAAACGCGTCGCGACCATCCGTGCGCGAAGGCAGCGCGATCGGCTCAGCCACCGTGATCCGCGGAAGGAGGTCGGCCGTCTTGACGCGCGCTTTGGCCGTGAAGCCGCCATCGATCCAAGAGTGGAGACCAGGCCAGGTGGAGTAGCCGTTGGGATTCGCGCCGACCCAGCCATTGAAATGCGCCGTGGTGTGCAGCGGCTGCGCGCAGTCACCGACATAGTGACCCATCACGCCCATGATGTAGATCACGTCGGCCTTCGCATTGGCGATTTCCTCCGCCGTGCCGCCGACTTCTTGATACGCTTTAAGGTAGGCGAAAGCGGAGCGCAATTTGTGATAATATTCGGCGATCGCCCACGGCGCAAAGCCCGGCCACTCGCGCGTATGGTCGGTATTTTTCGCCGGATCGATCATCGGGAATTTACCGGAATTGGCGATGCGGCCGGCGGCAAAAACCAAGACAAAGTCGAGCCGGAGCGACGGCACCTTGCGCGGATCGAGCCCGGCGTCGGTCAGATATTCGAGGTCGCAATAATGATCCGTCCAGCTCCCGCCGGTCTGCCGCAGCGCCGGATCGACGTTGCGCCAGCGATCGGGAACATTGGCGAGAAACACGATGCGCTCGGCCGCGGCCGGTTCGCGCGCGAACGCCGGGAAATCGGCCGGCAGCGCGGCGAGCGCGAGCTGGTTCACGATGCGATGGCCTTCGGCATCCCACGCCCGCAGCGCGGGGGCGACGAGAATGAGGGCGAGCAGCGCCGTCCGGGGGAGACAAGGAGAGATGTAACGCATGGGAATAAAATCTTAAGGCGACGGTGCTCGCGCCACGGTCGCGGGTTTCGGCTGCAAGCCTTCGACCGTCGCGACGTAGTCGCGAATTCCGACCGCCAACGCCTCGGCGATCTTTTGCCGGTAAGCGGGGGTGGCGATTTTTTTCGCTTCAGCCGTGCTCGTCAGAAACCCGCATTCGACCAGCACGCCGGGACATTCCAGCCCGCGCAATACGCCCCAGTGGGCAAGCTTGCGGCCACGATCGTAGGCCTTCAAATCGCCGACGAAACGGCGGTGAATCGATTGCGCGAGCACCGCGTTCCAATGATCGAAGCGATTGATCGGCATGTCGGAGCGTTCCAGATCGGGATCGTCCTTCTTACCCAGCCAGCCGGTCGCATGCTGGGTCTTGGGCGCGAACGTGTAGACCTCCACGCCGGACGTCCTGGTGTCGTTCGCCACGGCATTGAAGTGAATGCTGACAAACAGGTCCGCGCGGGCGGCATTGGTCTTCGTGCTCCGCTCCGCGAGATCGAGGAAGACATCGGCGTCGCGGGTCAGGGCGACCCGCAGGCCGTAGGCGGCCAGAATTTTTTGAGTGCGCCGCGCCACATCGAGCGCAAACGCCTTCTCGTTCGTGCTCGTGCCATTGTCTTTTCCGCCATGGCCCGGATCGAGCACGATCGTTTTCGGCACGGGTAGCGGAGGCGTGCCAAAGCCCGGCCGGAGCTGCGGGGTAAGACAGCGCTCGAAATCGATGCGACTGACAAAAAGCTGGCCACCGGACGCGAGCACGGGATCACCGAGGAAAACGCGGAGACCGTTGACCGAGACGTCGCGGCTGTCGTTTTCCAATTCCGCCCGGGCAGCAGGTCCGGTCAGCGAGACTTTGCGGCCGCGTTGGACCCAAGCCAGCTTGAGGCCGAGGCGTGTGGCGACATCACCCAACGCGACATAATCGACAGCGCCAAATTTCCGCGTGGCGAGCGCAGAGCCGGGCACCGGCGCCGGAGCGGGGGTGCCAGGGCGGGTCGGAGCGGAACGCGGCGACGCTTCCGCCGCGCCACAATAAAGCGGCACGTGCGACAAAAGCACGAATGCGAGAAACCGGGACGCCGCCGAAGCCATGGCGGCGCGCAGCCTACGAGGTCGCCGACGGCGAATTCGAGCCTGAACTCGGCTCGGCTTCTTCCTCGTGATCGTCGCCCGCGACGTGCTCGGCGCGATTCTCGTCCGGCTCGTGAAACTTGGGCTTGCGCTTGTTCACCGGGAGCGGCGTGAGCATCACGTGGATGTTGCGCCCAATCAGCTTGGGGTCGGCATCCGGATGGCCCATGCCAGCCAGATCAGCCACCGCGCGTTTCATCAAATCGAAGCCCAGTTCGGTGTGCGCCATCTCGCGCCCGCGGAACTTGAGCCGCATCTTCACCTTGTTGCCGTGATCGAGGAATTCTTCCGCGTGCCGCAGCTTCGTCTCGAAATCGTGCTGCGCGATGCGCGCGGTGAATTCGATTTCCTTGATCTTGCTCGCAACGGATTTCACGTGCGACTGCTTCTTCTGCTCTTCGTAGACGTATTTGCCGAAGTCGAGGATGCGGCAGACCGGGGGGACGGCGTTGGGGGCGACCTCAACGAGGTCGAGGCCGTTTTCGAGCGCGAGGTTTACCGCCTTGGCGGTGTCGAGAATCCCGAGCTGTTTGCCCTCAGGAGAAATGACCCGCACCTGCGGGACCTTAATGCGATGGTTGCGGCGAATGGCCGCAAACGGGTCGACGTTGCGACGTTGGTAGGAACCGGGGCGGCCGCCGCCGGCGGAAGGGAACGAATTGGCCATCAATAAGGATTGGTGTCTGGTCCCAACGCTTCTCGCCGGGACCGCGAATGGGAGCAAGGGTTATTTAGCCGAGGTCGGAGCGCCCTACACCGCTCCTCAGACGCTGAAGCTCTCGCCGCAGGAACAACTGGCCTTGGCGTTGGGGTTGGAAAATTTGAAGCCACCAGCCACGAGCGCGTTGGAATAGTCGAGATGCGTGCCCTTCAGGTAGAGCGCGCTCTTGCTATCGACCACCACGGGGACGCCAGCCGAGCGCACCAAAATGTCGCCGCGCCGCGGCTCCGGCACGAACTTCATTTTGTAGCTAAGGCCATTGCAGCCACCGCCGCTGATCGCGACGCGCAGGAATCCGCCCTGCTGCTCGCGCGCAATGAGCGCGGCGACCTTCGCGCCCGCCGGAGCGGTCAGCAGCACAAGATTTTCATTTCCCAAACGCACGCCCTCCGGCAATCCGGCCGGCTGACTCGACGTCGGCAAAGAAGCCGACTCGGGCGCTGAAGGAATGGGAGTGGTGGAACTCATCGCCGCCTACGAAACCCACGATCCGGCGGGGCGCAACGTTTTCGGCCATCTCGCACAACGCCGAGGGCCCATCGGTCGAATTGTCCGACGAATTTACCGTCCCCACCACCCGTTGCGCCCTTGCTATGCAAGGTCTTTTCGCGCTTAACGCCAACGTGAGCCCCCATCCCCGACTCCTCCTCTCTTGTATCGCCCTGTTCGCCGCGTCCGTGGCGCGCGCGCATGAAGTTCCGGCCGAAATGACCGCCGCCGCCAACAGTTTCCTCGGCGCACTCAACGCCGACCAAAAGAAACAGGCCACCTACCCGCTCACCGACGCCGAGCGCGAGAACTGGAATTTTGTCCCGGTCGCGCGACAGGGTCTGCCGTTGAAAAAGATGACGCCGGAGCAGGGCGCACTCGGCATCGCGCTCCTCCGCACCGGGCTCAGCCACACTGGTCTCGCGAAAGCGCAGGCCATCATGCAGCTCGAGTTGTTTCTCAAGGAGGCGGAGAAAGCCAACCCCAAGCAGGTCCGGGATCCGGTCAACTACTTCGTGACGATCTTTGGCGAGCCCGCTGCGGACAAGTCGTGGGGCTGGCGCTTCGAGGGGCACCACATGTCCTTCAATTTCACGGTCGTCGACGGTAAGCATGTTTTCTTCGCCCCCGGCTTCATGGGCACCAACCCCGCCGAAGTCCGCTCCGGTCCGCGCAAAGGCGAACGCGTGCTCGGCGGCGACGAAGACATGGGCATCGCGCTCGTGAACTCCCTCGACCCCGCCCAGCGCAAGACCGCGATCATCGCGGAAAAGGCACTGGCGGAAATCGTGACGACGAACAAAAAACGCGTCGAGCCGCTCTCCCCCGCCGGTATCGCCGCGCCGCAGCTCACGCCCGCGCAACGCGAAAAGCTCGTCGCACTCGTGAAACACCACCTCGCCCGTTGGCGCCCCGAGCTCGCCGCGGAAAACTTCGCCAAGATCTCCGCCGCTGGTCTGGACAACCTGACCTTCGCGTGGGCCGGCGGCCTCGACCGTAGCCAGCAGACTTACTACCGCATTCAGGGCCCGACTTTCCTGATCGAATTCGACAACGCGCAGGGCAACGGCAACCACGTCCACAGCACCTTCCGCGATTTCAAGGGCGACTTTGGCCACGACCTGCTGGCCGAACACTACGCCAGGGACCACGCGAAGAAGTAACCCCGAGACGCCCCGCGCCGAAGCGTGCTTTTCTCGGCGGCGGGGAAAACGGGGCAGCGCGGCTCGCCTGTCGGTCAGGCAAAATCACCGAAAAAAAGTCTGGACGGCAAAAAATTGATGCGCAGGTTCACTTTCGCATCAGGAACGAGTCGGCCCTAAAAAGCCGGCTCCGCCAACCGGGCCGGGAGCGGCCACGGTGGATCGGGGGAAACCCCGGATGTGCGCTTCCCTTCCAGGGTGGCGAACCAAGAACGCTCCCGAAGACGAAACCGATCTGATGCCCAGATCGGTTTTTTGTTTTCAAAACCTGACGCGCGATAACTCCCACAAAGAACATCACGCTTCATGAACGCATTCGCCACCCTCCCCGGCATCCGTGTCCGCACGGAAAACGCCAATCACCACCTGTGGAACAACCACGGGACTTGGTTCCTGCACTACACCGTTCACCCGACGCCTTTCACCAAGGAGCGCATCCGCCGCTCGCTCGGCACCAAAGATGTCGTCGTCGCCCGCGAGCGCCGCGACGCTTTCTTCCAGACCCTCGCCGCCGCCAGCACGAAATCGCCCGCGCAGTCCCTCGGCAAAGCCGTCGCGGCCTGACCGCGCGCATCAGGTGGAGCTCGTTGCGCCAACCCTCTGGTTGGTGAGGCGCAGACTTGCTTCGGACAAAGCGCGTTGAGGGCAACGCGCTCCACCTTCCTCACGCCACGACGCGACACGGCAACAGCGCCGCGTCCTGCATCCCGTGAATTATTTTTTTGTCCGGCGGACAAAACGTGGCGAGCGCACCCGAAAGCCGCGGCTTGCCTTCGATTAGAAAGTAATACGGGCAGAGCCGGAGCCGGCCCGCCTTGCCGACCGCGACCGCCGGTTCTTTCGTCGCATCCAGACGGTCAAAAACCGGGTGCTCCAGCCGGCGCGGTTTCTTGTAGGCTTGCAGCACGTGCAGGTTCGACGGCGCCAACTCCAGCGCGTGTTCGACACCTTGCTGCCATTCTTCCCGCGAGCAGTCACTCCCGAGCACCACGCTGCGGGCGCCCCACGCCGTTTCGTGATAGCCGCTGATTTTGATGATGAGGTCGCGTTCCTTCTGCGAAGCTCCGGCGAGATCCCGCCAATCCGTCAGCGCCCGGCCGCCGACCCGAGGGCCCTCCAGCACCGCGCCCGGCGGTAACGGCGCAGGATCCATAATCCACGAGGGCGGAATCAGGGTGCGCAGGAGTTTCAGGGCCCGGCCGCTCAAGGTTTCGCCCCAAAAATCCTGCAGCAGGTGATGGTGGAATAGCGCCAGGGAAAGTTTCTCCTCCTGAAACGCCCGCATCGGCGGCGCAATCGCGACCTCGCCAGCCGACCACGCTTCGAAGATGAATTTCTGGGTGCGGATATTCTCCAGATCGAACAGCTCGAAGAAGCGGTAGAGCACATCGATCTTCTCGGGGTTGCCCTCGATGTCGACGAAGAGCGCGTTCTCCAGCGGAAACAAATCCTCGGGCTTCACGCAGAAGACGCGCTTGCCCTGCAGCTGGAGCTGGTGCGCGAGCCATTGCATCTCGGGCCGGTAGGTCGCGGCCTCGTCGCTCACCACCAGCGCGATGGCGGGGTTGCGCTGGCCGGGGCGCAACGCAGCGAGGGCGGCGTGGAAATTTTTGACCATCGCGTCGTCTGCACCGAGGATCGTTGAGGACGCGGCGCCCGCATACAGGCGGTTGAGAAATGCCGTGAGCCCGATGCCACCCGGCACGGAGTCGAGTTCGGTCAACACGAAGCCCTCATCCGTCAGCAGCAAATCCGGCCGGAGCACGGGCGGAAACGCCCCGCGATTTTTCGGATCGCGCGCATGCGCGACCAGCGCGGGCGGCTTGCCGCGGTCCAGGTAGTCAGCCACCCACGGCGCCAGCAGCGGTTTGTTGCGCAGGAGATTTTTCCCCGTGGCCGAGCGCAGATAAAGCGTCTCGAGCGCCTGATGAAATTCGTAGCACGCTTCACCGATCGCCTCCAGCTGCGCGTGCTGCTCGACCGTGAGCGGCCACGCTTCGGGCGAAAGCTGCCACGTCTTGGCCTCAAACAACGGCTGCGCGGCAAGTGCGCTCTGAATCGTTTCGTAGGCGAGGCCGGACATGGGCGAAGAGGAAAGCGAGAAAACTAGGAAAGGAAAATTCAGCCGCGTTTTTCCGGGTTTCCCAGCTTCCCCCCTTCAGGAGTTTATTCCTCCATCTGAATATCCTTGTTCCGATGCCGCGGACAGCCGGCGCGCAGCCACGCGTTCACAAAGCGATCGAGATCGCCGTCGAGCACCCCCTGCGTGTCGCTCGTGCTGATGCCGGTGCGGAGATCCTTAACCATCTGGTAGGGCTGGAGCACGTAGCTCCGGATCTGGGCGCCGAAACCGATTTCGCCTTTCTCACCGTAGAACTTGTCCATCTCAGCGCGCTGCTCGTCCTGCCTTTTCTCGTAGATGCGGGCCTTGAGCACGATCATCGCCGTCGCTTTGTTTTTGATCTGCGAACGCTCGTTTTGACAGACCACCACAATACCGGTCGGAATGTGCGTGAGGCGGACCGCCGAGTCGGTGGTGTTGACGCCCTGCCCGCCCTTGCCGGACGAGCGGTAAACATCGACGCGCAGGTCGTTCTCCGCGATCTCGACATCGATCTCGTCGGTGATTTCGGCGACAACATCGACCGCGCAAAAGGACGTGTGCCGGCGCTTGTTCGAGTCGAAGGGGCTGATGCGCACGAGGCGGTGCACGCCGCGCTCGGCCTTCGCGTAACCGTAGGCATTTTCGCCCTTGATGAGGATCGTGGCCTTGCTGATCCCGGCGGTGTCCCCGGGCTGGACGTCCATCAGCTCGATCTGAAAATTCCGCCGCTCGGCCCAGCGCGCATACATGCGAAAGAGAATGTCGGCCCAGTCATTGGATTCGGTGCCGCCCGCGCCCGCCTGAATGGAGAAAATCGCATTGTTGCGATCGAACTGGCCGGTAAGGAACGACGCGATCTCGAGTTCGTCCAGCTCGGCCGTAAGGGTCGTGAGCGTGCCCTTCAGCTCCGTATTGTAAGCGTCCTGCGCGGCGGCGTCTTCGCCGGCCATGAGCTCAAGCATCAGCCCGATGTCATCGATTTTCTTCTGAAAGGCGACGACGGGCAACACGGCCTTCTTCAGGCCGTTCAGCTTACCGATGTGTTTTTGGGCGCGCTCATTGCTCGACCAAAAATCGGGCGCACCCATCTGCGCGTCCATCGACTCGATTTCCCGCTGCTTTTGATCGCAGTCAAAGAAACCTCCATAGATGCCCCGAGCGCTTCTTGATTCCTTCGATTTGGTTTAAGTTTTCCGTGGAGAGCATTCGAAAAAGAATGAGCAGCTGAGGGAAAGGAGCTTTGCGCAAAGCACAAGGCCGCAAACAGGGGGGGCGCGGAAACACACGGCTTGAGGTGGAGCGCGTTGGCCCCATGGCGGCGAAAACTCCGCCAGACCCACGAGCCCAACGAGCGAGGTCGATCGCACCAGCGCTGCGAGCGCGAGCACGCCCGCGCCGGCCGTGCCCTCCGGCTGTGATCGCGGCGCGGAGGAGTGTAAAACTCGGCCGATCCGTCAGCGAGGCCTGCATCGCCTCAATCACCCCGCAGGTTGGCAGCGGCACCGCGTAGCCCGCCAGCCCGGCCCAGCCCAGCGGCGAAAACAACCGTTCCGCGAGCCTCAAACTCTTGCCCGGTGCGGCGGAATTTCGTGAGGCCATGCTCCGGCGTGCAGATCCGGACGTCGACGCTCAGCAAAAAACGCGCACACGCCCAGCGCCACGACCGTGAAAGCCCAGCGGGGCGGTGGGGGCAGGTTGAGCAGGAGGCGGAGGGTGCTGTAACACACGAGCACAGCTGGGCCTCGATCTGAAACGCACGGATTGAGGTCGGCGGGCTTTTCTCAACGAAATGAGCGCCCCCAAGTCCACCCTACCCTGACCTCGCCATCCCTTCGACGACCACCGATCAACCCCGCAGCATGCCCGCGGCCTGCTCGGCGCGGTAGCTGGCGACGGTCTTTTCCACACCTTCGCGCAGCGCAATCTTCGCGCGCCAACCGAGAGCGGTGAGGCGCGAGACATCCATGAGTTTGCGCGGCGTGCCGTCGGGCTTCGTCGCGTCCCAGGCGATGCGGCCTTTGTAGCCGGTGACGGCAGCGACGGTCTCGGTGAGCTCGCGGATCGTCACGTCGGTGCCAGTGCCGACGTTGATCCAGTCGGGCGGATTTTCGAGACGGAGGAGAAACGCACAGGCGTCGGCGAGATCGTCGACGTGGAGGAACTCGCGCTTGGGCGTGCCGGTGCCCCAGGCCGCGACCTCGGGGAGATTTTTTTCGCGCGCCTCGTCGAACCGGCGGATGAGCGCGGGGAGGACGTGGGAATTCTGCGGGTGATAGTTGTCGCCGGGCCCGTAGAGATTCGTCGGCATCGCCGAATGGAAGAGCACGCCAAATTGTTTGCGGTAGGATTGCGCGAGCTTGAGGCCGGCGATCTTGGCGATGGCGTAGGCTTCGTTGGTCGGCTCCAGCGGGCCGGTGAGCAGGCAATCCTCGGGCATCGGCTGCGGCGCGTGCTTCGGATAAATGCACGAGCTGCCGAGGAAGAGCAGGCGCTTCACGCCGTGCCGGTGCGCGGAGTGAATCGTGTTGGCCGCGATCGCGAGATTATCGAAGAGGAACTCGGCGGGATAGGTGTTGTTGGCGTGAATCCCACCGACTTTCGCCGCCGCAATGATCGCGACATCGGGTTTTTCTACGGCGTAGAACGCGTCGACGGCGGCCTGACTACCGAGGTCGAGTTCTTTGCGCGAGCGGAGCAGAAGCGTGACGCCCGACTCGCGCTGAAAGCGCCGCACAAGCGCGCCGCCAACCATGCCGTTGTGACCTGCGATGAATAATTTCATTTCTGAAAAACCACTAATGCACACTCATGAAGGGGAATGGGTGGAATTCAATCCACGCGGGCCTGAATTTCCGCTATTCCCCAAGATTAGTGGGCATTAGTGGTTCAACGCTTGAATCGCTTCACGCGAATGGCGTGCGCGACACCGCCGGGAGCTGCGCGATCTGCGCCTCGCGTTTGGCGAGTTCGAGGTCGGCCTCGGTCATAATCTTCACGAGCTCCTTGAATTTCACTTTCGGCTCCCAGCCGAGCTGCCGCTTGGCCTTCGCCGGATCGCCGATGAGGAGTTCGACTTCGGCGGGACGCTCGTAACGGGCATCGTAGTTCACGTATTTCTCCCAATCGAGGTTCAGGAGCCCGAACGTTTCCTGGATAAATTCCTTCACGGTGTGCGCTTCGTTGGTCGCGACCACATAATCGTCGGGTTGGTCTTGTTGGAGCATGACCCACATCATCTCGACGTATTCCTTGGCGTAGCCCCAGTCGCGCTTGGCGTCGAGATTGCCCATGTAGAGCTTTTCCTGGAGACCGAGCTTAATACGGGTGGCGGCACGCGTGATCTTGCGCGTGACGAAAGTCTCCCCGCGGCGCGGGCTCTCGTGATTGAAGAGAATGCCGCTGGAAGCATGGAGATTGTAGCTCTCGCGGTAGTTCACGGTGAGCCAGTGCGCATACATCTTGGCGCAACCGTAGGGCGAGCGCGGCCAGAACGGCGTCTTCTCCGTCTGCAGCACTTCCTGCACCTTGCCAAACATCTCGGAGGACGAGGCCTGATAGTAACGGCATTTCTTCACGAGACCGGCCTCGCGAATCGACTCGAGAATGCGCACCGCGCCCACACCCACGACATCACCCGTGTATTCCGGAATGTCGAAGGACACACGCACGTGCGACTGCGCACCAAGGTTGTAGATCTCATCAGGCTGGAGCTGATAGAGGAGCTTCACCATCTGCACGGAGTCCGCGAGGTCACCATAGTGCAGATGCAGTTTGACGCCGTTCACATGCGGATCGCGGTAAAGATGGTCGATGCGGCTCGTGTTGAAGGTCGAGGCGCGGCGGATGACGCCGTGAACCTCGTAGCCTTTGCCGAGCAAAAGCTCGGCGAGATACGAACCGTCCTGTCCCGTGATGCCAGTGATCAGTGCTTTTTTCATGCAGTGAAAGGCGACCCTACGGCGCGCACGCCGACACGGGCAAGCCTGCGCTCGGTGCGGAAACACCGATTCGGCCGGTCTTTCATGATTTTTACGTGCGCGGAAACCACCCAAAAAAATGGATCGCCGACCCGCACTTGAACTGATGGCCTCCCCAGCTCCAGCTTGTGAACAACGCGACCCCTCCTCTGGCCGTAATCGACGGCGTGCTTTGCCAACTTACGCGCGCCGGTGCGCGCGCCGGTGGTTACCTACCCCTCGCGACCGCTGTCGTGGAGTTTCGGCCTGGGCCGCTGTGCTACTACGTGCGTGAGCATCCCTTCGGCTTGTTGCCCGGCCTGCCCAACCTATACTGCCTCGACGGCGCGCTCCGCCTGCAATGGCTGGCTGAGTGGCCGGAGTCCGCCGGCCCCTGCACAGGAATCCGCGGGGAGGCAGACGGTGCACTCGTCGCGCTTGCCGCTTCGGGCGCGCTTGTGTGGCTCGATGCCGGCTCCGGCCGCCTCCTTCGTATCGAGCAGCCGATGGCCGCCGCGGTCTAAAGGAGAGCGGGGCTCTGGCCCTTCCTTTCGCACGCCAGATTCTTAGGACGGTCGGCGACTCGCCCTTTTACCGCTTAGCCGCCGGCGAAGCCACTGATGGCGGCACGGCATAGATTTTGTTTTCTTGGCGCGGTGCGCAGCGACTGGGGCAATGCCGGATAAATTCCAGCTGGATTACCGCGCCCGGCTGAGCGGGACTGGCAGCGACCACTCAAACTGAGCCACTATGCCTAAGGTGGGGCGCTTGACCGACCGTCACTCGACCGCACCTTCAGTGCAGGCGACTTCCGCTCGATTTCGATCATGCCCGCTTTCTCCGGCTTCTCCTTTCGCTTCCTCGCTGCCATCCTTCTCCTCGGCGCGACGGCCCTGCCCCTCGCGGCGCAAAACGATCCGGCGAGCCGCCGCGCCGCCATTGAGGCGATCTATCCGCTGATGATTCAGGCCCTGGAAATGAAAAACTACGGTCGCGCGCGCAACATCTGCGATCAAGCGATTGCCTGGGAGCCGCAGAACCCGCTGCACCACTACAACCTCGCATGTATTGAGACGCAGATTGGCGGTGCGCGACTGCCCGCGGCGCTCGGTGCCCTCCGGCTTGCCGTCGCACTCGGGTTCGATGACGCCGCTCACCTCCAAAACGATCCCGACTTGGAGCCGCTCCACGGCGATCCACAATTCGCCGAAATCATTCGCAACGTCGCGCACAACGCCAGCGCCGCCATGGCCCAGTCGGCGATTGTGATTCCGCCCGTGTCGTCAAAGCCCCCGGCCACCACCCCCACGATCGTCGCCAGCGCCATCGCACCCGAATTGCCCACACCCGCCACCTTCAAAGATGGCGTGCCCATCGGCCTCTACCTGATGAGCCGCTACTTTCCGCTGACGCGCACAGCCGAGTTGCTCGCCTGGTATTTCGCGCCCGACGGCCAGGTTTACCAGAATCTCCGCCAAGGCTTTTCCTCCGCCGATCTCGACGCCCACACAGGGCCGCGCGGCATCGTTCGCCTCACCACCCGGCAGCTCGAAATCCGCTGGAGCGATGGCAAGCAAACCAAGGCCGAACTCGAACGCGACGGCACCGGCTTCACTTGGGACCGCGGTATTTTCGCGGCCATCGGCCCATTTGAAAACGCCGCGGATCTTGTCGGGGTCTACGAAGGCGACGAGTCCACATCGGCCAGCACCGGACAACCAACAGTATCCACGCGACTCGAACTGCGCGCTGACGGTTCGTTTATCTGGACGGGCGTCACTCTCTCGGCCGCCGCCGCGCCCTCGATCGGCTCAACCCTCGGCACGCGCGGGCGCTGGGAGGTCCGCGGCTGCTCTCTTGTCCTTACCGCCGAAAACACCGCGGTCCTGCGCCGCCTCGCGCTTCCGGACGACGACGAGAGAACCCCGATCAAACCTGATCGGATGTTCTTCGGTGGCGGGATGTATCGCCGCCTGCCTTGACGCCCATTCAAGGGAGCACGGCATCGCGCCCCTTGTCTTTGCACGGTTAGCGAAGCTCGCCAGAGCCATCCCGCCTAAATTTCAAAGGGATTGCCCTGCTGCTTCGCTCCTCGCCTGACTGCGTCGTTTTCCTTGGTCGCTGAAACTACACCAGCTCCGTCTGCCCCGGAATCGGCACGACCGGGAAATGTCCCGGGCCCGCCGCAATCGTCTTGGGGAAGATGTCGAGCTTCGAGCCTTCGAGCAGCCATTTCCACGAGAGCTCGCGGCCGGTGTAGGCCGACATGCGGCCGCCGATCGCGGTCAGCGTGCTGTGGGCCACCCACTCGCCCTCGTTGAGCGGTGCGTTCTTGCGAATGCTCGCAATGAGATCGGTGTGCTCGACGACATAGGGATTGGGCACCGCGCCCTCGAATTTCCACTTCAGCTCTCCCTTGTGCGTCTTGAAGAACGCCTCGCCCGGCTGATCCGTGAAGCACCAGCCCTTGGTGCCGACGATCCGCTCGTTCACGCGCTGCGTTGATTTCGGCGCGTGGCGGCACTGACTGGCGACGCGCGCGCCGTTGGCATATTCGAACTCGACCGCAAAGTTGTCCCAGATGTTGCCCGGTTTGTTGCCGCGAGTCTGTCGCCCGCCCATGCCGTAGAATTTCACCGGCGGCCCGCCAAACGCCCAGTTCATCACATCGATATTGTGGATGTGCTGCTCCACGATGTGGTCGCCGGAGATCCAATCCCAGTGATACCAGTTCCAGCACTGCCACTCGAAATCGCTCACGTTGGCGAGCCACGGCCACCGGAGCTGGCCGGTCTTGTCGTCCTTGTCAGTGCGCCCGCGGTAAAACGGCTCGGTGCCATTCCAGAAGCACTGTCCGCCGGTCAACTCGCCCAGCTCGCCGCCTTGGATGCGCTTGATCGCCTCAATGTAGCTCGACTGGTGGTGGCGTTGCAGGCCGCAAACCACCGCGAGGTTCTTTTCCTTCGACTTCTTCACCGAAGCCAAGAAGTGCCTCACGCCGACCGGATCGACCGCGACGGGCTTTTCGCAAAAGATGTGTTTGCCCGCGTTGACCGAGGCTTCGAAATGCGTGGGACGAAAACCGGGAGGCGCCGCGAGAATCACCATGTCGATCCCGGCCGCCAGCACCTTCTGGTAGCTATCGAAGCCGGAAAACTTCTGCATCTTCTGCGCCGGAAGCTTCTTCTCCGCCGCAAATTTCTGGATCGCGGCCTCCGCGCTGTCGACTTGGGCCTGAAACAAATCGCCGATCGCGACAATCTCGATGCCGGGCGACGACTCGAGGCAGTTTTGCGCCGCACCGCGGCCGCGACCACCCGAGCCGATGACACCGACGCGAATGCGATCGGAGCCGGAGTTGGCGCCGAGCGCACGCGGTGCGCCGAGGCCGGCGGCCATCGCCGCACCGGTGGTGACGGCGGAAAATTTGACAAAATCACGGCGAGACAGCGCGGGCTTGGCGGGCGAGTTCATGGAGGTAAAACGAGTTGAAGCTGCGGTGCTGGCGCGACACGCGCCGAGGGGAACACACGAGTTGCAGGAAAATGAGCCCGTTGGCGATTCCTCTTTTGTGAAAATATCGCGCTGCCGAAATAACTTCTCGCCACAAACCGCTTCGACATCGCCGCGATTCATCGGCACACGAAGCATACCCCCCCATTCGCCATGATCCGTTCCCTCCGTCTTCCCCTCGCTTTCGTTTGCCTGCTGTCACTCGCCTCCGCCCAACGCCTCGATCCCGCCACCTCGCCCACGCGTGGAGCCGATGAGGACGTGAAATCGCAAGCGGTCCGCGAGCGCGCCGGCTTGGTTCCCGGCCGGAATCTCCTGCATTCCGGCTGGGGCGTCTCTCCCGCCGGCCAGCACGTGCGGCTCGCCGGCGACATGCCGCTGAAGATGATCGTCTCGCCCGATCAGCGCGTCCTCGTCTCCGTCGGCGCCGGCTACAACGATCAGGGCGTCTCGCTCATCGATCTGAAGACGCGCGCGGTCGCGCAGTTTCTCCCGCTGAAGGAATGCTGGAACGGCCTCGCCTTCAGCCGCGACGGCAAACGCTTCTTCGTTTCGGGCGGCGATTCGGGGCTCGTGCATGTCTTCGACTACGCGGACGGCAAAGCCACGCCCGCCGCGCCCGTGAAACCGCTCACGGGCGACGCCCCCGTTTTCCTCGCGGGCATCGCCGTGCATCCGAACACCGGCAAGCTCTACGTCTGCAACGAGGGCAACCACGAGGTGTGGGTGCTCAACGCCGACACCCTCGCGCACGAGGCCACCATCGTTGTCGGCCAGCATCCGCACTCGTGCGCCTTCGGTGGCGACCGCAAGCACCTCTACGTCACGAACTGGGGCAGCCGCAGTGTGAGCATCATCGACGCGACGAAGAATCGCCGCCTGCACGATGTCACCGTCGGCCTGCGGCCCAACGATCTCGCGCTCGCACGCGACGGCCGGATGTTCGTCGCGTGCTCGGGCGACAACACCGTGCATGTCATCACGACCGGCAAACTCGAAGCCGTGCCCGAGGCCGCGAGCCCCACGCGCCGGCTGTGGGAGGGCACGCGCGAGGTCATCTCCACTTCGCTCTACCCGCAGTCGCCCGAGGGCAGCACCCCGTGCGCGGTCGCCGTCGCGCCCGACGGCAAGACGCTCTTCATCGCCAACGCCGACAACAACTCCGTGGTCGTCGTCGATATTTCCAACCGCCTCGTCGAGGAGGCCGCCGACCGCGGCGACACCGTCTCGATCGTCGATGGTTTCATTCCCACCGGTTGGTATCCCACCGCGCTCGCCGTCAGCCCCGACAACCAGACGCTTTTCATCGCCAACGGCAAAGGCCTCGCCTCGCGCGCGAATTTCCCGGCGCTCGCGAAAGGCCCGCGCACGGCCAACAGCGTGGCGCCCTATGACCATCCCGGACAAATCTTCGAGGGCTCGGTGTCGTTTGTCACCAAGCCCGACACGAAGCAGATGGTCGCCTACACGGAGCAGGTGCGGAAAAATTCCCCCTACACGCCCGAGTCGCTCACGCACGCACCCATCCCACCCGGCGGCGTCATCCCCGCCAAGGTCGGCGATCCGAGCCCGATCAAATACGTGCTCTACATCATCAAGGAAAACCGAACCTACGATCAGGTCCTCGGCGATCTGACCGACGCCGCGGGTAAACCGCTCGGCAACGGCGATCCCCACCTCGCGATCTTCGGCGAGAAGGTCACGCCCAACCACCACCAGCTCGCGCGCGACTACGTGCTCCTCGACAATCTCTACTCCAACAGCGAGGTCAGCGTCGACGGGCACAGTTGGACCGACGCCGCCATCGCCACCGACTTCAACCAGCGCTCGTGGATCATGAGCTACTCGAAGCACGGCAAGCTCCCCGGCAACGAGGAGATGGACACGCCCGCCAACGGCTACCTCTGGGATCTCTGCCTCCGCCACGGTGTAACCTACAAAAATTACGGCGAGGGCGCGCAGCGCGTCCCCTCCGCCAACCGCGGCAAGTGGGGCAATCGCCAAAGCATGCGCGATATGGACAAGGTCGATTTCTGGATCGCTGATCTGAAAAAAGCGGAGGAGACCGGCACGCTCCCGCGCTTCACCATCATGTCGCTCGGTGAAAACCACACCAACGGCACCACGCCCGGCGCCTTCACGCCCAACGCCTGCGTCGCCAGCAACGACATCGGCCTCGGTAAAATCGTCGCCGCCGCGAGCCGCTCCAAATTTTGGAAAGAGATGGCGATTTTCGTGATCGAGGACGACACGCAGAACGGCCCCGACCACGTCGATGCGCACCGCACCATCGGCTTCGTCATCAGCCCCTACGTGAAACGCGGCTTCAAGGATTCCACGCTCTACACCACCGCCAGCATGATTCGCACGATGGAGCTGATCCTCGGTCTCCCGCCGCTCACGCAATACGACGCCGGCGCCACGCCCATGCACAATTGCTTCCAGCGCGAGCCCGTGCTGACCGCCTACAACGTGCTGCTCACACCGCAGGTGGACTTGCAGGAAAAAAACACGCGCCGCTCCGCCTTCTGGCGCGAGTCGTCGAAAATGGATTTCTCGGAATACGATCGCGCCCCCGAGGATGAGCTGAACCGCATCCTGTGGTTCGTGGCCAAAGGCGACGTGCCCTACCCCACGCCGCGGCACGGCGCGTTGTTCA